>JBBPYF010000015.1:0-15261 GCA_038200165.1 Chthoniobacterales bacterium | reverse complement strand
TTTTTGGCGCGGGGCCGGCGGGGGGGGGGGTTTGGGTGGGGGGGGGGGGGGGGTTTTTTGGCGCCCCGGGGGGCGCTAATTAATCTGGGGGGGGGGGGGGGGGGGCCCCCGCGCTCCCCCCAATGACGAGCATTGCCCAAAACATGCTCCGTGTTCTATAAAGAAAGTTCCTCGCCATGAAATACAACACCTTCCTTCTCTTCGGCGCGCCGGGCAGTGGCAAAGGCACGCAGGGCAAAACCCTCGGCACCATTCCGCGTTTTTATCATTGCGCCTGCGGCGATGTCTTCCGCTCCATCGACACCCGCACGACAGTCGGCCGCGCCTTTCTGGAGTACTCGAGCAGGGGTCAGCTCGTGCCCGATGAAGTGACGGTCGAGCTTTGGAAGGAAGCGATCGATGCCGCGGTCGACGGCCATAAATTCAAGCCCGACATCGACACTCTCGTCCTCGATGGCATTCCTCGAAACGTCGGCCAGGCGCGTATCATGGACGAGATGATAGATGTCCAAAAAGTGTTTCACCTTTCGTGCCCCGACCGCGACACCTTGTTCACGCGGCTGAAAAAGCGCGCGCTGAAAGACAACCGGCTCGACGACGCGAACGAGGAAGTGATTCGCCGTCGGCTCGAACTCTACGAGCAGGACTCCAAGCCGGTGCTCTCCTATTATTCCAAGGAATGCATCGCCTGCATTGACGCGACGCAGCCGCCCGCCAAGGTTCTTTTCGACATCCTGGCCCGCGTGAACGACGGGCTGGTACCGCATCATCATGAGCCCGCAGTCGCAGCAGCAGTTTGAGAATTTCACCGCCTCCAGTCTTTATTGCGACAAGTGCAAGGCGGCCATGCCGGTGCGCGAGCGCCTGCTGCTAGTCCTGCCCGATAAGGAAATCTACGATTACCTTTGCACTGGCTGCGGGTCTTCGGTCGGATCGCGTGAAGTCACAGCCGGCGAAAAGATAATCGCCATGGCGGCGCAGCAGGCGCGAGAGCGACGACGCGTTCCGGCCTCGCTCCTTTCCTAAACCGGATGCGCATTATTTTTATTGGCACCGGCGCCATCGGTGTGCCGGCGCTGCGGACGTTGAACGAATCGCGCGAGCATCGACTCGCGGGTGTGGTCACGCAGCCGGACAAACCCGCCGGGCGCAAACAGCAAATCACGCCGCCGCCGATCAAGGTTGCGATAGAAAATTCGGACATACCGATTCTGCAACCAGCGCGGATGAAGCGCGACGAAGCAGTCGCGGAAATTCGCGCGCTGGCACCGGAGCTGATTGTTGTCATGGCCTACGGGCAGATTCTTCCACGCGCAGTTCTCGAGATTCCGAAACTCGGCTGTCTCAATCTGCATGCTTCGCTGCTGCCGCGCTGGCGTGGGGCGGCACCGATTCAGGCCGCGATCGCAGCGGGCGACCACGAAAGCGGAATCACCGTCATGTACATGGATGAAGGCGTTGATACTGGTGATATTTTGCTGCGGCGAAAGATCGAAATCGCGCCGAATGAAACTGGGGGCTCGCTCCACGATCGGCTCGCGCGACTCGCGCCGCAGGCTCTGAGCGAGGCGCTCGCCGTGCTGCAAGACGGAAACGCACCGCGCATCCCGCAGGATAATTCGCGTGCGACCTACGCGCCGAAGCTGGGGCGCGCGGACGGATACATCGATTGGAACGAGCTGGCGGAAGTGATTGAGCGGAAAATTCGCGCGTTTGATCCATGGCCGGGCGCGTTCACCAGGATCGATGGCCGCATGCTGAAAATTTTCAGGGCGGCGATTATTCCCGAACAGAAGCACGGCCTCGTCTTCAGAACAGCAGATGGCTTTATTGCGCCGACGGAAGTGCAGATGGAGGGATCGCGCAGAATGGGCGCGGAAGAATTTTCGCGCGGCCATGCTGACGCAGGCTTAAGACCTCGTTAGATAGTTTTACGCTTCACGAGTTATGAGACAATGACGGAAAGCACCATATCGCTTCTTTTTTTTCAGCCGCGAAGGTCACGAGCCACGGCATGTCCATGTGGAGCAGGCAGAGCGTTACGCGAAGTTTTGGCTGGAGCCTATTGAGTTGGTCGAGTCGCGCGGTTTCCGCGGTTCAGAGTTGCGCCAGCTTCACTCCATCATTGCAGAGCACGCGCAGGAGTTTATCATTGCTTGGGATGAGCACTTTAGCCAGTAAACCCATTGCCGACGCGGTGGACGTATCATGCAGCGATGACGAGCTTGTTGTCACGCTCGTGGATGGTCGGCGCGTTTCAGCACCGCTAGAGTGGTCTCCGCGTCTTCTTCGTGCCACGCCAGCTGAACGAGCGAAGTGGCGACTGATCGGCCGGGGCGTTGGCATTCACTGGGGCGACATCGACGAAGACATTTCGGTTCGCAGTCTTCTTGCTTCGTAGCACCAAACATCTAACCAGGCGCTGCAGCCAACGGCTCAGACGGCGTCGTTCTTTTGATGTCCAGCGTAGCTAGTGCGCTTACAGTAGCTGCCACTCGCCACGGCGGAGCAGGCTTGCGCTCCCCTGAACCGTGGCTGAGCTTGAGTTCGATCATTATACGGTGAAGCGACGTCGGCATATCGGGCGACCGAAAGTGCGTTGTTGCCTCTGATGTCCAGCGTGGTTAGTGTAATTTTGAACTGCCACTCGCTACGATCGAGTGGCGTTAGCTCGTTAGATGCTCGTACATGAAAGCGGAGGAATTTTTTGGTGTTATTCCTCGGACAGTTGCCGTGTGGTTGTGTATCTGGGGAGTCTGGCAGATCATTGCCGGAATTAAGTTCTTGGCGCCAACCATCAGGGCTCTGCTCTCGGGTGCCAGCTATCATCACGATTCGTTTGGTTACTTGATTTACGGGGTGCCGGCTTTTCTCGCGGGACTGCTTATCCTCACGTTTGCAGCTTCTGTCGTAAGATTTACGTATCCGCGGCATAAACCTCCGCCATTACCAGCTCACCTCGACGCGCCGATCTCAGCTTCTGATGAGGCGCGGTGAGAGAGGCCTGCATGACAGTGAAGGCGGGCTTAGACTCGTTAGATGTGATGCCGGGTCTAACGAACCTAGCCTGCTTGAAACTGGCTGACGATCCCGCCTGGAAAGACTGTGCCGCGAGATACCTTAGGTCTCCGGCCGAAAGATGGCGTCATCGATTATCTCGGAAAGGAAGCCCCAATTGGTAAAGTTCAATCTGGTTCTGAAGGAGCCGTGTGAGCGCTGCATTCCCACTGTTGGTGGCTAGTTGCAAGGCGTTTTCCGCCGTTGTTAGCGCATCGTTGAAGCGGCCAGTCTCCGCGTAGGCGGCAGAGAGGGTCGCGCCGATAACGGGATCAGAGCGCGGCGTTAGTGCGGTGGCTGATTCGGCAAGCTCAACCGCCTTCGCGCCGTCGCGCAGCGCCGGGTCGGGCGAAGTAGCGAGAACCCAGGCCATGTTTTTGAGAGCTTCGGGGTCGCGCGGATGGGCGGCGAGCACTTCGCGCAAATGCGCCACCGCTTCCTTCACGCGATGTAATTGAAGAAGTGTATTCGCTATATAGAAATGGGCGGAGATGTCGTTCGGCTGCATCTTGAGGGCGCTTTGCAAGGTAACAAGCGACTCTTCCACATGCCCCGACTGGAGAAGTGCGCTACCAAGATCATCGTAAGCCGGCAGGTAAGTGGGATCGAGCGCAATTGTTTTCTGTAGATAAGGAATGGCCAACTCAATGTAGCCGGTCTGCAGGAGCGCGTTACCAAGGTTATAGTTCGACTTCGCAATGTCCGGTCGCAGTTCGAGCGCTTTTCTAAAATAGGGAAAAGCTTCTTCGACGCGACCGAGTCTGACGAGGGCCGCGCCGATGCCGCTCTGGGTCTCGGCGTTGTCTGGGTCAAGCTGCTCCGCTTTTCGCAAATGGGATAGCGCTTCTTCCGGTTGTCCTTTGCGCAAAAGGACGGCGGCGAAACTATCCTGTGCCATCCAGGAGTTCGGGTTTTTCTCAATGGTGTCGCGCCAGAGTGTTTCGAGATCGCGGTAGATGGCAATCTGCCGCCAGCTCAGTGCAGCAAAAATGGTGAGGACAAGACATGGAATGAAGGTGGGCAAGCGACTAAGTCCGGCGGCGGCGAGCGCGATTAATCCGGTAGCGGCTAGGTATTGGAAATGATCGGCAACAAAGGAGTAGCGGAAGGGATAGACATCGATGAAGCCGAGGGCGGGAAAAAGGGTCGCGATAAAGAACAAAATGGCGACGAGCGGGCCGCGGCCAATCCGAAGCCGCGTCAGCCACAACGCGGCGAGCAGAATGATTACAGCCAATGAGAAAGACCACTGCCAGGCTGAGCGGACGCTGATCTCCCAACGCGGGTAGATGAAGGTGAGCTTGTCGGGCCAGAGAAGTTTGGCGGCATAAAACCAAAGGGCGCGACCTGCGATGAGGACGCGCTGGGGAAAAGTGAACGACCACGCGTTGCCTTCCGCGCCTACGTGATGTTTTTCGATCCAGGCGGTGCACAAACCCAAGCCTAGCCCGACGATAAAGAATGGAAGCAAGGGAAGGAAATGACGCCACTTCAACTCCCCAGTCTTCCACCAGATAACCAAAAGTAGTGCGACTGGGAGAGAACAGGTAACTGTTTTACTAAGCAAGGCGCAGAGGAAAAGAACGAGCGCGACAAAATACCACCTCCACCGACGCTTCACTTCATCCGCCGAGCTGGTTGTATCGGCGAAGCGGAGGTAACTTAGCGCCGCCGCAAAGTAGAAAACAACGGAAAGGACATTTTTGCGTTCCGTGATCCAGGCAACCGACTCGACTGTGACAGGATGAACGGCAAAGATAACGGCGGCGAGCCATGCACCGGGCATACGCAGCTGGAGCAAAACGCGCCAGAGTAGAACGGCCGCGATCGCGTGCAGCACGACGTTGACGGCATGGTAGCCGATAGGGTTTAACGCCCAGAGGTGATACTCGAGCCAGAAGCTAGTGTGGACGAGTGGGTAGTATTGAGGTGTCGCGCTGACGTCCGTCCAGATTCGGCGTAGCCCCTGCAAGTCGCGCAGGGTTGGGTTTTCTGTGACATGGAAATTGTCGTCCCAGATGTAACCGCAGTGTGTCACCGGCGCATAGGCCGTCAGAGTTAGTAGAAGTAATGCGGCAGCGAGAACCCAGGGACGCTGCGCCGGAAACGCAAGGAGCCATTTCGTCCTGGTTGATTCAAGATTGCCTTTTTGTGCGCCCATGGGAATTCCCACCCGTAGCCTGAGTTCGCGCTTCGCTCAATTACCCCGATGCAGGCAGTGTTTGACCCATCGATCAAACGTGGTGAAGCTCGGGCACTGAGGGCATGGCCGGCTCGCACATACGTGAAAATCTCCGTCGTTATACCATGCTTTAATGAGAGCGCGACGATCGAACAACTCCTACGCGCAGTTCGTGCCTCGCCGCTGCACGAGACGGAGGTTATTGTGGTTGACGACGGTTCGACCGATGGGACCGCGAGTATCCTGAAGGAGAAAGGCGCGCAGCTCGCCGATCGCATCCTTTATCATGACGCTAATCGAGGCAAAGGTGCGGCCTTGCGCTCCGGTTTCGCCGCTGCCACCGGCGACATCATTATCATCCAGGATGCGGACCTTGAATATGATCCGGGCGAGTATCCGACACTTGTCGCGCCTATCCGGAGCGGCAAAGCGGATGCGGTTTATGGCTCGCGTTTCATGGGCGGGCAAAGCCACCGCGTCGTCTACTTCTGGCACATGCTCGGGAACAAGCTTCTTACTCTTTTCTCAAATATGTGCACGAACCTGAACCTGACTGACATGGAGGTGGGCTTCAAGGCTTTCCGCGCTGAAGTCATCAAGAGCATTTCACTGAGAGAAGATGGCTTCGGTTTCGAGCCGGAAATAACGGCACGCCTCGCCAAAGCGCGCTGCCGCATCTATGAAGTGGGCGTTTCCTACTCTGGCCGCACTTACGAGGAAGGTAAAAAAGTAACCTGGAAGGATGGATTGCGCGCCTTGTATGCCATCGTGCGCTACAATTTTTTTGTCAGGTAAGGCTACAGAGGTTCCATCGCGTTTGCTTCGATACTGGGTAGGAAGCTTTAAATCGCAAACAGCTAACGAAGTGTGGCTACACCGGCTGGAGGGAACGAAAATGCGCGTTTAGTTTCGCAGGCTCGGTGTTGACGAGATCGGACTTCACGTGCTCGACGATGCGGGCGCGAACATCTGCCGGCAACAGATCGATGATAGCTTTGTGACAAGGCGATGGCGCGGCGAAGGACCAACCGGTGACGCCGTCTGATTTAACCAGCTCGACAATGCACTCAGCCAGTTGTTTGCGAATACGACGATCGGCTTCGGCTTCCATCTGCGTGCGCTCAGCGATAGCATTCATGTGACGGCCACTGCCGGCATCGCCGACGGGAAAACGTCCGGCCTGATCGCTCACCTTATCGAGCAGCCGGCCATGGGCGTCGGTGAGGTTGAACGCCTGGACAAGCTGCAAGCTCGGGCCGCGCGTCGGAGTTTCATTCACGCGGTAGGCTTTCAGGCTGCCGCGATCAGCCACGATGATGAGTGAAGTGGGAGTCATGAGGTCACGATGTGCGCGCCGAAGCGTGGCGCATTGCTGTGTGGTCGCAAATCCACCTACTCTTTCTTCGTAGCTGGCCCCGCTGGCGCGCTTTTCTGCGGCAAATCGACGTGGCGTTTTTTGTACGATTCCTGCCGAGCCTGAGCTTGCGCACCTCGGGTGAGCTGGAGCAGGCAGGCGGCGCGGTCTGCCAGGGGCACGTCTTCCCCGGAGGCGAATGCTTTCGGTTGAGCGGGAAAACCGGTCTCGAGACTGGTGTCGATGATCAACTGCCACTCGAGGTCGGCCTGGCCGGGCAGCAAGAAGGAAATGGACTCGTAGTGAGCGTTAATGAGGAGGAGAAAGGTATCGTCGCGAATCGGTTCGCCGTGAAAGTCGAGCACGTCGATGGTATCGCCGCTAAGCAGCACACCGAGGGAGCGGACAAAGGGCGAAGCCCATTCTTCGTCGCTCATTTCATTGCCGCCGGGATTGAACCACATCACGTCCCTGATTTCGCTGCCGCGAATACGCCGGCCCTGGAAGAACTTCGGCCGGCGAAAAACGGGATGATCGTGCCGTAGCTGGACCAAGCGGCGCGTAAACTCGAGGAGAAGCTTTTCATGGTCACGCTTACTCCAATCTATCCAGCTGATCTCGTTATCCTGGCAATAGGCATTATTGTTTCCCTGTTGGGTGCGGCCGAATTCATCTCCAGCACAAAGCATGGGCACTCCCTGGGAGATAAGGAGCGTAGTCAGGAAGTTACGGCGTTGGCGCGCGCGCAAGGTATTTACTTCCTGGTCATTAGTCGGACCTTCGACGCCGTGATTCCAGGAATGGTTGTTGTTATCTCCATCCTGGTTGTTTTCGCCATTCGCTTCATTGTGCTTTTCGTTGTAACTAACGAAATCTGTTAAAGTAAAACCATCGTGCGCGGTGACGAAGTTGATACTGGCATACGGACGCCGGCCATCCTGCTGATAGAGATCAGGGCTACCGGTTATCCTGTAAGCTACTTCGCCGATGCGGCCTTCGTCGCCTTTCCAGAAGCTGCGAATGGCATCGCGATACTTGCCATTCCACTCAGCCCAGAGGACGGGGAAGTTACCCACCTGGTAACCACCTTCTCCGACGTCCCACGGTTCGGCGATAAGCTTCACCTGCGAAAGCACCGGGTCCTGGTGAATGATCTCGAAAAAGGCGTGCAATTTATTTACCCCGTTGGCATCGCGCGCCAGAGTGCTGGCGAGATCGAAACGAAAACCGTCGACGTGCATCTCGAGCACCCAGTAGCGCAGACTGTCCATGACCAGCTGCAGGGCGCGGGTATTAAGCAGGTTGAAGGTATTTCCAGTGCCGGTAAAATCGAGGTAGAAGCGAGGATCCTGCGGCAGGAGCCGATAGTATGCGATGTTATCGATCCCGCGAAAAGCAAGGGTGGCGCCGAGATGGTTCCCTTCGGCGGTGTGATTGTAGACTACATCAAGGATAACTTCGATACCAGCCGCGTGCAGATTGCGCACCATCGACTTAAACTCGACTACCTGCTGGCCCATATCGCCGCTGCTTGAGTACCTGCCCTCGGGGGCAAAGAACCCGATTGTGTTATATCCCCAGTAATTGGTCAGCCCGCGATCCACCAGCGCCTTGTCGTCGAGGTGGGCGTGGATGGGCAGAAGTTCAACCGCAGTAACTCCAAGCTTCTTTAAGTAGTCAATGCCAGCGGTGCTGCCGAGGCCAGCATAGGTGCCGCGTAATTCTTCCGGCACATCCGGGCATAGCTTGGTAAATCCCTTCACATGCACTTCGTAAATGATCGATTCCGCCAGCGGCCGCCCGATCCGTTTGTCATTGCGCCAGTCAAACGCATTGTCGATGACCACCGCCTTGGACATTCCCCACGCGTCATCGCGAAAGTCACGGGCCAAATCCTCCGCCTCGCCGCCCACGACATAGCCGAACATCTCATCGCCCCATTCCACGTGCCCGGCGATGGCTTTGGCATACGGATCGAGCAAGAGTTTCGAGCTATTGAAGCGCATCCCGAATTTCGGATCATACGGACCGGAGACGCGGTAGCCGTAGATTTGGCCAGGGCGGACATCGGGCAGGAAAACGTGCCAGACGAGATCGGTGTGCTCAGTCATGGGAATGCGGACGTTTTCCTGCCGCGCTTCCATGCTATCGAAGAGGCAAAGGTCGACCGAGGTGGCGTGCTGAGAGAAGAGAGCGAAGTTAACACCGTTACCGAGCCAGGTGGCGCCAAGCGGATAAGGGTAACCAAGCCATCGTTTGATCGGGGTCATAGAATCGGAAGCGCTTCTATTCACTACGGCGAGCGGGTGCGCAATGGTCTGACGAACGAACGCGACCTGTAGCGGCGGTCTGAGACCGCCGAACGGGTCTGGCGTGTCACTTCTGCGCTGGCGTTTGGCACAAACGCCTCTACACCGGAACGGCGGCCATAGCTTGGAGGCGCAACTCCGTCTGCGCACACGAATTCAATAGTTATGAAATTGTCCCTCTCTTGCGCGTTGGCGCTCGTGGCAACCTGCCTCATCTCCGCATGCGCCACCACGCGCACGATCATGGTAGGCCGGGCCCGACCGGCCATCAGCCCGGCGGCGGTTCGCATCTATGAAACGCAGCCGCGCCACTACGAAAGGATCGCCATCATCAATTCTTCCGGCGGGACCAGCTGGATGTTTCCTGATCGCGAGGCGATGGATACGGCCATCGGCCGGTTACGTGAGGAAGCCGGCGCTCTCGGGGCTAACGGTGTGCTCTTGCAGGATGTCTATGATGAATCGGCTGGTGCTCTGTCGATTGGCGTGGGAGGATTTGGGTTCGGCGGTGGCCGGCACAGCTTTTACGGTGGTGGCGGCGCGGCGAATGTCGGCGGCCCGTTGATCAACCGGCGGGTGCAAGCGACGGCGATATACGTGCGCTAGGGAACGCGAGCTGACCGTTAGGCGCAAAGTCCTTCTGCCGCCGAGGACGGACGGCAGCTACACGTTACAAATCGCGCAGCAGCCGTTGCGCTTTATCCACGTCGCTCGGGCGCAGAATCACCGTGCACCGTGTCGCGTCGGTGCTGGCGGAAAGATAAACTGATTCGATGTTCACGTCGGCCGTGGCGAGGCGGTCGGCGATGGTGCCGAGCATACCCGGTTTGTTAGCGCCCTCGATCAGGAGCACGTTGGTCTTCACCGCCACCGCGCCTTCCTCGGCCAGAACGGCGACGGCTCTAGTGGCATCGCTCACGACCATGCGGACCAGGATTTCGCCGCCCTGCGATCCAAAAACGTCGCCTTCAGTGGCGAGGGCATCGATGTTGACATCGGCCTCGGCCAGGGCGCGACAGGCTGCGGCGAGACTGCCGGGCCGGTTCGTCATGAAGATGGCGAGCTGGGTCGCCGGTTTGATGGAAAGGTCGCTCACAGGCGATTTGCTACAGCTCGCGCAAAACGCGTTGCGCCTTCTCCACATCGCTCGGGCGCAGAATCATCAAACCTTTAGCCGATTTCACGCTGGTGGCGAGATAAGCGTATTCGATATTGATCCCATCGCGCGCCAGCCGGTCGGCAATGCGGGCAAGGGTGCCCGGCTCATTGTCGGTCTCGATCATCAACACATCAGCTTCCAGCGCGAGCACGCCGCGTTCGCCCAGCAGCATGAGCGCCTTGGTCGGATCGCTCACCACCATGCGTACGACGGAGTGGTCGGCGGTATCGGAAATGGCAAGAGCGTGAATATTAATCTCGGCGGCGGCCAGCTCATTGCAGACGCGCGAGAGTGCGCCAGGCCGATTGCTAAGAAAAATCGCCAGCTGCGTGGCGGACTCGATGAGGAACATCGGAGGCATGATGAGAGATTGCCGCTGCTGGCCGAGTCTGACAACTGAATCCTGAGACGGGTTGAGGTTGTGGCAGTTCGCGTGTGTGCATACACGCATCGCAGTTACACGCGCGTGAACGCCGTTGTCATTAGCCCTGTCGCTGCTGTGCACGGACGCGTTGTAGCGACCATGAGGCCGTTGTAGCTGCCGTCCGTCCTCGGCGGCAGATCGGCCACCATGGCGAAATGATTTCTTGGTTTAACCGAGATATTCACAAAAAAGATTCCGAGCACGATTCATTCTGACGTGGCACGCCTCTGTTGCCGAGGACTGCGGCAGCTACAACGACAACGCCAGAAACAACGACGCTACTCGGCGAAGCGCCGGAACCATTGATATGGGAAAGCGTCGCCGGGGCAATCGGTGGCCCATTGCGGAGGATTGACGTCGCGATGCGGACGCACCACGGCGTAATGCGCATCGATTTTCCCGCAGCGTTTGCGCAGGTAATTGATCAACTCTTCGCAAGCTTCGAGCTGGCGGCGGGTGGGCTGGTCGCGATTGAAATCGCCGACGAGACAGATGCCGAGCGCGATGTTGTTGAGATAATCGCTGTGCACGTGCCCGCCGTTGATCTGACGCCGCCAACGGTCGCCCACTTCGATTTCGCCGTCGCCGGTGGAAGTGCCGTTGCCGATAACGAAGTGATAGGCGAGACCATTTTGCATTCGCCGCACATGGCGATGGTAGTAATCGAAGATGCGCGCGCTGCCCTGTCGCGTACCGCTGTTGTGCACGATGATGAATTGCCAGCGCCGCCGCATCACTGGGGCGCGGTCGATCTCGTTGCGGACTGAGCGCGAGAGATAGTTGTACGTGACTTCGGGCCGTGACCAAAACCACCACCCCCGCCGCGGGGCCGGTGTCGGCGGCGGCTCGTAGCCCTGATCGGCGAGAAAACCTGACTTTTCGATATTGACCTGCGGGACGTTCGCAGGAACGGCGCTGGCCACGCGCACCGGCGTGGGACTCGCGGAAAGAAAAGGCGCGGCAAGCGGCGCTGGTGATTCTTCGGCCGGCGACGGCGATGATTCGGGCCGAGGCGATTTCCTGGGCGATGGCGACTTTTTTGGTGATGCGCTCTTCTTTGCCTTTTTTGATTTCTTAGGCGAAGGGCTCGGTGAACCTTTGCTCTTCCTTTTTTTCGAAGGCGCTGGCGTCGATTCTTCGTCCGACTCGGCTTTCGGCTTCTTTGTTGCCTCCGGCGTCTCGCCCGGCTTTGCGCTGCGCTTCCTCTTTTTCGGCGACGGCGATGGAGTCGGCGACTTCTTCGCAGCCACGGAAGATTTCGGCCTGGGCGTCGGCTGATCTTCTTCCTCCTGCGCGTAGAGGAACGGCAGCGCGCCCGCGATGAGCGCGATCACCAAGAGCGAGCGCAAACGGAACACCTGCGCGAACGTCACAAAAGCGACCGCGGGTTCAAGCCGCCGCCGCCGCGGGTTGTTGCTGAGCGAGAGCACGCTCATGCTCGCGCCGGAGAATCGCGTTTAATTTTCCGCCGAGAAGCAAGAGCAGACAGGTGAGATACATCCAGGTCAGGAGCATGACGATGGAAGCGACGGCGAGATAAGTGGGGTTGTAGCGATCGTATTTGCTGACGTAGAGCTGGAACAATTTCGTTACCACCAGCCAGCCGATGGCAAAGAGAATCGCGCCGGGCAGTGCCTGCCTGGCGGTGAGATAATTTTCGGGCGTGAGGAGGTAGAGCGCGAGCGCGAGCGCCACCAGCGCGAGCGCGGTGAAGGGAATGTTCAACGCTGCGACCCATTCCTGCAGCGGAATGCGCAGCTGGAAATTCACCTCGGCGATGCCGGCAAGCCTTTCGCCGAAGACGACGGCATTGAAGCAAAAAAGGATGGTGATTCCAAACCAGAAAAGCAGGAAGAACGAGATGATGTATTTCGACCACCAGTGCCGATCCTCCACCACGCCGTGCGTCTGGCTGAGCGCGCGTGAGATGGTGGCGATGAACATGGTGCCGAGGAAAATGCCGAGCGCGATCTCGACGCTGGAAAAGAAGCGCTGCGAGCCGGTGAGGACAACATTGGCGAGCGCAGCGTCGAGGATGTCCTGCACCTTTTCATCCGGCGGCATGAAATTTTTCAGAATGACGAACATGCGGTGCAGCTTCGCCGGATCGGTGCCGAAGAGACCGAGCAGATGCCACAAAAAAAGCAGCCCGGGCGCGAGCGCGAAGATGAGCTGATAAGCCATTTGCGCGGCCAGGCCGGTGGTGTTGTCCATCGCCGTTTCCCAGACGAGCCGGCGCGTGGTGCGCCCGATGAGCCGCAGCGTTTTCATTGCCGCGCAAGTGTACTTTGCCGCGTGCAATTATCCATTACGTTCCGGCGCTCTGCGAAGTGAAAAGATTCCTTATCCTCACCGCCGCTTTCGGTGAAGGGCACAACGCCGCCGCGCGCGGCATTCAAGCCGGGCTTGCGGAGACCGCGCCGGAAGCGACCGTGCATGTCCGTGATCTGTTGGCCGAGACTTTCGGCGCGGCTAACGACCTCACCTGCCGCGGCTATCTCCAGCTCATTAATCGCGCTCCGCAAATCTGGTCGCGTTTGTATTCTCTCATCGATCGTCAGACGGAATTTCGCCGCGCTTTCCGCTGGCTCGCGCCCGTGCGTTATCGGCTCGCGCAAATCATCGCCCGCGATCAGCCGGAGGCGATCGTTTCTGTTTACCCCGCCTACGGGCATTTGCTCGATGAGATTCTCGGCCCGTCGCACGGCTCGAGGCCGAAACGCGTCGTCTGCATCACCGATTCCATCAGCATCAATGCCATCTGGTTTCGTTGCTCGGCCGATTTTTTCCTCGTTGCCAATGAGCAAAGCGCGGCTGTGCTCGAGCGCGCGGGCGTCGCGCGCGAGACTTTGCGCGTGTTTGGTTTCCCCGTTCATCCGGCATTCGCGCGCTTGAGCGAATCGCGCAGCCCACATCCGCCGTGGCGCATTCTTTACATGATAAACGCCGGGCGCGCGACGGCACCTGCGCTGGTGCAACGACTCGCCGCATTGAACGGGACCGAACTTACCGTCACGGTCGGCCGCGACGAGAAGTTGCGGCGTGCCATCGCGGAAATCCGCACAGCCAGCGGAAAACATTTCGAGATCATCGGCTGGACAACGGAATTGCCGCAGCTACTGGCGCGGCATCATCTGCTCATCAGCAAAGCCGGCGGCGCCACCGTGCAGGAAGCGATCGCGGCGAAATGCCCGATGATCGTGAATCAAATCGTGCCCGGGCAGGAAGAAGGCAACGCGCAGCTGATCGCGGAGACGAATTGCGGGCGCGTCGCGCTCTCGCAGGATGAAGTCATCAGCGCGATCGACACCGCAATTGCGGACAACGCAAAGCTGCTGCGCGAATGGTCGGCAAATATTGCAAAGATCAGCCGGCCCGCTGCGGCGCTGGACATCGCGAGTTTCTGCTGTCATCCCGACCGGAGCGAAGCGAAGTGGAGGGATCCCGGTGAATTACTTTAATGGTGGCGCCGCGGGATTCCTCAGACTGCGCTAGCGCTCCGCTCGGAATGACAAGGCGCCGCCGACAAATGTCTGCTCCACCTCGAGCTCCGGCGAAATCACCACCAGGTCCGCATCGTTTCCCACCGCGATCTCGCCTTTGCCGCTCAGCCCGATCTCGCGCGCCGGATTGCGCGATGCCATCGCCACTGCTTCGTGCAACGGCACTCCCACATTGCGCACCATCGTCCGCACAAGATCGATCATGGACGCGGCGCTGCCGGCGAGCGCGGACCTGTCCGCCAGCAGACACACGCCGTTCTCTACCACGCATCTCCTCCCGCCGAGGTCGAAACTCGTGCCGTCGGGCAAACCTGCGCCCGCACTCGCATCGGTGACGAGGCAAATACCGCGCGCTCCTTTCGCCCGATACAACAGCTTCATCAGCGTCGGCAATACGTGGTGACCGTCACCGATTAATTCGCAGGAAATCGCCGGCTCGCTCAGCGCGAACTCAAGCAGACCTGCCACGCGATGAGTTCCGCGCCGTCGCGCCGAGGACATGCAATTGAAAGTGTGCGTCACGCTGCGCATCCCGCGCTCCAAGGCCGCGCGCGCTTCATCACCGCAGGCATTTGAATGACCGCCGCTCACGCTTATTCCTGCAGCTGAAAACTGCGCGATCGCATTCAGCGCGCCGTTGATCTCCGGCGCAAGCGTGAGGCGTTTGATGACATCGTTGTCTTCGAGCAGGCGCGCGACGGCTTCTTCCGTCGGTTCACAAATGAACTGCGCATTTTGCGCTCCCGCTTTCTTCCGCGAAATAAACGGCCCTTCCACATGCACCCCGGCGATCTGCGGAATGTTCGCCCTCCGAACCTGCTCGATGACTCTGCCGACTGCATCAAGCGGCGCAGTCGTCGTCGTCAGGAGCAACGAAGTCGTGCCGCCGCGCGCGTGGTAATCACAAATCGCGCGGAACGCCTCCGCGTTGCCTTCCATCGCGTCACGTCCCACTGCGGCATGCACGTGAAGATCGACAAAGCCGGGCGTGAGATAATTCCCGCCCTGGTCGATCGCGTCTGTCGAATGCGTCCGCGGCCGCAATTCCGCGATCCGAGCTTGGCGCACAACAACGTCGAGATCGTCGCGAACACCGTCAGCGAGAACAACGCGCGCGTTGGTGAAGATCATCTCTCACCTTAACTCAGCTCCAACGCACCCGTCATCCCGAGCGGAGCAAAGCGAAGTCGAGGGAGCCCGAGGAAGTCACCGGAAATGTAGCGCATCGGGATCCCTCGACTTCGCTCCGCTTCGCTCGGGATGACCGTGTGAG
>JBBPYF010000014.1:0-22328 GCA_038200165.1 Chthoniobacterales bacterium | reverse complement strand
GCGGTTCGCGGAGGTTACCTACGAAACTGCTGGCCGCGTCGCCGGAACACTCGTTCAGCCCAAAGCGATCCGCTTCGCTAAAGCGCACGGAGTGCGGATCACGGCAACGTCATTGGCCGCAACCTCTGGCACTGAAATCGGTTCTAATGTCGATCGTGTCGCACGTCCAGCATCCGAACGGCCGCCGCTGGAAATCGCGCTGCTCGGCTGCGGCACGGTCGGGGGTGGGGTTTTTGAACGCCTCTCCGGCATGCCGCACTCCTTTACGGTTGTCGGCGTCGGAGTGCGTCACACTTCGCGAGCGCGCCAACCGCACGTTGCGCACGACCTTCTCACTGATGACGTAGACGCACTAATCGAACGGCCGTGCGATGTCGTCGTTGAACTCATCGGCGGAAACGAACTGCCGAGTGAACTAATCAGCCGCGCGTTGTGCCTGGGAAAGCATGTTGTCACCGCGAACAAGGCGGTGATGGCAACTGACGGAGAACGGTTGCATGAATTAGCGCTAGAAAACGGCGTAACGCTCCGCTCCAGCGCGGCCGTCGGCGGTGCGCTTCCCGCGCTCGAAACAATCCGGCGCGCTAAAGCTCTCGGTCCAATCCGCGCGATCTCTGGTGTCCTCAATGGCACGACCAACTTCATCCTCGATCAGCTTGTGCATGGCGCCGAATTGCAGGATGCGATTCGCGCGGCGCAAAAGAGCGGGTACGCAGAAGCCGACCCGACGCTCGATCTGAACGGGACAGACGCCGCGCAAAAGTTGATCATCCTGTCGCGCGAAGCGTTTGGTGTTTCGTTGCCGTTCAATTCCGTGCGGCGCGAAGGCATCGAGCGGCTCAGCCGCGAATCGGTGCGAGCGGCATCGAAGCTGGGATCGAACGTGCGTCTCGTCGCTTCCTGTGTCCGCACTGCAGATGGTTTTGTCGCCAGCGTAGCCCCGACGGAATTGCCTAACGAGCACCCTCTCGCATCGGTGATAGGCGCGCAAAACTGCTTAACGGTCGAGCTAGAGAACGGCCAGATGTTGTCGGTCTGTGGCACCGGCGCGGGACGATGGCCGACAACAGAGGCGGTGATCGCCGATCTGCTGGACATCCGACGAGAGGGTTTGTCGGCAGAAGAAAACAGCACCACAACGGAGGAGGCATGCGTCGCGTGAAAACAGCCACGCTCTGCGTGCACCTTGAAGATAACGGAGATCCGTACGGCGCGATTTCCCCGCCCATTTATCAGACTGCCACGTTTCGACAGCCGTCCGTGTCGGAGTTCGGCGACTACGATTATACCCGCAGCGGAAACCCAACTCGCAGATTGCTCGAGCAACAACTGGCGAAGCTTGAGCGCGGCGAGCACGCATGCGCCTTTGCCAGCGGGATGGCAGCGCTCACCGCACTGACGAGGTTGCTGGAAGTCGGTGACGAAATCGTGGCGGGGAACGATCTCTACGGTGGAACGGTCCGCCTGCTCGACCAAGTTTTGTCGCGCGCAGGCATCTACGTTAATTATGTTGACACGACAGATCTCGATGCTGTTCGTGCGAGCCTGACGGGAAAGACAAAGCTCCTCCTCGTAGAAACTCCCAGCAACCCGCTGCTGCGCATCTGTGATATCAATGCGCTCGCTGAACTGGCGCATTCAGCGGGAGCGATTCTCGCCGTGGATAACTCGATGTTGTCGCCTTGCTTTCAGCACCCGCTCGCGCTCGGGGCAGACGTTGTCATTCACTCCGCGACTAAATTCCTCTGTGGGCACAGTGATGTAACCGCGGGTGCGCTGGTAACAAACGACGCCGAGCTCCATCGGCGAATCGCCTTTCAACAAAACGCAGAAGGAGCGGGTCTCGGGCCTTTCGATTCGTGGTTGTTGATACGCGGGATGAAAACCCTCTGTCTGCGCGTCGCACAACAGAACGCAACGGCGCAGGCGATCGCGCAGTTTCTATCACAGCATGAAGCCGTGCAGAAAATCTATTATCCCGGCCTGGCTACGCACGAGAACTACGAAGTCCATCGTCGCCAAGCTAGCGGCAACGGCGCGGTCATCAGCTTTACCACCGGCGATGTGTCACTGTCGGAGCGATTCGTTTCCGCGATATGTTTGTTCGACATCGCCGTAAGCTTCGGCTCGGTCAGTTCGGTCATCAGCCTACCCTCGAGAATGTCGCACGCGAGCATTCCAGATTCGCTCAAGGAAACTCTCGCACCGCCACCGGATCTCGTGCGGCTGTCGATCGGAATCGAAGATCGCGACGATCTGATTGAGGACCTCACGCAGGCGTTTGACGTCGCGCTGCTGGGTCGGACGTCTGACGCGGAAGCTCACTTCCGTACGTAAAGGAGGAGACCTTCGCGCGGATTACGACGTGAACAGCTAACCTGCGCGTCGTTTGCGAAGGAGGTTCACGCCGGCGCAGACTAAGCCGCCCAAAGCTACAAACGCCCAAGTCGCCGGCTCGGGCACGATGGTGATGGTGTAGATGGAGGAAGCGAGATCGAAGGTGTTGCCCGAGCCGTCGTTCACCACTGAGCGCTTTCCCGGAGGCTGGCCGGTGAAGGCGCTCGTGTTCATCAGGGTGTAGGTCGCCTACGGCAGCGCCGTGCCCGATTTCGATTTCACCAGCGAGATATCGGAACTGTTGATCTCGCCGCTCGCGGTGACATCACCGCGGAAGTTCGAAGCGGATACGGCTTGGCCCGATTGCGATTTGGTCTGACTAATATCGGCCGAGTTAACCGCGCGGTCGCTCGTCGTATCGCCAAGCAGTATGTCCATTGGTGCGTCAACCGTGCTGCTACTGTTGCCGGCGGAATCAGTCACATTACTTAAACTCACTGTGATAGTCTGCACGTTAGTAACTCCCGTTAAGTTCACGATGTAGTTATGGGCATCATTACTGTCGATGTTACTGCTACTCGGCAGGGTCGTATCCCGAAAGACCCACGGGAGCGCGGAAAGCGCGGAGAAAGCAGAGAATCACTTAGCCACCGATTGACACGGATGAAACACGGATGAAGAGAGGTGACGCACGCTGGTAAGCGTTTTTACCGTGCCAATCCGTGTTCATCCGTGGCTGAAATTTCCTAATCGATGCGCATTCTGATGATCAGCGCAGAAGCGCCGCCGCTCCAACGCGCGGGCGCGCTTGTCGATGTGCTCGAGGCCTTGCCACATGAGCTGCGCGAGCGCGGCCACGAGGTCAGCGTAGTGCTGCCGTTTTATCGCGAGATTCGCGAGAACGAAGAAGTGGAAGCGAACGACACGAAGGTGACGGTGGATATTCGCGTGGGCGAAAAGAATTACGTGGCCGAGTATTTTGAAGGACGCACCGCGACCGGGGTGCAGTTGTTCTTCGCCCGTTGCGATGAGTTTTTCGATCGGCCGGAAATCTACGCCGAGCACGGCGTCGCCTACGAAGACAACGCGGCGCGTTTCATTTTTTTCAACAAGGCTGCGATCGAGCTGGCGCGCCGCCTCACGCCCGTGCCGCAGATTTTGCACGTGCACGATTGGGCGGCCGCGCTCGTGCCGGTCTACGTGCGGGCGCACAACCTGCCCTTTGCCACTGTGCTCTCTATCCATCGCATTGCCGAGCAGGGAAGTTTCTGGGGCCTCGATTTTACCCTGACCAATCTGCCGCAGCGCTTCTTCACTTTGCGCGGCCTCGAGTTCTTCGGCCGCGTTAATTTTCTCAAAGGGGGAACCGTGTTCGCCGACCGGATCACGACGGTGAGCGAGCATCACAAGCGCGAGATTCTCACGACGCAAGGTGGACACGAGCTCGACATTGTGTTGCGCGAAAATGCGCACAAGCTCAGCGGCATTCTGCACGGTGCCGATTACGCGCGCTGGAATCCGGAGAACGACGCGCTGCTGCCGGCGCAATTTGATTCCGAGAAGCTCTGGGGCAAAACGATCTGCCGCGATGCTTTGCTCGCCGACGTGGAGCTCGCGCCGAATCCGCGCGGCCCAGTCTTCGGAATGGTCACGCGCGTCGTAGCGGAGAAGGGTTTCGAGATTCTCACGCCGCTTTTCGACCGGCTGCTCTCCGATGACTTGCGGCTGATCGTTTTGGGCGAAGGAGATCCCGCGTTTGAAACTGCGCTCGCCATCGCCTCGCGCCGTTATCCGACACGCTTCGCCTATCGGCGTCATTTCGATGAGCGCCTGGCGCATCTGATTGAGGCCGGCTCGGACATCACGCTCATTCCATCACGCTTCGAACCAGGCGGCTTGATGACGATGTACAGCTTGCGTTACGGCGCGCTGCCGGTCGCGCACGCGAGGGGTGGAATTCAGGAGATCGTGGAGGATTACGACCCGACACTGGATCGCGGCTACGGATTTCTCTCTTACGAGTACTCGGCCGAAGCATTCTGGGATTCGATCAAACGCGCGCGCGAGACTTTTCAGGAGCGCGAGACTTGGCTCGAGCTGATGGAGCGGGCGATGGCGAAACGTTTTTTGTGGAGCACAGCCGCGCAGCGCTACGAAGAGCTGCACCGCGGCCTCATTGGCGAATCAGAGCTCGCGGCTTGACTGCATCAGGTCACATCCGGCGCACAACGCAGATCAAGCGAACGCTCGCCCTTGTCTGCGCCGTGCTACTGGCCAGCTGCTGGAGCGAAATGGAATCGGTTCAGAAGTTCGCGCCAAAAGAAGACGACGAATTTGCCCGCCGCTTTATTGATTTGTTGCGACAAGGCCGGATTGAGGAAGCTGACCCAATGCTCGAGTCGGCGGTCGCGGCGCGCGCCGGCGCCTCAGGTTTAAATAAGCTACATCAGGTTATCGACCACGGAGAACCCAAAGCCTTCGCGCTGGTCGGCGCGCATCTTGGCTATTTCCAGCCGTTCGGTGGCTCGTCACCGAAACGGCAAACGAACCTGGTCTATCAGTTGCAGTTTGAGAACGCGTGGATCGTGGCGACGGTGACCGTCGAGTCCGGCAGCAACGGCCGGCATATCATCAGCGCCAATTTCCAGCCGCTGGCCGATTCTCTACAGGTCATTCATCGCTTTACGTTGCGCAATAAATCGCCGGTCCATTATCTGTTTCTCGCGGCGTGTTTTGCCGTGCCGCTTTTTATCATCACGACGCTCGTCATTTGCGCGCGCACGCGTGTTCGCCGCCGCTGGCTGTGGATTGTTTTTATTCTATTTTGCTTCGTTCAGTTCAAATTGAATTGGACCACGGGTGCCTGGGATGTGCTGCCTCTCTCGTTTAATCTGCTTGGCGCCGGGTGGACCCGCGCCAGCTCCTATGCTCCGGTGATATTGAATTTCGCTCTCCCTCTCGGAGCTATCGTTTTCCTCATTTGCCGGCCCCGACTTCGACGCGCCAGCGAATCGCTTCCGCCCGCCCCGAATGGCGACGAGTTAGCGAACCGGAAGAATTGACTCGAAAGCTGAAACAACATTGCTCGCCAGGCGCAAAGGAGGAGAGATTTCATCATCACGTTTACGTCGTCTTACTCGATGACGCGGCAGCGAAGCATCCCTCGATTTTGCGCTTAAACCCCAACCGACGCGCCGGGAAGCCGTGCGTTTACGTCGGCATGAGCGGTCTGGTGCCGGAACATCGCTTCGAAAATCATCGGCATGGGTACAAAGCGGCCTGGGTGGTGCGGAAGTATGGCGTGCGCCTAATGCCGGAGCTCTACGCGCATTTCAACCCGATGCCGTACGAGGCGGCATTACAGATGGAGAAGGATTTGGCGGAAGATTTGCGCGATGAAGGCTACACCGTGACGGGCGGACACTGAAACGGGTCATCCCGAACGAAGCAAAGCGCAGTCGAGGGATCCCGCGGAAGTCACCTAGTCACCTTTAAAGCGCGGCGGGATCCTTCGACCTCGCTCAGGATGACCGATTTTTTCGCGCTTCTTTTGTGCATGCTTTGTTTCACCACGTTCCATGCTCGCTGCGAACCATACCGCCCGAGCGGTTTGAATTTTTTCCCTTTGGCTGAGTTGTAGGAAATGAAGAAGTGCTCGATTTCGTCGAGCAGCGCTTCGCTTAGATCCTTTAGCGTTTTGTAGTCACCATCGATTCGTGATTTTACCGCCACGCCGATGAGCCGGTCGTTGCGCGTGGTCTTGCCTTCCTCCGTTTGCTCCGCCTCGATGACGCCGAGCAAGCGCGTGTGCACGAGGCAGCCGACGGTCCCCGGTTCATCCATCAGCACAAGCACGTCGAGCGGGTCGCCGTCGCCGCCGCGCGTTTGCGGGATGAAACCGAAATCGTAAGGGAAGACCGCGCCCGCAGGCAACACGCCGCTCATCTCGAAGAGCTGCCACTTTTCGCTCCAGGAAAATTTGTTCCGGTTACCCTTGGGCGTGTCGATGATGACGTGGACGGCGCCCGACTCCGGATCGAACGCGGGGATTTTCTGGAAATTCATCGCTGCGCTACCAAATCGCGGCTCGCTTACGCGCGGGATGGCTGACCGGTTGCGAATAAACGAGGGACAGCACCGTCCAAAAGCCGCCGTGACACTATTGGTAAATGACAGCCAGGCGCTTCTTCTGCAAGAGCCGCGCCCTGGCTGGAGCGCGCAGCTTTTTCGGGTTTCCGCCGCGGCACGGGCGCTTTGGTGCGGCCTGGCCGTGACACTTCTCCAGCTTCTGTTCGCGATTGTGCTGCTCGCGCCGGAAGGGCCGCTCGAATACCGCTATCAAACGCTGGTCCAGCACGACAGCTACTGGTTCGCCAACATCGTCGACCGCGGCTACGACACCATCGTCCCGCCCATCAGCCATAAGATAATGGAAGTGTCGAACACGGCATTTTTCCCGGCCTATCCGCTCTTGACGGCGGCGTTGCGCTATGGCTTGAACCTGAGCACGGAGAACGCGCTCCTCATCGCAGCACAAATCGCGGCCTGGGGGTTCTGGACCTATGTTTTTCTTTTTGCCGAACGCTGGAACATTCCCGCACGCTGGCAATTCCTCGGTGCATTGCTCATCGTCGCGCATCCGGCGGCGTTCTTTCTCGTCGCGGCCTACTCGGAGTCGCTCTTCTTAATGGCGCTGCTCGGTTTCCTCTATTGGAGCGGCGGCGAAACCCGGCGCGCCCAGGTGCTGGCCGCGCTGCACGGCGTTGTCATGTCTGCCACCCGCATCGTGGGTTTGCCCTGTGCGCTTGCGCCGCTGGTGAAACGCACATGGGAGCTCGGCTATCGCAAACTGCTGCATTTTCGCTCCTCGATTCAGAATCTCGGCCCGGCTCTTCTGCTCAGCTTTGTCGCGATGTTCGGCGGCCTCGCCTTCTTCGGCTACTGCCAATTGCGCTGGGGACATTGGAACATCTACATGCTCACGCAGCAATTCGGCTGGGGGATTGAGCCGGATTACCTCGCGATCTTCAAACCCTCGAGCTATCGCTGGCTCGTTCCCGCGCTCGACAATCCTACTCAGGCCAGCCAGATGGCCATGACCCTCGGCGGTCTGATGTTGCTCGCGCTCGTCTTCTGCGAATTTCTCCCCGCGGCGCGAAGAGACACTCATCGCTCAGTTCGCGTCGGCCTCTACTTCACCGCCTTCATTCTTTACTTCATCTCCGTCTCCGGCGTCGCCTGCGTCGGCATGGAAAGCATGCTGCGCTACCAGTTCTGCGAGCACGTCGTTCTCGTGCTGGCGCTGCTCCATTTTCTCGCCAATGTTCCTCTCCGCTCGCGGCTGGGGCGAGCGGGCGCGGTCTGTGTCATCGCGTTGGCGAGCGCGGGCGGGCTCGCGCTGCAGAGCTGGTATGTCTGGAATTTTACCCGGGGAAACTGGGTCGCTTGATTTAATGAAAACGAATGTTGCCATCATCGGCGCGGGCCCGGCCGGGCTCACCGCCGCCTATTTGTTATCGAAGAACGACGTGAGCGCCACCGTCCTCGAGGCCGATTCGGTTTACGTCGGCGGCATCTCCCGCACCGCCACTTACAAAGGCTTTCACTTCGACATCGGCGGCCATCGTTTTTTCTCCAAGAGCAAAGAAGTAAACGATCTCTGGAACGAGCTTCTGCCTGATGACATGCTCGAGCGCCCGCGCAGCTCCCGCATTTTTTACGGCGGAAAATTTTTCGCTTATCCGCTCAAGCCCTTCGAAGCGCTCGTGAAGCTCGGCGTGTTCCGTTCGATGCTTTGCGTTTTGTCCTGGCTGAAAGCGCGGCTCTTTCCCGTGCGCGACCCGCGCAATTTCGAAGACTGGGTCAGCAATCAATTTGGCAAACGTCTCTTCAACACTTTCTTCAAGAGCTACACGGAGAAGGTTTGGGGGATGAGCTGCAGGGAAATCTCCGCCGATTGGGCGGCGCAGCGCATCAAAGGTCTTTCGCTCGGCAGCGCGATCAAAAACGCGCTTCTTCCGCAACGTCAGCCGAAGGACAGCTCCAAAGTCATCAAGACGCTGATTAATTCTTTCAAATATCCGCGCCGCGGTCCGGGCATGATGTGGGAAGCGTGCGCGGAAAAAACGAAAGCACTCGGTGGCGTGATTGAGATGGGAGCCCGTGTCACTGGTTGCGAATACGACGAAGACAGCGGCGCCTGGACAACAACTTACCGCGACCGAAACGGCACCGAACACAAGCTCGAATCGGAGCATGTCATTTCTTCCGCGCCCATGCGCGAGCTGATCAACGGTCTCACACCTACCGTTTCCGAAAAAGCGAAACGCGCCGCGAACTCACTGAAGTATCGCGATTTCATCACCGTGATGTTGATCCTGAAAAATCGCGACGCTTTTCACGACAACTGGATTTACATCCATGACCCGAGTGTGAAGGTCGGCCGCATCCAGAACTTCCGCTCCTGGTCGCCCGAGATGGTGCCCGACGCGGACAAAGCGTGCTATGGCCTGGAGTATTTCTGTTTCGAACACGACGGACTCTGGGATTCGAAAAACGAAGAGCTGATCGAGCTGGCCAAACGCGAGCTCATCCAGATTGGTCTCGCGCGGGAAGGCGACGTGCTCGATGGCACGGTGGTGCGCCAGAAAAAGGCGTATCCGGTTTACGATGACGATTACGCGCGCCACGTCGCCGTCGTTCGCCACGAGCTGGAGTCGCGTTATCCGAATCTCCACCTCGTCGGCCGCAACGGAATGCACAAATACAACAACCAGGACCACGCCATGATGACGGCGATGTTGTGCGCCGAAAACATCATCGCCAACACCAGCCTTTACGATCTCTGGCAGGTCAACGGAGATGCCGAATATCACGAGGCTGGCAGCGCGCCCGCTGAGGAAGCCGTGGGCTCAGCCATTCGTCTCGTGCCCACCCGAGTCGGCGCGCCGCAGCTCGCGCCCGAGAGTTAACGCCATCACGGCGCGCTGCGCGCGAACCATCTTTTTGTCATTCCGAGCAAGCGAAGCGCAGCCGAGGAATCTCCAGCTATTTGTCGGAAATGCTTGGATGTCTCGGCTTCGTTCGACATGACAACGGCAGCTTACGCCGTGATTAGTCCTCGTGCCGCGATCAGAAATCTTCCCCGACCGCACTGACGCTGGCCGCCAGCTCGCCGATGAGTTGCTGCATTACGGCGGGCGCGATGATGTCATCGTGCTGGCGTTGCCGCGCGGCGGAGTGCCGGTTGCAGCAGAAGTTGCACGTCGTCTCGCCTTGCCCCTGGACATTTTCGTCGTGCGCAAGCTCGGCGTGCCTGGGCACGAGGAGCTCGCCATGGGCGCCATCGCCTCGGGCGACGTTCGCGTGCTGAATTACGATGTTCTCAACGCGCTCAACGCTCCCGAAGACATTGTCGAGGCAGTGAGTGCGGCCGAGCGCGAGGAGCTGCAACGACGCGAGCAAAATTACCGCGGTAATCGGCCGCCGCCGGCCGTGCAGGGCCGCACCGTTATTCTCATCGATGATGGGCTTGCCACCGGAGCGACCATGCGCGCGGCTGTCGCGGCCCTTCGCCAGCAAGGCGCGAGCAGGATCGTTGTCGCGGTCCCAGTCGGAGCAGCCAGCACTTGTGCCGAACTCGCGAGCGAAGTGGACGAAGCGATCTGTCTCATCGCGTCCGACACATTCATCGGCGTCGGCCAGTATTACGAAGATTTTTCGCAGACCAGCGATGAGGAAGTGCGGGAACTGCTCAGGCGGGCCGCTGCGAATAACAGGAGAAATGAGTGACGCATCTTCCTTGCGTGAAATCATCCAGCCGCTTGCCGGTGAGCGGGGCGATTACGACGCATTGCTTGAGCTGATCGGCAACGCCCGCCTTGTGCTTTTGGGCGAAGCGTCACACGGCACCCACGAGTTTTATTTCGAGCACGCCGAGATCACGAAACGACTCATGGCGGAGAAAGATTTCACCGTCCTCGCCATCGAAGCCGACTGGCCTGATGCGCATTGCGTTCACCGTTACGTTCGCGGCGAAGGGGATGACCGCAACGCGAACGAGGCGCTGAGCGGTTTTCGCCGGTTCCCCACCTGGATGTGGCGCAACACCGTCGTGCTCGAGTTCGTGGAATGGCTGCGCGAATTTAACCGCAACATTACTCCGCGTCAGTCGCCGGCCGGGTTCTACGGCATAGACCTCTACAGCCTGCACGCCTCGATCGAAGCGGTCCTGAATTACCTCGTGAAAACTGATCCCGAAGCGGCCGCGCGCGCCCGACGCCGTTATTCGTGCTTTGAACACTTCAGCCGCGAACCGCAGGAGTATGGCTACGCCGCGAGCGCTGGCGTAATCGAATCGTGTGAAGACGAAGTGGTCGCGCAGCTCAGCGAATTGCAGCGGCGCGCCGGCGCTGCCGAATCCGCCGCGGACGAGCATTTCTTCGCCGAACAAAATGCGCGGCTAGTCAAAAACGCGGAGGAATATTATCGGGCCATGTTTCGTGGCCGCGCTTCCTCATGGAATCTCCGCGATCGGCACATGGCGGAAACGATCGAAAATCTCGTCCGTCATTTCAACGGCAGCCGGCAGCCGAAGGCGATTGTCTGGGCGCACAACTCGCATTTGGGTGACGCGCGCGCGACCGAGATGAGTCAGCGCGGCGAGCTCAACGTCGGGCAATTAATGCGCGAGCGTTTCCGAAACGACGCCGTGCTTATCGGCTTCACCACTTATCAGGGAACGGTCACGGCGGCGTTCGACTGGGGCGAACGCGCGGAACGCAAACGCGTGCGCCCGGGATTGCGCCGGAGCTGGGAAGAATTGTTTCACGATCTCGGCGTCGCGCGTTTCTATCTCCATCTGCGTGCGTTGAGGAAAACGGATGCGCGATTAGAGCCGCGGCTCGAGCGGGCCATCGGCGTCATTTATCGCCCGGAAACGGAACGGCTAAGCCATTATTTCGAAGCGCGAATCGCTGACCAATTCGACGTTCTTATTCATATCGATGAAACACGCGCGGTCGAGCCGCTCGAGCGCACCAGCCTTTGGGACGAAGGCCAATTGCCGGAGACGTATCCATTTAACGTTTAAGCCTCTACTCGCTGAGTTGCTCCATCGGCACACAGGAGCAGAAGAGATTGCGGTCGCCGTAGACGTTGTCGATGCGCGCGACGGTCGGCCAGAATTTAAAATCGCGGAGCCACGGTGCAGGATACGCTGCTTCTTCCCGCGAGTACGAGTGCTCCCATTTCTCCGATGCGATTTGCCGCGCGGTGTGCGGTGCGTTTTTCAGCAGGTTGTTTTGCTTATCGGCTCCGCCGTTCGCAACGGCTTCCATTTCCCGGTGAATGGAAATCATCGCTTCGCAAAAACGATCCAGCTCTTCCTTCGATTCGCTCTCGGTCGGCTCGACCATCATCGTGCCCGCCACGGGCCACGAGATCGTCGGCGCGTGAAATCCGTAATCCATCAGCCGCTTGGCCACATCTTCCACTTCGATGCCGGCGCGTTTCCACTGCCGCAGATCGAGAATGCATTCGTGCGCCACGAGCCCACGCTTGCCTTTAAACAGCACCGGGAAAAATCGGTCGAGTCGGCGCGCAATGTAGTTCGCACTCAGGATTGCGACTTCGGTCGCGCGCTTTAATCCCTCCGCGCCCATCATGCGGATGTACATCCACGAAATGGTAAGAATGCTCGCGCTCCCGTAGCGCGAGGCCGCAACGGGACCAACAGTCATCCCGAGCGAAGTCGAGGGATCCCGCGGCGCAACCTGCGAGGGAACTTCAGCGGGATCCTTCGACTCCGCTCCGCTGCGCTCAGGATGACGGAGCAAGGGCGCGCCGGGCAGAAATGGCACGAGATGCTCGGCGACGCCGATCGGCCCCACGCCTGGTCCGCCGCCGCCGTGTGGAATGCAGAAGGTCTTGTGCAGATTCAAATGGCAAACGTCGGCGCCGTAATCGCCGGGGCGGCAAAGCCCAACCTGTGCGTTCATGTTCGCGCCGTCGAGATAGACCTGGCCGCCGTGCGCGTGCACGATGTCGCAGATTTCGCGGATGGTCATTTCGAAAACTCCGTGCGTGCTCGGATACGTCACCATCAGTGCCGCCAGATTTTGCCCGTGCGCACCGGCTTTGGCGCGCAGGTCAGCCAGATCAATGTCGCCGTCCTTCAACGTCGCGACCGGCACGACCTTAAAACCAGCCATGATGGCGCTGGCCGGGTTCGTTCCGTGCGCTGATGTGGGAATGAGGCAAACGTTGCGATGCGCTTCGCCGCGCGAGGCGTGATATTCGCGAATCGCCAGCAGCCCGGCGTATTCGCCCTGCGAGCCGGCGTTCGGCTGGAGTGAAACAGCCGCGAACCCGGTAATCTCCGCCAGCCAATTTCCTAATTGCTCGCACATTTCGCGGTAACCGACCGACTGCTCGTCGGACGCGAACGGATGCACGTGCGCGAACTCCGGCCAGGAAATGGGAAACATCTCCGCCGTCGCATTCAGCTTCATCGTGCAGGAGCCGAGCGGGATCATGGAATGACAGAGCGAAAGATCGCGCGACTCGAGTCGGCGGATGTAACGCAGCATCTCCGTTTCGGTGTGGTGGGTGTTGAAAACGGGATGGGTGAGGAATGGCGAAGACCGCAAGGCGGAAGGCGGAAGGCGGAAATCGGAAATATCGAGAGCGCCAGCAGCGAAATCGCGTGCGTGCGTTCCGCGAAAGATCGCCAGCAATTTATCAAGATCGTCATTTGTCGTCGTCTCATCGACGGCGATGCCGATGGCGTGCTCGCCGAACGCTCGCAGGTTGCAGCCGGCGCGCTCGGCGCCTTCCATGATGTCGCGGCTCGATCCGCTGCCGAGCTCGACGCGAATCGTGTCGAAGAAATGTTCGTGCGCGATCTCGAAACCCAGCTGACGCAATCCATCCGCGAGCTTCGCGGCGAAGCCGTGCACGCGCCCGGCCATGGCGCGCAAACCGCCCGGCCCGTGATAGACGGAATACATAGACGCCATGACCGCGAGCAGCACTTGCGCAGTGCAGATGTTACTCGTCGCCTTGTCGCGGCGAATGTGTTGCTCGCGCGTTTGCAACGCCAGCCGGTAGGCAGGGCGGCCTTGGGCGTCGTGCGAAACACCCACGAGTCTGCCTGGCAAATGCCGTTTGAACTGATCGCGCGTGGCCATGTAAGCCGCGTGCGGCCCGCCGAAGCCGAGCGGAACGCCGAAGCGCTGCGTGCTGCCAATGGCGACATCAGCGCCGAATTCCCCAGGAGGTTTGAGTAAGGTCAGGGCCAGAATATCCGCCGCGACCACGAGCAACGCGCCGGCGTCGTGGGCGGCGCGCGCGAAGTTTTCGTAATCGTAAATCGCTCCGTCGGTCGCGGGGTATTGCACGAGCGCGCCGAAGAAAGTGTTGTCGAACTTGAAGCTCGCGAAATCAGCCGACACGATCTCGAGGCCGAGCGGTTTGGCGCGGGTGCGCAAGACCGCGATCGTCTGCGCATGGCAATTATTGGCGACAAAAAATTTCGTTCGATTGCTAACGACTGCGTGACAAAGCGCCATCGCTTCGGCCGCGGCAGTGGCTTCGTCGAGCAGCGAAGCGTTGGCGATATCGAGTGCGGTGAGATCGGTGATCATCGTCTGGAAATTGAGCAGTGCCTCGAGTCGGCCTTGCGCCAGTTCCGCCTGATACGGCGTGTAGGCGGTGTACCAGCCGGGATTCTCCAGAATGTTCCGCTGGATAACCGGCGGCGTGATCGTGCCGGAATAACCCGCGCCGATAAAATTGCGCAGGACGCGGTTCTTCGAGGCGAGAGCGCGCAGCTCGCCCAATGCTTCTCTCTCGCTCATCGCCGCGGGTAAATCGAGCGGGCGATCGAGCCGGATGTTTCCCGGCACCGTCGCGTCGATCAGCGCATCGAGATTTTCGAAGCCGAGCTCACGCAGCATCTCCGCGATCTCGTCCGTGTTCGGGCCGATGTGGCGATCGGCAAACGTCGCGATGCGCGATTCGGTTCCTGCACGATGCATGGCGGCAGATTACGGAGCGCCGATTACGCTTCAACCGCTGTCCGCCGAGCGCTTATGCGTCGTAAGTCTCCACGCCATGCTCGCGGAGGCCGCTCAGCAGGTGGGTCAGGTGCTCGCGGTCGCGCGTTTCCACCGTGCATAGCACGTGCACAGCCGAGACATCGGAGCCGGCGAAGGCACGATCATGCACGACTTGCTTGATGCTCGCGCCACTGGCGGCGATTTGGGCGGCGAGATCAGCGAGACCGCCGGGCCGATCGCTGATGATGGCCCGGAAACGCGAGAGCCGCCCATCGGCGACAAGGCCGCGCTCGATGACGCGGCTAAGGACATTGGGATCGATGTTGCCGCCGCAGAGTAGAATAACGACGCGCTTGCCGGCGAGCTCGGGCAATTGCCCACTCATACACGCCGCCAGCGGTGTCGCCGCCGCGCCTTCGACCACGCCTTTCTCCAGCTCGACGATGCGCAAGATCGCCAGCGCGATTTGCTCTTCGTTAACGAGAACGGTGCGATCGACACGTGACCGCGCGATGTCGAAAGCGTTCGCGCCCACTTGAGGAATGGCCAACCCATCCGCCAGGGTCGGCTGCATTGAAATTGGCACCGGTTTCCCCGCCTCCATCGCCGCTGAAAAACTGGCGACGTGGTCCGCTTCCACGGCGATGATTTTAGCTTGCGGTTTTTTCGTTTTCACCGCGAGTGAAACGCCCGCCAGCAATCCCGCGCCGCCTACCGGAATAACCACAGCGTCGAGATCGGGAACTTGTTCCGTGATCTCGAGACCGGCCGTTCCCTGGCCAGCAATAATCCCCGGATCATCGTAGCCATCGATGTAGGCGAGACCTCTCTCACGCGCGATCTCATGTGCGCGCCCCTTGGCTTCGCCGAAATCCTTGCCGTGCAGCACCACGTTCGCGCCGAGCTTCTGGCAATTGCTCACTTTAATAAGCGGCGCGTGTTTCGGCATGACCACGGTGGCGGGAACGCCGAGGAGCTTGCCCTGATAAGCGAGGGCCTGTGCATGATTGCCGGCGGATGCGGCGATGACTCCGCGCGCTTTTTGTTCCTCCGGCAATTGCGAAAGCGCGTTGCGGGCGCCGCGTTCCTTGAAATTGCCGGTGCGCTGCAGATTATCGAGCTTGCAGTAAATCTGCATCCCGGTGAGCTCGCTCAGCGGAATGGAAAGCGGACAGGGCGAGAGATACACGGCGCCTTCGATGCGCCCGCGCGCCGCCTCGATCTCGGCAAATGTGATCACGCGCTTGTGCATACACCGGGCGAAACAGCGCAGCAATGTTTGACGTGCTCGTCATCCCGAGCGCAGTCGAGGGATCCCGCGGCGTTACGGTAAGGTTTCCATCACGGGATCCTTCGGCTCCGCTGCGCTCCGCTCAGGATGACAAACGACGCGCATCGAGCGCGTCTCGCACCGCCCGGGCTAGCTGCTCCGGATCGAATGGCTTGGGCAGGAAGAAGAGACCGCTCTGCTCCCCATCTCTGCTCGAGGTGAGATAACCCGAGACAAGCAGCACACGCGTACGCGGATGATGTTGCCGTGTCCATTTCCCAAAATCCAGCCCGCTCATATCAGGCAACACGATGTCGCTTACGACGAGATCGACCGCTTGCTTGTTGAGATGTTCCCGCGCTTCATCCGCGCGCACCGTCTCGACCACTTCATACCCCAGCCGCCGCAGCGTCCGAACCATGACGTGGCGCACCGCGATGTCGTCCTCCACCATCAATACCGTTTCGGTGCCACCGGGCAATTGCGATGAGCGCGGCTTGCGATAGGTGGTTGGCTCCGGCGCCGGCACTTCCGGCAGGTAAATGTGCACCGCCGTCCCTTTGGCCAGCGCGCTCTCCAGCGCGATATGGCCGCTGCTTTGCCGCACAATTCCATAACAGGCGGCCAGTCCGAGTCCGCTCCCGTGTTGCTCGCCTTTGGTAGTGAAGAAAGGCTCGAAAATATGCGCCTTCACTTCATCGCTCATGCCGCATCCGGTATCGATAACGCTGATAACGACGTAATCACCGGGCAGCAACTCCGGCACGAGGGTCTCGCCGCTGTTCTCCGTCACATTGAGCGTGCGGGTTTGCAGCGTGAGCGTGCCGCCGGTGGGCATGGCATCGCGCGCGTTCACCGCGACATTAACGATGATCTGGGTGAACTGGCCGGGATCGACTTTGATGTAAGCGGCGCGTTTCTTCGGCAGCAATTCGCAAAAAACCGAGATGTGTTCGCCGAGCAGGCGCAGGATCGAACGTTCGAGATTGCTGATGAGCGAATTCACTTCCAGCACGCGCGGCTCGAGCGGTTGGCGGCGGCTGAACGCCAGCAGTTGTCGCGTGAGCGAGGCTGCGCGCCCGGCCGCGCTGCGAATTTCGCTGATGTATTTCGCGACCGCGCCGCGGCCTTCCACTTCCGCCACCACGAGATCGCTGTAGCCGAGAATGGTAGTGAGGAAATTGTTGAAGTCATGCGCCACGCCGCCGGCGAGCTGGCCGAATCCTTCCATTTTTTGCGAACGGCACAGCTGATCCTGCAGTTGCTTTCGGGCCGTCACGTCCATGACCGCGCCGACGAAGCGCACCGCCGCGCCCTCCTCGTCGCGCACGATGGCCGCGCGCTCGAGCACCTGAATGTAGCTGCCGTTGGCGCGCCGGAAGCGGTATTCCCCGCACCAATTCTCTGCCGTTGATTTCAGCGCTTCCTCGAGCGAAGCGGCGACGCGCGTGCGATCGGCGGGATGAACATGCTGCCGCCAAAAACTAATCGTCTTGTTTGCGTCCTCGACGGGAAAGCCCAGCAGCGTCTTAAATCCTTCCCGCCAGACGAGCACGTCCGTTTTTAGATCCCAATCCCGAACTGCATCGTTTGTAGCCCGGGAAGCAAGCTCATAATAATCCGCAGTTTTTGGCGCAGCGGTTTTCCTCGTAGAGTGGTGTTGATGCGCATAAATGAGTGTCTTCTCCTGGGTCGCCGGCTCGCGCTTGGGAGTGATGGTTTGAGTGGTTCCTCGCATTCGCCGCGCCGTCGTGCCCGCGCCAGAAACGCAGCTAAATTCATGCCGCTGAATCAGGTGCTTTTCCCTCCCATTTTAGCGACTCATCGTGAGTTGATGGACATGTTATGGAAAACATTGCAGGCCTTTCCCTGACTCCTCTTCGGAATCAGAAAGCGCTCGTCACCGGCGCGAGCTCTGGCATCGGCGAAGCCTGTGCGCTCGCGCTGGCGGCGGCTGGCGCTGCCGTCGTCGTCAATTACCACAGTCATCCTGAAGAAGCGGATGGCGTCGTGCAAAATATCCGCGCGGCAGGCGGTGAAGCTCTCTCCCTTCAGGCCGATGTCAGCCGCGAAGATGAAGTGGAAGCGATGTTTGCCGAAGCGATTCGCCAGCTCGGTACCATCGACATCCTTATTAATAACTCCGGCCTGCAACGCGACGCCGCGTTTCAGGACATGACGCTCGACGAATGGAACACCGTCATCGGCGTCAATCTCACCGGCCAGTTTCTTTGCGCCCGTGCGGCGGCGCGCGAGTTTCTGCGCCGGGGGGTGCGCCCCGAGATTTCGAGCGCAGCCGGCAAAATCATCTGCATGAGCTCGGTTCACGAGGTCATCCCGTGGGCCGGTCACGTCAACTACGCCGCGTCCAAAGGCGGCATCATGCAATTCATGAAGACCATGGCGCAGGAGCTCGCGCCGAAGAAAATTCGCGTGAACAGCATCGCGCCCGGCGCGATCAAGACGCACATCAACACCGCCGCCTGGGATACACCGGAAGCCGAGGCGAATTTGCTCAAGCTCATTCCCGATGGTCGCATCGGCGAGCCGCAGGACATCGCACGCGCCGCCGTCTGGCTCGCTTCCGATGCGTCCGATTACGTCACCGGCACGACCTTATTCGTCGACGGCGGCATGACCTTGTACCCTGGCTTCGCCGCTGCCGGCTAGAGAACTCTTGCGCCCCGTCCGTTGTAGCTGCCGCCCGTCCTCGGCGGCAGAGACCGTCGCATCCGCCAAGACTCGGCAGGAACGCTACGGCTCGACCGCGGCGATCAAAGGCATGGCGCTGATCTTCGCCAGATCATCACCGAAAATATTTTGCCGCGTCATTTCGCGCTCGCCCATAGCCAGGCTCAGGCCAACGCCCTCGCCTTCCACCTTGAAGCTCACACGCACGAACTTCGCCTCCACCCCCACCATCGAGACATTGAAGAGGCGCTTGTTCTGAAAGCCGATACTCCCGTCCACCATTATCCAGCGCGGACTGTTCGCCGGCAGCTCTTCATTGGCCACAGCCAGACGCAGCGTTCCGCGCGCGGCCGCGTTTTCGTTGATGAACTTCAGACGCTCCAGCCCGCATGAACGCGGCAACGCGATGACAAAAGTCGTCTCCCCCTCGCGCAACGGACAACTGATGCTGTCGTCTTCCATGATGAGCACGGCGGCATTGCTGTCTTGCCGCGCCAGCGCCAGGCGACCGGGCAGGCCGTCGGGTGTGATGCACTCGATCCGCGCCCCGCAATTCATGCGGGCGGGTTTGGCTGCATCGGTTACGCGCCTCGGCTGATCCGGCGCAGCCAGAAGTTGGATGACGGAGATGCCGGCAACCACCAGCACTGTGATTGTTGTTCGCAACGAGAGAAAGGAAAAGCGCATGGTGATGCAGAGCAAAGCTTAGATCGCGCCACGGCTCCGCGATTTTTGGAGCTTCCTTTCCCTGAACGAGCGGGCGCGTCGCTCACCTCACCGTCTCTCACGCCCTGTCCCCCAATTTTCCTTGAATTGCCCCGCCGCTTTCAGTAAGAGCGGCCAATCACCTTCACCGTTACGTTCGCCAAATCAGAAGCTGGAATCGGATGGCGCGAGCGCAGGCGGCCTCTGGCCGCACGCTTGGTACTGCATCTGCTAAGGCTGATGTCACCCTGTTTCCTATGAGCCGCTCACTTTCGCTGTGCTTCGGCCGGTCGTACCTGCGGCTCGGCTCTCTCGGCCTGTCGCTCTTCGTCGCCATACTCCCGCTCCGCGCGCAGGATGCGGTTCGCCCTTCTCTCGCCGGCGAACAATCCGCTGAATCCCGCCGCCAGGACATCGAGCACATCCCCTACAACCTGATGACCGGCCCCATTAAATACCGCGTCAGCGCCACCTTCGGTATCGAATACAACGACAACATTAATCTTTCCGAAAATAATCCCGAATCCGACGTCATCATCCGCCCCCAGGTCAACATCGACGCCATCTGGCCCGTCACCCAAATCAACACCCTGCGCCTCGACATCGGCCTCGGCTACAATTTTTACCTCGATCACTCCGACCAGAACACCAATGGCCTTCTCCTCGCCCCGGGCTCGCAGATCGCATTTGACGTTTTCATCGGCGACTTCCGCATCAATTTCCACGACCGCTTCTCTCTCCAGCAGGATCCGATTCAGGAACTTCAGATTAGCAATGTCGTCGACTACGGCCGTTTCGAGAACACCGTGGGCGCTTCGCTCTTGTGGGATTTAAATAAAGCAGTGCTGACGCTTGGCTTTGATCACTACACCTATATCTCAACTAACTCAGCCTTCGATTACCTGAACCGCAATGCCGAAGAGCTCGTAGGATCGGCCGCCTTCGCTGTAACTAATACCACCAGTGTCGGCCTCGAAACGAGCGCCGTCGCAACCTACTACGGCCAGAATGTGTTGAATGACTCGAATGCATACACCATCGGCGCCTTTGTCGAGACCCAGCTCACTAACTACATGAAAATCCGTTTCGCCGCCGGCTATCAAATGATCAACTTCGATAACAGCGGCTCGGTCTTTGATTCCATGGATGCGAACGACTACTACGCCAATGTCCTTATTTCGCACCGAGTCAACGCCGCCATCACCCAGACCCTCGCTGCCGGCCACGAAAGCCAGCTCGGAGTTAACTCCAACTACATTTCACTTAACTACGTCCGCCATACCGTTACCTGGAACGTCATTCGTGATACTTTGCTTTCCACCGAGCTCTTCTATGAGGATGCCGATGACTCCGGCGGTTTTATTAACGAACACCTGCACCGTTATGGCGGCGCCCTCACCGTTGGTTATCAGCTTACGCCGCACGTCACTGTCGGTTTGCGTTACCAGTATACGCAGAAGGACTCGAATGTGCCGGAGCGCGACTACGCCCAAAATCGCGTTTCGATCGACGCCACTTACAGTTTCTAGATGAAGTTACTTGCACGAGTGAAAGCAACGGGTCTTCTCGCCTTCCTGTTTGGCGCCGCTCTCGCGCTCGCGCAGGAGCCTAGCGCCGCTCCTACCGCGCCCAAGGCGCCCGATCTCCCCACTACCAGCACCGTCATGCGTACTAATTCCATGTCGGTGCTCGACGATAAGAAACGGCTGGGACCGAATGATTACGTCAGCTTTCGTGTCGTAGAAGATCGCGACCAGGAATCACAGCATCTCCGCGTCAACGACAACGGCGAACTCGAAGTCCCTTACATCGGTCTTGTGCCCGCGTCCGGTCGAACCTGCCGTGAGCTGGCCTATACCATCAAGAACTCGCTGGAGAAGGAGTACTACTATCACGCCACCGTCATTCTCGCGGTCGACAGGATCAGCGAGAAGTCGCGTGGCCGGGTTTATGTTTATGGTTCAGTTAAAGGTCAGGGGCCACAGGAGATCCCACCGGATGAAACTTACACCGTAAGTAAGGCGATCATTCGCGCCGGCGGCTTCGGTGATTTCGCGAATAAACGCAAGGTCAAGGTCACACGCAAGAACGGGCAGGATCATATCGTCGACTTGAAGCGCGTCATCGAAGAAGGCCGCACTGAGGAGGACCTGGCTTTGCAGCCCGATGACCAGATTTACGTGCCGCAGCGTCTGATCAACATGTAACTATGAGCGCACCGGCTGAACGATCTACTTCAGGCTCATGGTCGACCGCGTTCATTACGCGCATTCATCGTTATAAGTCGCTCCTGAAACGCCGCTGGTGGATTCCGCTGCTCACCATCTGCCTCGGCCTCTTCATCCAGTCTTGGCTTATTTTCCAGACGCCGCCTTCCTTTCTTTCCACGAGCAAGATGATGCTGGCCGGCAAGCTCAATGTTAACTCCAGCACCGTCTACAGCGAAGATAACGTTAACTTCTACGGCACCCAGATTCAGTTGATGCAAAGCACCGAAGTGCGCCGCAGCGCCGAAGCGCTCGTTCGTTCGACTCATCCCGAGCTTCACCCGGTCCCGGCGGAAATTAACGTGCTGCAACGCCCGCGCACTTCCATCTTCGAGTTGCAGGCTATCGGTAGCTCGCCTGACTACACCCAGGCCTACTTGAACGCGGTGATGCAGAAGTATCTCGACTTCAAAAAAGGCATGCGGCAGGACCAGACCCATACCTTCACTACCGGCATCACGGAACAACTGATTCAGATAGAGAAAGACCTGCGCGCCGCCGAAGACGAAATGCTCGAATTCCAGAAGCAGAACAATATCGGCTTTATCCAGGAGGAAGGAAACAGCGCGGCTCAGTATCTCGTTAAGCTAAATCAGGATTATGCTCGCCTGAAAACCGAGTATGAACTGCTCGAGAAGCTCGATCTTGACCAAAACCTCGATCGCGGCCAGAGCACCGTCAAACCTGACGCTTCGCCGAGCGCTTCGGCCAGCGAGCAAACCGGAATGCCTTTCTCCGATGTTGGTCCCGAGGGCGACTACCTCAAGGCGAAACAAGCCGTTCAGTTACTGAAGGCAGAACGCGATACCTTAGCAAAGGACCTCCGGCCGAAGCACCCCAAGATCCTTAAGCTTAACGACGAAATTACCAAGCAGGAAAAACTAATCGAGCTATTCCGTTCCGATGCCGTGGAGAAGCTCGAGACTCGCCGCAAATCCATCGGCAAGCAGATGGAGAACCTCAGCGGCAACATCAAGGAATGGGAAGCCAAAGCGCTCG
>JBBPYF010000013.1:0-10604 GCA_038200165.1 Chthoniobacterales bacterium | reverse complement strand
TGGCAAAAATATTTTTCGCGCGCGTAGGTTCTGCCATCTTGTCCGTGGAGGGAATTCTTCATGTCGAGCGCAGCGACTCGACGGGCTCGCCTCGAAAGGATCGCGGGTGTAGAGGCGTTTGTGTCAAACGCCGAGGGCTTGGCAGCTAGCGAGCCCGGCGCTTGACACAAGCGCTCTACACTTATTGGCGAAAGACCACGTCGCATTTTCGGTAGACGGTGGTGCTAGGTTAATGGCGTGAACACAACCACTCTTTCTACGGGAGAAATGGAGCGCGCCTGGAACGAGCGCGATCAAAGTTACGACGGCATTTTCTTCAGCGCGGTGAAGACGACGGGAATCTTTTGCCGCCCCTCGTGCCCGTCGCGGCCCAAGCGCGAGCACGTCGAATTTTTCACCAGCATCGCTGATGCGATCTCCGCCGGTTATCGCCCGTGCAAGCGCTGCCAGCCGGAGCTCACCAACGGCAAGCCGCCGGAATGGATCGCGAAAATCATCGAGCGCGTGAACGCCTCGCCGGAGATGCGGCTACGCGCGGCTGATCTGCGCGAGATGAACACAATGCCAGAGCGGGTGCGGCGCTGGTTCCAGCAAAATTACGGAATGACCTTTTCCGATTGGTCGCGCGGGCTGCGGCTCTCGAGTGCCTTCACGCAATTGCGCACGGGCGCGCCGAAAGAAGATGTCATGCTGGGCAACGGCTTCACTTCCCACAGCGGATTTGCTGACGCGCTCACGCGCACCTTCGGCGAGTCTGCTCCGCAGAAAAACGGCGCCGATTGCATTCGCATGACGATGATCCAGACACCAATCGGCCCGATGGTCGCGGCGGCGACTGATGAAGGCGTGTGCCTGCTGGAGTTCGCGGATCGACGCGGCTTGGAAGCGAGCTACACCGACATGCGCAAGCGCTTCAATGCAGCGGTGCTTCCGGGCGACAACAAAGTTTTGAAGCAACTGCGCGAGGAGCTGGAAAAATACTTCGCCGGTGAGCTGCGCAAATTCAGCGTGCCGGTTTTTCTGCGCGGAACGCCATTCCAGGAAAACGTCTGGGGCGAGCTGCGCAAAGTCGTGCACGGGAAGACGGCAAGCTATGAAGAGATCGCGGCGCGCGTGGGTAACTCGCGCGCGGTGCGCGCCGTCGCGCGCGCGAACGGCACGAATCGGATTTGCATTTTAATCCCGTGCCATCGCGTGATCGCAAAAGACGGTGCGCTCAGCGGCTACGGCGGGGGAGTTTGGCGGAAACGATTGCTGTTGGAATTGGAGAAAAACGGCGCATAGCGACTCCGTCATCCCGATCGGAGAGCAGCGAAGTCGAGGGATCCCGTGCCGTTACCTTCGAGGTCGCACTACGGGATTCCTCGACTGTCGCTCGGAATGACGGGAGTATGCGGCGATGCGTGCGCTCGTCGTTTTGTTTTTCGCCACAGCACTGAACGAGCACGCTGAAAAAGCCGACACGCTTTTTTTAAACGGCAACGTTTACACTGTTAACGAGAAACAGGCGCACGCCGAGGCGGTCGCGGTGCAAGGGGATCGCATCATCTTTGTTGGTTCGAATGCTGACGCCGAAAAGCTCCGCGGCGATAAGACGCGCGTAGTCGATTGGCAAGGCAATACCGTCGTCCCGGGGCTGACCGATTCGCATTGCCACATCTTTGGCATCGGTGAACGGGAGATGACGCTGAACCTGGAAGGGTCGAACACGCTGAATGATTTTCTGGCCAAAGTGCGTGAGCGCGTGAGCAAAACCGAGCGCGGCAAATGGATCACCGGTCGCGGCTGGATCGAGACCTTCTGGAAACCGCCGCAGTTTCCGACCCGCGCCGATCTGGACAAGATCGCGCCGGAGAACCCGGTCTTCCTCACGCGCGCCGATGGTCACGCCGCCGTCGCAAATTCCGCTGCGCTGAACATGGCGGGCGTCACGCGCGACACACCGAGTCCATTCGGCGGGGAAATTCTCAAAGACAAAAACTGCGAGCCGAGCGGCATGTTGCTCGATAACGCGCAGGACTTCATCACGTCGAAGATTCCGAAGCCGACCGACGCTGAACGCGAGCAGGCGTTGCTCGTCGGCATCAAACGCGAGGTCGCGCTCGGCTGGTGCGAAATCCAAAACGCGGGGAGCGAGCTCGATGATCAGGCGATCATCCGCGGTGCGTTTGAGGCGAACAAAATTAAGCTGCGAATTTACAATGCCGCTTACGGGCCGGGCGAAGCGGCGAACGAGTTGTTAAAGAATGGACCGACGCTGAACGCGCCCGATCATAGTTTCACGCAGCGCACGATCAAAGTCATTTTCGACGGCGCGCTCGGCTCACGAGGGGCCGCGCTGCTCGCTCCTTACGCGGACAAGCCGGATACTTCCGGGTATCTGACCCAGAAACCGGAAGAGCTGCGGACGATGTTTGAAGAAGCATTGCGCCGCGGAATTCAGGTCGAAACGCACGCGATCGGCGATCGCGCCAACCGCACCATTCTCGATCTCTACGAGCAGGCGTTCAAAGCTGTGCCGGCTGCTCAACGAAAGATCGCGGAGCCGCGGTGGCGGGTCGAGCACGCGCAGATTCTAAGTTCGCAGGACCTTCCGCGTTTCGCCAAGCTTCACGTCATCGCTTCGATGCAGCCGTCGCACGCGATCAGCGATTTGTTTTTCGCGCCGGCGCGGCTCGGGATGGAGCGGCTGGCCGGCGCGTATGCGTGGAACAGTTTGCTGAAAACCGGCGCGGTCGTTTGCGGCGGCTCCGATGCACCGGTGGAGCGCGGCGAGCCGATGATCGAGTTTTACGCGGCGGTTTCGCGCAAGAGCATTCGGGGCGAACAGCGCGAAAACTGGCATCCCGAACAAGCTGTCACGCGCGAGCAGGCGCTGAAGATGTTCACCATCAACGCCGCCTATGCTGCCTTCGAGGAAAGCGACAGAGGCTCAATCGAATCCGGCAAGCTCGCCGATTTCACCGTCCTCTCAGGCGACATCATGAAAATCCCCGAGCCGGAAATCCTGAAAACCCGCTGCACGATGACAGTGATCGGCGGCGAGATCGTGAAGTCAGAAGATTAACTAGACAGGATTAACGAGATTAAGGGGATTGGCTTTTTCCGATTCCTGTTAATCCTGTAAGTCCTGTCTAGCTTACAATGCTTCCGCCGTCTCGCTTTGTCGGAGTCGCCGCGGTGAAATTCGACCGAACCAGCCGCGCGCCGCATTTGCCACATCCTCGGCTTTTGCCACGCCACTTTCGATGAAAACGCGGCCGGTGGACTCCCAGATTTTGCTGGCAACGAGCGCGCCGTTCTCGCGCACGATCCGGCCGAGATGCTGGACCGCGTCTGCCGTTGCCGATCTGCGAATGTTTTCCGCGGACGCAGTTGAGGTAAGGGCGCAGTAACGCCGCGCCACTTCGCCGACACGCAAGGTGAGAAAGGCGTTGGCGGCGCCGTTTGAGACGCAGCGCACAAGGAGATGCGAAATGCCGCTCAGCCCGGGGATGGCGCTCTTCAGCGCCGGCACCATCGAGGTGGCTAGCGGCGCGAACATTTGGCCGATGTCGAGCGACTCCAATCCACTGGCGACGAATGCGGTACCCGCGACATTGGCGTAAAGCCGAAGCATCTCGCGCGGGGAAGGCCGTTGCGTGTAGATGCGCGCGATGCGCCAGACCATGCGGATTTGCGTGAAGAGCACGATCAAGCCGTCGAGCCGGCCGTTTTGCAGGAGCGCGGTGCTGAGGAAAACGGTGCTGGCGGTGCTGCGCACGACGGCGTCCGCTTCGACCGAGAGTTCGGCGAGCGCAGCCTCGATCTCGGGGAGAGTATCGAGCGGCTTGCTTTTCGTGCGCGGATTCGCGCGCAATCTCGCCCGCAGCGCATCGATGTATTTGCCGCCGTCATCTGACTGCGCCGCTGGCGGGATGAGCGCCGGCGGCATCTGACTGTAGGCGATGAGACCGTACAGAACGGTGAAGCCGATGCCGGCGCACACAACCCAGAACACGGCCTGCCCGAACACTGGATGAATATGAGCCGCGAGATCGACGAGGCTGTTCAGTCCGGCGACGATGATCGAGAGCAAACAAACGCTCGTGAGCACCGCGAGAGCGATGAGCAATCTCCGGCCGCTCGAGGGGCGAGATGAAGATGTTTCCATTTAAAGACAGCGATCGGGTTCTGACGGCCAAAGATAGCGCGTTCTTCAAACTTCCGGCAGCCATTTTCTCAATGGACGCAATGGCTCGACTAGCCTGATTAAATCAAGCCAGTCTGGCTTGATGACGATCGCCAGCGTAACCGAGGCCAAAAACAATCTGAGCAAGTTGTTGAAGAAGGTGCGGAATGGCGAGTCGATGCTCATCCTCGACCGCAACATCCCGGTGGCGCGCTTGGAGCCGCTGCCACCAGGGAGCAAAGAAGCCGACGAAGCGCATTGGGCTGAGCTGGAGCGGCAGGGCCTGGTGAAACGCGGCAAAGGGCAAATTGCCGAAGGATTTCTGGACGCGCCCGCTGCCGGAACTGAAGGGCGATCTTGTCAAAACACTGCTCGAGATGCGTGAGGAAGAACGGTGGTAGTCTACTGGGATGCCTCCGCGCTTGTTTCGCTGATGGCGCGGGCAGCGCGGGCAGGCTGGTATCGAACGACCGCGCGGCAATTTGGGGTGGCCACGTGGTGGGGAACGTACGTCGAATGTGCGGCCAGCATTGCGCGCCTGGCGCGCGCCGGCAGCGCGGCAGCACAAATCGCCGAATCCTATCGTCTGCTGGGGCGATTGTCGGAAGAGTGGCGGGAAATATCGGCGAGCGAACAATTGCGGCGCGCCGCCCTCCGCGCGGCGCGAAACCAAGCGTTGCGTGCGGGTGATGCACTCCAACTGGGCGCTGCATTGGTCGCGTGCGGCTTCGAGCCTCACACCGCCAGATTTTTAAGCGAAGATGTTCGGCTCAAACAGGCTGCCGAGGGCGAGGGTTTCCTCGTCGACTAGCTACGAATACAGATACTCGTCGTGGTACTCCCTCTGCGGCGCGAACTGGACGTTTTCCGCGCCGGTCTCGGGATACTCGAAGATGTTGCCCTCGTAATTTCTTATCACGATTTTTTCGTTGTCGTGGTAGAGGACGTAGCCGGGGTTGACCGGGACTTTGCCGCCGCCGCCGGGCGCGTCGATGACGTATTGAGGAACGCTGTAGCCGGTGGTGTGACCGCGCAGGCCTTCGATGATCTCAATGCCTTTGGCGACGGAAGTGCGCAGGTGCGATGAGCCGTTGATGAGATCGCACTGGTAAATGTAGTACGGGCGCACGCGGCACATGAGGAGTTTGTGCACGAGCGTTTTCATCGTCTCGAGGTCATCGTTCACGCCGCGGAGGAGGACGCTCTGGTTGCCGAGCGGGATACCGGCGTTGGCGAGACGCTCGAGCGCCTGTTTTACTTCGATGGTGAGCTCGCGCGGATGATTGACGTGCACGCTCATCCAGAGCGGGTGGTATTTTGCCAGCATGGCGCAAAGCTCGGGCGTGATGCGTTGCGGCAGGAAAATGGGAATGCGCGTGCCGATGCGGAGAAACTCGATGTGCGGGATGGCGCGCAACCGGCTGAGGATTCCCTCGAGTTTGTTGTCGCTGAAGAGCAGCGCGTCGCCGCCGCTGAGCAGCACATCGCGCACTTCGGTGTGTGTTTCGAGATACCGGAAGGCTGCTTCGAATTCGGTGTGCAATTCCTGTTCGCCCACACCGCTGACAACACGGCTGCGCGTGCAATAGCGGCAGTAGCTCGCGCAGCGATCCGTCACCAGAAAGAGCACGCGATCGGGATAGCGGTGCACCAATCCCGGCACCGGCATGTGCGAATCTTCACCGCAGGGATCGGCCATGTCGTAGGGCGAGCTCCACGTTTCCTCGATGCGTGGGATGACCTGGCGCCGGATCGGATCCTCCGGATCATGGCGCGGGATGAGATTAAAAAAATGCGGCGTGACAGCGAGCGCGAGCTTGTCGCCGCTCAACAAAACGCCGGCACGCTCAGCCTCGTCGAGCTCGAGATGCTGCTCGAGCTGGGCCAGTGTCGTGACACGATTTTTCAGCTGCCATTTCCAATCATTCCAGAGTTCCGGCGCGACCTGCGGCCAATAACCGGGCGCGTGAGAGCGGAACTCTTTCCCGTCCTGAAGACCCGCGGTGAGATTCACCATGTTGCTTGTGGCGGAAAATGTTAATGACGTTAACAATTTGTCAACGCAACCCGGCGGAGAGTTTCGAGGTGAGGATTTTCCTTACCGGCGGCCAGCGTATTCCCGATGTTCGGGTAGCGCACGCGTCTCGCGTGCTGGTTTCGGCGTCTCGCCGAAACGATCTTTTGCTTATGCGACCACCCGAGAACATGCCGGACCACAAGGAAAGTCCGCGTTGGCGGGACGCCAGCGTCAGGGTCGCCGCGGCGACCGCTACCCAGACTCTCAGCTCCACGCAATAGGTGGGATTCCAAGCTGTCGCCCATTTTCTACAACGTCGCCGCTCATGAGATCGCGGTAGTATTCAGTCCAGCCGTGACTCGCCGAGCGGGTGTAACCGTGCAACTCCGCGCCGTCGGCATCGCGCTCCGGCATCGGGTGGCCGCGTTGCGCGAAATGATGGCAGACGCCGTGCAGCCATTCATGCAGCCACACTTCGCCACGCGCTTCGTTCTTCCACGCTGGACTCGGCGCGTTCGCGATCGCGGCGTAGGTAGCGCCATTACTCCAATCACTCGCGCCCATCCCCAGCCCCCACGCGTGTCCGGGCACGGAGATGCCACCGGTAAAATCGTGTTGCGGCCAGAAGACGAACAACGAATCGAATGCTCCGGGCGGAGCGAAGTAATCGAGTTCGCGGCGAGTGTCATCCGGCGAAGGCCAGAACTCGTTTTGTTCTCGAGTCGTGAGCGATGAAAGCGGACTTTCGACTTCGACGATGCTGGAATCGATTGTCGCCGCGCCCGAAGTGAGCTCTTCAACCAGCGCCGGAAATCCGTGAAATGACTCCAGCGCGTCACTGATTTCCTGATCGGTGGCGAGATGAAAAAATCGCCGGCGTTTTCTCTCAATCCTCAGCCGCACATCGAGCTCGCGATACACGAGCAGCAACGTTTTCCACTCGCTCATCATCAACTGATGGCAACGCTCGCCCGCAACCGGTAGTCCGGCACGATTTGCAGCGCCGTATTGTCGATCAACACCGGAAACTCGGCCGCGATCTCACCGCTGAAATGCTCGCGCGATGCGATCACGCGCGGCCCGACAAACACACTCGTGATGCCGGTGTCCTCGGCCGGCGCGCCGCGGAACGTATCCACATCCTTGTGCTCGCCGCTGACGCTACACTGGCAGCCCACCACCACGTTGCGCCGCCGCATGACGTAGACGCCCGGTCCGCCGCTCCAACTCACGTCGTTGGCAAAGCGATAATCGTGCGCGCCTTCGCTGCGCCAGGTGAATTGCGCATCGGCTTCCGCGAAACAGCTCTTGTAACGCAACGACGCCTGCCCGCCCAGGATGCCGTCATACGAGCCGCTGCCCAGCGTCAGATCGTGCCCATGGATTCCGCTCTCCGGCGCACCCGGCGTTTCGATTTCGTGAAACTCTTCCTTGAGCCGGCTGGTTGCGCCGGTGGGAAATGTCACGCCGGCAAGAGCGATGCATGACGCGGTGAAATCCGGCTCGTGCTCGATCGCGACCGGGTTCTTGCCGGCAACGTTGAACTCGCGCCGCCGCGCCGTGGTGTAATGAAACAGCACCGCCTTGGCCAGAAGTGACACGTCGCCCAAGCCGGCGATATTTCCTTCGTCCATGCGGAAGCCTTCCGGGCGCCGGAATTCGCGATAAACGAATGGCGCATTGAGCTGGACGGCGAAGCGCTCCGTCACGTTGTAGCCCGCGACCAATTGCGTGATCGAGCTGTCGAGGTATTGGTCGGCCGGATTCGCCACTTCCCGGCCGTCGAACTGCAGCGTGCCGAAGTGCGTGAATTGCTCCGCGACGGCCGCATACCAGCCGCGGAGAAGCTCCTCGCCCATGAGCGGAGCGGCTTCAGGCGCGTGCATGGTCTCGAGCTGCGGAGTGTAGCGACCGCACAGATCGCACGCGTGCGCAGCGAGCGGCGGGAGGAGTGCAGCGGTGATCGAGCAGACGACGCGCAGCATCGCTCCGCTCTACTGTAGGAAATCTCGCAGTCAACTGCCTTCGCCGCACTGTGCGGAGGCGCGTCCCGCTTGTGACATTGAACAACATCGGGCAAGTTTCTGTCGAAATCCGAACCGATGCGCACACTTGCCATTCTCGTTTTGACCGCAGCTTTTGCCGGCTCCTCTTTACTCGCCCAGGAACCGACGCCAACTCTGCCACCGGCCGCCGCCGAGCCCGGCAAAGACGTCGTGCACGCGCTCAACAATGCCTTTGCCCACGTCTTCGAGATCGTCGCCCCGAGCGTTGTGATTGTCGAAATCACCAAAAGGAATGAAGCGCCGGAAGGGCTGAACTTCGACGATCTGTTTTTCCAAGGCCAGCCCGATGATCCATCGACGCGTCGCCGTCCGCGCAATACCGAGCCTGTCCAAAGCGAGGGCTCTGGTTTCATCGTGCGCAATGACGGCTACATCTTCACCAACTATCACGTCGTCGAGGGTGCCGATCAGGTGCAGGTGAAACTGAAAGATGGCCGGGAATTCCCCGCTAAAATCGCCGGCACCGACGACAAGACCGATATCGCGGTGCTCAAGATCGAAGCGAAAGACCTCCCCGTGGTGGAGCTGGGCGACAGCGATGCGGTGCGTGTGGGGCAGTTCGCCTTCGCCATCGGCGCGCCGTTCAAGCTCGATTACACCTTCACCTACGGCGTCATCAGCGGGAAAGGCCGAAGCAAATTAATCAGCAGCGGCGGCTACAGCATCCCTGATTACATCCAGACTGACGCCTCAATTAATCCGGGCAACTCCGGCGGCCCGCTTTGCGACATCGATGGCAGAGTCATCGGCATGAACACGCTGATTAATGGACTCAACCGCGGGCTTGGCTTCGCCATTCCGAGTAATCTGGCGAGGGAGATCGGCGACCAGCTTGTGGCTGGAAAGAAGATCGTGCGGCCTTGGCTGGGCATTCAGATTCAGACGCTGGGTGAAAATCCCGCCACACGCGACTTTGTGAAAGGCATCGATAAAGGGGTCGTGGTCAGCACCATCATGGCCGATGCGCCGGCGAACAAAAGCGACCTGCGCCCACTCGACGTCATCACCAAAGTGGACGGCACACCAGTGGCCTCCGACACGCAGTTGCAGCATGAGATTCTGAAAAAGAAAATCGGCCAATCGGTGAAGCTGACGGTGTGGCGCAAAGGCCAGACGGTCGAGATCCCGGTCACGACCGGGGAACTGCCGAACGAAATCGCGCGCGCTTCGAATGAAAACGTGCAGCCCAACCCCGCGCGCCCGGAGGATCTGGGCAAATTCGGACTTCAGGTGCAGGACATCACGAAGGAAATTGCCGAGCGCCTGCACCTGGGCGATGCGCACGGCGTCATCGTCACTGACGTAAGCGACAACAGCATCGCCTCCGCCCAAGGGATCGAGCGGGAAGACATCATCACGGAAGTGGACGGCAGACCTGTCACCGATGTGAAATCATTCCGTGAAGCGCTCAACAAATCTGACCCGAAACGCGGCGTCTTGCTCTACCTCGATAAAAAAGGCAGCAAGACCTTCGCCGTGCTCAAAGCGGACGGCTGACCTTAGCCTGTAGGGGAAGCTGGCAGTTTCCCGATTAATCAAGGGGAAGCTGGCAGCTTCCCCTACAGCAGACCTGCCCGCGCCCACGCTACGATCTGCGCCTGAAAATTGCGCGCGCTCAGTTCAAATGGCCGCCGATCAAAAAGCGGCGACTTGCACTTGCCGCAGCGAGCGCCCGCTCCGAGTCGCGCTGACGGCACGCGGTTGGTCGCGTCACATTGCGCACAAGCGACGTGGACAACGCGGGAGGCCTCCCCAGTTTCCTGCGTAGTTTACGAAGCTACGTGCGCCGCGCCCCTGCCACGAGCAGCACAATTCCTCCCACGACCAGCAGCCCGCTCAGCACCGGAGGCACGGTAAAGCCGTGGTTCTCTTTGTGGCTGATCTCCACCGGCCCGAGCTGCGCGTCCTTTTTCTTAGTCGACCATTCCATTCCGCCGTAGGCGAAACCGATAATGCCGACGATGATTAGGATGATCCCGATGATGCCGAGTGGCCGCATCCCTATAGTGTTCTGCGGCCGCCGATCAAATTAATGATCAGGATCACGACTGCGATGACGAGCAGGATGTGAATGAATCCGCCGAGCGCATAACCGCTGACCAGACCCAGCAGCCAGAGCACCAGAAGGATGACGAAGATTGTCCAAAGCATAATGATTTCCTTGGGTTACGTTTAACTTCTCTTCGAAAGGCGACGGGCAAGTGCGCTTATTCTTTTAATGTTCGACGCACATTCCAGCCTGCCTGCTCGAGTCGGCTGCGCGCGGTCTTCTCATCACAACCGCTCAGCCGCGAGACCAGTCGCACGGCTCGTTCGCGCAACTTCCTGTTCGCCGCTTGCACATCGATCA
>JBBPYF010000012.1:0-3827 GCA_038200165.1 Chthoniobacterales bacterium | reverse complement strand
GCGCGGAACCTGCGCCAGTTTACTAATCACGTTTCCGTCTCGGGCATGATCGGGCGCGACCGCTGCGGCGATCAACTGCTCGAATTGTTGGCCAATGAAAACATCGACACCGGCGCCTGCGCTATCGCGCCCGAGTTTTCCACCATTGTCAAAACGCGCATCATCGCGCGGCAGCAGCAGGTCGTGCGGGTCGATCGGGAGAAAATTATTTCGCCGAAGGCGCGCGAGATTCAGTCCGTGGTGGCAGCGGTAAAAAAGCGATTAGCGCGAATTGATGCGATTCTCTTCGAGGATTACGCCAAAGGTTTTCTCGCGGAAGAGCTGGTCGGGCAAATCGTGCCGGCGGCGCGGGCGAAAGACAAGGTTATCGCCGTCGATCCAAATCCCAAACACGATATTTCCTGGCACGGCGTGTCGGTGGTGAAACCGAACCGCACCGAAGCCTTTCACGCTGCCGGCATTCTCGACGACTCGAACGATGGCGCGCTCGAGGAAGTGGGCCGGCGTTTGCTCAAGAAATGGGAAACCGAGCTGCTCCTCATCACCCTGGGCGATCAGGGCATGATGCTTTTCCAGCGCGGCCAGGATCCGCATCGCGTGCCGACGCGGGCGCGGCAGGTCTTCGATGTCTCCGGCGCGGGCGATACCGCGATCGCGCTTTTTACTCTCGCGCTGACGGCAGGCGCCACGCCGCTGGAGGCGACGGAAATCGCGAATCACGCCAGCGCCGTTGTCGTCGGGAAACTTGGCACGGCCACAGTCACGCCCAAGGAATTGTTGGAGAACTTCGCCAGCAATGGCTGAGTTGCCGTCCGCAGTTTTCTTTGATCGCGACGGCACCATCATGCAGGACGTGAACTACTGCAGCGATCCAAAAAACGTGCGCGTCTTTGCCGGTGTGAGCGATTCGCTGGGCAAGCTCAAGACGCGCGGATTCAAGCTCATCATGATCACGAACCAGAGTGGAATTGGCCGCGGCTATTTCACGCGCGAGCAATACGACGCGGTGCACGCCGAAGTGCTGCGACAACTTGGAGACGGCCTCATCGACGCGACCTACTTCTGTCCTGATCCACCCGGGGTGGAATCGCAATGCCGCAAGCCCGCTCCCGGAATGATTCTGCAGGGCGCGCGCGAGCACGACGTCGATCTCCCCCACTCCATTTTCATCGGCGACAAGGAGATCGATGTGCATTGCGGCCACAACGCGGGCATCAAAGCCATCCGTGTTCGCACCGGCTTCGAGACGAACACGGCCGACAGCTCAGCTGATTGGATCGCGCAGGATTTCACTGAGGCAACTGAGATCATTCTGACGAAGTTCGCGAGACGCTAAGTTGTCATCGCGAGCGGCGCTAACAGGAGCGCAGGCGTCCCGCCTGCCGTGTCTGGCGTGACCGATGAAATTCAGCAGGCGAGACGCCCGCCTGCCGCACAGCCGAGACGGCCGTGTTCCGCGAACCGCCGCGCTCAGGTCTTCCAACCACGGAACGCGATCCCGTGGCGCTACCTTTAAGCTTGCGCAACGGGATTCCTCGACTTTCGCTCGGCATGACGTGGAAAAGGCACTCCTCGTAATTCCGGCGCGCTGGCAATCGACCCGCTTTCCCGGCAAACCGCTGCACCTCATCGCCGGCAAACCGCTCCTTCGTCACGTCTGGGAGCGCTGCCAGCGCGCACGCAGGATCGGCCATACAATCATCGCGACGGACGATTTGCGCATTGCTGAGGCGGCATTCGATTGGGGCGCGGAGATCGCGCTCACTTCAGCCAGGCATCGGAGCGGAACTGATCGCGTTGCGGAAGTGGCAAAGCGCGCAAAGAACTTTTCCCTCATCATCAACGTGCAAGGCGACGAGCCGTTGATTGATCCGCGGCTGATCGACCGGCTAGTCATGACGTTACGAGAAAAGGGCAGCATCGTTACTGCCGCGCATCCATTCGACAAATCAGCTAACGCGCTCTCGCCTCATCAAGTGAAAGTGGTGCGGGATCTTGCCGGCAACGCGCTCTATTTCTCCCGTTCACCCATTCCCTTTCCCAGAGATAAAGAATCCCGGGTGAAAATTCTCCGCCATCAGGGCATCTACGGCTTCCGGCGCGATGTGCTTCTGCAATTTGTGAGATGGAAACCGTCGCCGCTGGAGCGCGCTGAATCGCTCGAGCAATTGCGCGCGTTGGAGAATGGGGTAAGGGTTCATGTGCTCGTCACGAAACAAGGTTCCCCAGGCATTGACACGCCCGCCGACGCAGCCGCGCTGGAGCAAATTCTCGCTCGCGCCAAACGGAGGACACGCCCATGAAATACATTTTCGTCACCGGCGGCGTCATCAGTTCTCTCGGCAAAGGCCTGGCCGCGGCCGCGCTTGGCACACTGCTCGAGCTGCGCGGACTCCGCGTCGTCTTCCAGAAATTTGATCCCTATCTTAACGTCGATCCGGGAACGATGAGCCCGTTCCAGCACGGCGAAGTTTACGTGCTAAACGATGGCGCCGAGACCGATCTCGACCTCGGCCATTACGAGCGCTTCACCAATTGCGTCCTCTCCAAACACAACAATCTCACCAGCGGCCAGGTTTACGAATCGGTCATCAACAACGAGCGGCGCGGCGATTATCTCGGCAAAACCGTCCAGGTGATTCCGCATGTGACCGATGTGATCAAGGCGCGCATTCGCGAGCTTTCCGATGAATCGAAATACGACGTGGTCATCACTGAAGTGGGTGGCACGACCGGCGACATCGAAGGCCTGCCGTTCCTCGAAGCGATTCGGCAATTCATTCTCGAAGTCGGCGCGGCCAATGTTGTCAATATTCACGTCACGCTCGTGCCCTACATCAAAGCGGCGCGAGAACTCAAGACCAAGCCGACGCAGCAGAGCATCGCGAAACTGCGCGAGATCGGCCTTCAGCCGCAGGTGCTGATGTGTCGGACCGAGCGGCCGCTCGATGCGGAGGTGCGGCAGAAGCTTTCGATGTTTTGCAATGTCGCGCCCGAAGCGGTGATTGAAGCGCGCGATGTCGAGCACACCATTTACGAAGCGCCGCTGATGTTTCACGCAGAGGGACTCGATGCGCTCGTGTGCAAGCTCCTCGGTTTGCAAACAGCTGAGCCGGACCTGACAAACTGGCGCCGCTTTGTTGAGCGTGTTGTTTCGCCGAAGAAGCGGGTGAAGATCGCCGTGGTCGGCAAATACATTGACCTCCAGGACGCTTACAAATCCATCTACGAGTCGTTAACGCACGCGGCCGCGAGCCAGGATTGCGGGATCGATTTGAAGCTGGTCGACGCCGAGACATTGCACGACGGCGTTGACGGACACCTGAGAGATGTCGCTGGCATTCTGATTCCCGGCGGTTTCGGAGAGCGTGGTGTGGAAGGGAAGATCAAAGCGGCGAAATTCGCGCGCGAAAACAAGCTGCCATACCTCGGGCTGTGTCTCGGGATGCAGATCGCGACGATTGAATTCGCGCGCAACGTCTGCGGGATCGAACAGGCGAACAGTACCGAGTTTGATAAGAACGCGCCTGATCCGGTGATCTCGCTCCTGGAGGAGCAGCGCAATGTGCAAAACAAGGGCGCGAGCATGCGCCTCGGCACCTGGCCGACGAAGATCGAGCACGGCACATTAGCGGAGAAAATCTACGGCAGCGACGAAGTGCTCGAGCGGCACCGGCACCGTTACGAATTTAATATGAATTACCGCGACCGGATGCGGGAAAAAGGATTCGAGATTTCCGGAACTTCACCGGATGGCTCGCTCGCGGAGTTAGTCGAGCTGCGCGATCACCCTTACTTTCTCGCCTGCCAATATCACCCGGAATTTC
>JBBPYF010000011.1:0-11047 GCA_038200165.1 Chthoniobacterales bacterium | reverse complement strand
GGATCCCTCGACTTCGCTCGGGATGACAGCGCAATTGCGCATTGCATCTCCCGCAGGAAAGATAAACTTGGCTCCGATGATCCCGGCCATTCTGCTTGTCCTTTGTGTCGTCGCTTATCGCGTTGCGACGGGTTTGCTCATTCAATCCGGCGCCGCCAACTGGCTCTCGAATTTCGCGCCTCTTGCCGCCATTGCGCTCTGTTGCGCCGCATATCTCCCGCGCCGCTTCAAATTCACGGTTCCGCTCATCACCCTCTTCCTTTCCGACGCCATCCTGAGCGCGACCTACGGCGCCCCGTTTTTCACCTGGCACATTCTCTGCCGCTACATTGCGCTCGCGCTCATCGGGCTGCTCGGCTTCGCGCTGCAAAATCGCGCGTCGCTCAAAACCATGCTGCCGGCTTCGCTGCTCGGCTCCGTCCTGTTTTATGGAATCACGAACGCGTTTTCCTGGCTGACGGATCCGGGTTACGCCAAGAATTTCGCCGGACTCATCCAGGCGCTCACGGTCGGGCTGCCGCAATACAGCGCCACGCCCACGTGGATGTTCTTCCGCAACTCGCTCCTGAGTGATCTTGTTTTCACCGCCGTCTTCGTTCTGCTCATGCGCGCTGAATCGACCCGTGCGCGCGAACACGCCGTCCTCGCTCGCGCCTCCTGAAATCAATGCAGCCGCCGGAGGAGCGCGACGAAGTCGAGATGCTCTGGCTGATGTTGCTGATCCGGCGGTTCGAGGAACGCGCCAGCCAGCAATATCAGGCGCAGAAAATCGGCGGTTTTTGCCATCTTTACATTGGGCAGGAAGCGGTCGTGGTCGGCGCCATCGCAGCCACGCGTTTCGATGATTACATCATCACCGCTTATCGCGATCACGCCCATGCGCTGGCTCGCGGCACGAGCGCGAATGCCTGCATGGCCGAGCTTTTCGGCAAAGACACCGGCTGCTCGCGCGGCCTCGGCGGCTCCATGCATTATTTCGACAAGGAACATCACATGTACGGCGGGCACGCCATCGTCGGCGCGCACGTCCCGCTGGCGTGCGGCCTGGCCTTCGCCTGCAAATACCGCAACGAGGACCGCGTCACGCTCTGCTTCTTCGGCGACGGCGCGATCAACCAGGGCGCATTTCACGAAGCGCTGAATCTGGCCGCGCTTTACAAGCTGCCGCTCATTTTCATTTGCGAAAACAACCTCTTCGCCATGGGCACTTCGGTCGAGCGCTCGACTTCGCTCAAACAGATCATCGACCGGGCTGAAGGATACGACATTCCAGCCTGCATCGTCGATGGTATGAACTTCCGCGCGGTGCGCGACAAATTGAGCGAAGTCATCGCTTCAGTGCGAAAGGAACCGCACCCGGCCTTTGTCGAAATGCGCACCTATCGCTACCGGGGACATTCCATGTCCGATCCGGCGAGCTACCGGACAAAGGACCAGTTGGAGAAATACCGGTTGGATGATCCGATCACGCGTTTGCGCGCGCAGCTCACGCGGGAAGGAAAATTGAGCAATGAGAAATTCGACGAGCTGGACAAGGAAGCGAAACGCACCGCGCTCGATAGCGTGAAGTTCGCCGAAGAAAGCGCCGAGCCGCCGCTGGAGAAACTGTACGACTACGTTTACGCGCCATGAGTGAAATGCGCGAAATCACCTATCGCCAGGCGCTAAACGAGGCGCTCGCGGAGGAACTCGAGCGCGACCCGAACGTGTTCCTCATGGGCGAAGAGGTCGCCGAGTACAACGGCGCCTACAAAGTCTCACAGGGTTTGCTCGAGCGCTTCGGCGCGAAACGCATCATCGACACGCCCATTTCTGAAAACGGTTTCGCTGGTCTTGGCGTCGGCGCCGCCATGGTGGGGCTGCGGCCGATCATCGAGTTCATGACGTTCAGTTTCTCGTTAGTCGCGTTCGACCAGGTGGTGAACAACGCGCCGAACATGCTGACCATGAGCGGCGGCCAATTTAACATCCCCATCACCTTCCGCGGACCAAATGGGCCGGCGCATCAGCTCGGCGCGACGCACTCGCACGCGACGGAATGTTTGTATGCCAATGTCCCGGGCCTGAAGGTTTGCACGCCCGCGACCCCCCGTGATGCCAAGGGTCTGCTCAAGACCGCTGTGCGCGACAATAACCCCGTACTCGTGCTCGAGTCCGAGTTGCTCTACAGCTCGAAGGGAATGATTGAGCCGCAGGAAACCGAGTTGCTCATCCCGCTCGGTGAAGCGGAAACCAAACGCGAAGGGTCGGACGTGACGATTATTTGCTACGCGCAAACCGTGCCGCTCGCGCTCGTGGCTGCTCAGCAACTCGAAGACGAAGACATTAGCGCCGAAGTGCTCGATCTGCGCTCGATCAAACCACTGGATGAGCAGGCAATCTACGATTCAATCGCCAAAACCCACCGCGTTGTCATCGTCGAGCAAGACCGGCCATACTGCGGAATCGGCGCCGAACTTTGCTACCGCATTCAGAAGAATATCTTCGATGAGCTCGACGCGCCGATCGCGCGCGTTTCACAGGAAGATGTGCCGATGCCATACAACGAACGTCTGGAGCATGCGGTGCTGCCAAATGCGGAAAAGCTCATCGCCGTAGTGAAGAAAGTCTGTTACGCGTGAAGCCGTCATCCCGAGCGAAGCCGAGGGATCCCGCGACGTTACCGTATAGGTTGCGCAACGGGATTCTTCGACTTCGCTTCGCTCCGCTCAGAATGACGCTTTAGATAAGATATGCCTGAGATCACCATGCCCAAACTCAGTGACACGATGACGGAGGGCACCCTCGTGGCGTGGAAGAAGAAGAAGGGCGACAAGGTTTCCGCGGGCGAAGTTCTGGCCGAGATCGAGACGGACAAGGCGACGATGGAATGGGAGTCGCCGGAAGAAGGAACGCTCACTGAAATTTTTGTCGAGGAAGGCGGTAAGGTTGAAGTGGGACAGAAGATCGCGTTCATCGACGAACCGGGCGAGGGGGCCGTCGCCCCGAAACCCGCCGAAGAGAAAAAGCAGGAGCCGAAGGCTGAAACGGAGAAGCCTGCGCCCGCTGAAGCAAAGCAAAAGGAAACGGCTCCGCCGCGACCGGCGGAGGAACGAACTCCGTCTCGTCCCCAATCTCGGCCGGCGGCAGAGCGCCAGGAACAAAGCGATGGTGCGCGCATAAAAGCCTCGCCGGTGGCGCGACGCGTGGCTGGCGAGCTCGGTGTCGAGTTGGCCAACGTAAAAGGCAGCGGTCCCGAAGGGCGGATTACGGAGAGCGACGTGCGCGCCGCCGCGAAATCGGCGCCGGCGTTGAAGGAGCAGTCCGCAGCCGCGCAAAAACCTGCTGCCGCGCCCAAGCCCGGGTCAGGCGATCGCATTCAACTTTCGGGGATGCGCAAAGTCATCGCCGAACGCCTTGTCCAAAGCAAAGGCCCGGTTCCGCATTTTTATCTCAACATCGACATCGATGCCCGCGCCCTGATGGAAGCGCGAACGGAATTGAAAGCCGCGGGTGAAGATTCCGACACGGCCAAAATCACGGTGAACGATTTCGTGCTCAAAGCCTCAGTCATGGCGGCGTTGAAGGTGCCGAAAGTGAACGCTTCATTTGAAGGCGAATCGATCGTGCAATTCGCCGACATCGATCTCGGCATTGCCGTCGCGATCGAAGAGGGCTTGCTCACGCCGGTCATTCGCTGCGCGCAAAACAAATCATTGCGCGAGATCAGCGCGCTGGCCAAAGATCTTGCCAGCCGGGCGCGCAACAAGCGGATGAAGCCGGAGGAATTCCAAGGCGGCAGCTTCACCGTGTCGAATCTGGGCGGGATGGGGATCGATTCCTTCAGCGCCATCATCAATCCGCCGCAGGGTTTCATCCTGGCCATCGGCGCAATCAGAAAAGTTCCCGTCATAGACAGTTGCGATGCCATCGCGGTGGGCCACCGCATGTCCATCTGGATGAGTTGCGACCATCGCGTCATCGACGGCGCACTGGGCGCGCAGTATTTAAAAGAACTGCGCCACCTCCTGGAGAATCCGGCGCTGCTGCTGGTTTGACCGGAACGCGACGCGGCGAGATTACGTTAGCGTTTTCTCCAGCAGATACAGATAGAGGATCGCCATCGCGTCGGTCGGCGCGCCTGAGGTATTATCATACTCTGTCGTGAGCTGGTAGCGATGGTCGCGTTGAATCACAATTCCATCGATTGATTTCAGCTCATCGACGTGGGCAACGCCGAGCCGATCTGACCAGTCGCGCGAGCTGAGGCGAATCATCGTCTTGCCTGTGGTTAAATCGCGCAGCTCCATCCCGCGGGCGAATGGATGCACATGAATGGTCGCGTAATGAATCGTGGTGTCGAAAGGCAGATTCAGCTGCGGGGTGATCTCGGTCGTGTAAACCTGATGACCAGGCGGGACAAGCCAATGCGCGGTCTGGCCTTCGCCCGACTTACCGATGGTTGACGCGGCGGAGAGATTCACGCGGCAGGAATCGGCGCAGCCGGCACCGACGTGATGCGGCATCGTCTCCGCCATGGTGGCCGCGCTGGCGCTGGAAGATTGGGGTTGCACAACGTAGAGCGCGCGACGGAACAGCGCTTTTGTCGGCGCACCGGGCTGGTCGGCCGCGATCGTGTGCACGGTCGTTCGCATGCGAACATTCACGAGTTCGTCGGGAATATTGAGGTTTAACGACATCGTCACGTAATCAAGCGCCGTGTCGGCAGGGACGGGGATGCCAAACCCTTTCGGCAGCTCAATCGAGAGACGGTCTGGCACCAGTGTGAACAAACGCCAGTCGAGATGCGTCTTGCCGCCGAAACGCTGATTGTGCCGGGCCGGGCCGGGCCCGTGTTCGGACAGTGTGAGATTGGAGTGACAGAAGAACTCCTGAGATACCGGCTGCAAATCGTTAGGCCCGACCACCTGCGTTTCCACGCCTGTGACCCACTGCACACGACAGCGATCGGCACTCTGAAGACGCAGGCGGCGGGCGATGGAGAACGGCCCTTCCATCGAACGGTAGATTTTATCCAACCGATAGACGTCCGAGGTGAGATAACTTTTCGCGTCCTCGGTTCCATCTGATCGCGTGAGGGAATAAAGCGCCGGCCCGATGAGCGCAGCCGCGATGCCGAGCAGAATGAGAAGACGCTTCATCGATCGTTTCGAAGCAATCGATATGCCCGAGGCGAGGTTGATCGCGCGCAGTTCGCATTGTTTCGGATGCGGCAAAACGTTATGCTGAAATAATGGGCGCGCTGACCATCGAGCTGATTCGCTCATGTCTCATGGTCGCACGATCACTGAGTGTCCCATCTCAACGGCGGATGGTGTGCGTGCGGCGGATGTCGCGTGGATCTCGCACAGCAAGCTCGCGCGCATCGGTGAAAACGTGTGTCTGACGGAGGCGCCGGAGATTTGCGTCGAAGTTCTTTCGCCGGACAACACCGCGGCAGAAATGGCGGAAAAAAAGGCTCTCTACTTCGCCGCCGGTGCAGCAAAGGTGTGGTTCTGCCAGCCCGACGGGCAGATGATCTTCTTCAACAGCGCATCCTCAGCGGGCGAGCAAAACTCGCGGCTCTGTCCACAGTTTCCCGTGCAGGTGGTGCTGTAAGATTCGTCAGGCCGAAACGCAGATTGCGCGCGCGTAAGCGAGGTGCACAATGCCCGCGATGGCAGACAATTTGCGCATCGGCTCCTTCGCCGCGCATTTCGCCCGCGGGCTCATTCGCGATCAAACGACGCGCCGGTGGACGATGTTCATCACATTGCTGGTAGCGATGGTGATGCTTTTTGCGGGGAGCACGTTTTTCGACATCAACCCGCATGAGCATCCCGGCTGGTTTATTTTGTTCTGGCTGGCGTGCGCTTGGCTCACGCTGAGCGCGCTATTGCTGGCGTTGTTCGATCTTCTGATTGTGCGGGCACGCTCGCGTGCCGATCGCAGAGGATTGCGCGAAACGCTCAAAGAAAAGTGACCGCCTACAAAATACGCGCGGAAATGGAAACCGACGAAGCGCGGTTGCTCGCGCCATTCGCGCAAAAATCGGGCGAGTCGCGCGGACGCAAATTTCCGGAGCCGCGGCATGAGTACCGCACGGAATTTCAGCGCGACCGGGCGCGCATCATTCACTCGCGCGCGTTTCGCCGGCTCGAATACAAGACGCAGGTTTTCCTCAACGGCACGGGCGATCATTTGCGCACGCGTTTAACGCACACCATCGAGGTGGCGTCGATCAGTCGCACCATCGCGCGCGCGCTGCGGCTGAATGAAGATTTGGCGGAAGCAATTGCGCTCGCGCACGATCTCGGACACGCGCCGTTCGGACATTCGGGCGAAGAGATGCTGGCCGAATGCATGCGCGAGCACGGCGGCTTCGAGCACAACCGGCAGAGCCTGCGCGTGATCGAGTTGCTGGAGAACCCGTATCCGAATTTTCCGGGCCTGAATTTGACCGCGGAAGTGCGCGAAGGTTTGCAGAAGAAGGAGATTTCGTCGCTCGAAGCTCAGGTGGCTGATTTAGCCGATGAAATCACCTACTACAGTCACGATCTGGATGACGCGATCGATTTCGAGATTCTCAACTTCGTGCAGCTGGAAGAAGTGTCAGTTTGGAAATGGAGCGCCGATGCGGTGCGCGCGAGATTTCCGGAGTTGCGCGAGCCGCAGCTGCACAAGCTAGTCATTCGCGAGATCATCGACCGGCAGGTGCGCGATGTCATTGTCACGAGCGCGGCCGAACTCAGCCACGAGAAAGCGCCGAAGCAAAAGCTCATTCGCTACAGCGACGAGCTGACAGAAGCGAATCAGGAGCTGCGGAAATTTTTGTATGCCAATGTCTATTATCATCCGCGCGTGGCGGAGGTGAACCGGCGCGCGTGCGAGATGTTGCGCGAAGTGTTCGAAGCTTACATGCGCGAGCCGGAGCGCCTGGGCGAAGGCGCGACGCGGCGGATCGAGGCGGAAGGTTTGGCGCGGGCGGTGTGCGATTACGTGGCGGGAATGACGGATCGGTATTTAATGGAGGATTTTGCGCGGATTAGCACGTCATCCCGAGCGTAGCCGAGGGATCCCGAGGCGGAAGCGTTAAGGTGACTTCCTCGGGATCCCTCGACTGCGCTTTGCTCCGCTCGGGATGACAGCGGGTTGTTTACGCCGCGGCCGTGCCGCTTTCTTCGCGCAGATATTGAATGACCAGCCGCAGACGCGCGTTCAGGTCGAGCTCTTCGAGGATTTGCTGGCGGCGGAGCGCATCGACGATGAAGGTTGAAGCCATCAAATCGGCCAGCATGGCCAGATCGGTCATGCCGGTGACGTATTTGTCGATTTTCGTCGGCAATTTGCGGCCTAGCGTTTTGAACCGGCCATAAAGCTCGAGCACCTTCGCGCCGAGCGCTTCCGTCTCGACCGTGGTCTCGGTTTCGGAATGCAACGTCTCAAGCGCGGCGATGGGAAACGGATGAAGTTGCGTGAAGGCGGCGAAGCGCACCCGCTGCAAGCCTTGCAGGATCAAGTTCGAGGTGCCGTCGGCGCGACCGACGCAGGCGCGGATGAGCCCGACGGTGGCGACATCGAAGAAATCGGCTTCGCTTTTCCATTCCGCGCAGTCGGGACGCACGAGCGCGACGCAGAACATGCGCTCGCGTGCGAGTGCGTGCGCCAGCATCTCACGATAACGCGGTTCAAAAATGTAGAGCGGCAAAAGCGCGTGTGGAAAAAGGAGCGCGCCCGGCAGCGGCATGACCGGCGCCTCTTCCGGCAGAATCGCGATCTCCTCCATGGCTTTGCTGGTTGCGCAAAATTTACGCCATTGATTTCCCTCAAAGATTTCGCGGGCGCGGCTGGGTTTTCGCGTAGAAATCGCGCAGCCGGCGCAGCTGCGGGAGCGTGAGCTGGCCGGGGTAAAGGGCGCGCACGAGCGGCGCATAAAGAAGGATCGAGCCACACTCTGGAAAGAGAAGACGCGAGATTCGCCCGAACTTTCCCGTGGCCATGACGCAACATCGTGGGCGGCGCGCGTAGCGGAGAAATCGCAGGAGCGTGAGCAGGTCGTCCGGCGTATCCGCGCGGGTCACCAGCTTGAAAATATGGGCGCCGGCTCTTCTTGCGCGCTGAAATTGCTGTTGCAAATGGGCATGGCTCGGTGTGCCCGTGAAATCGTGAACGGAACAAATGCGTTTCACCTTCAAGCGCGCCGCTTCCATCCAGACCTCGCGCAGCTCACGCAGCGAACGCAATTCCACATCGACAAATTGAGCGCGCGGCAAAAATTTCAGCAGCAGGTCGCGACGAGAAACGCGAAGTTTTTTCCCGCCTTCGGCCGGATGGCGCGCGGTGATGATGAGCGGCCGGCGCAGTTTGGAAAGATGGTCCGGATCGAGCTCCGGCAGATAATCCAGCCGCAGCTCGAAAAGATCGGGCGGCGCCCGCATAGGCGCGGCCATTCGCAATTCCTCCAGCGAAGCGATTACGCCCACGAGCGCTGGAATTTTGACCCCGGCCAGCGCCTCCATATTCTATAATCCCCCGCATGCTAGCGCGGAAACAGCAACTGAACACGCAGCTCCAGCAGCTGATCGATGCGTTTCTGCTGGCCGTGGCGCTTTACCTTGCCTACGTGCTGCGGCTCTACGGCACGGTGCCGTTACGTTTCGCCAATTATCCCGATCCATTCCAAAACTACCAATGGCTCTTTGTCGTCCTCATGCCCTTTGGCCCGATTCTGCTCGATCTCCAGGGCTTTTACCAATCGCCACTGAACAAAACGATCTGGCGTTCTTTCGTGCAGATCATGCGCGCCATGATCGGCCTGAGCATCATTGTGAGCGGGTGCGTCATTTTTCTGCGGCTGCCGCTGCTCAATCGCACGGTGCCGCTGTTCTTCATCGCCATCGCCACGCTGGCGCTGCTGGTGAAGGAACGCCTCGCTGTCCTTTACATTCGCCGCCGTGCGCGCCGGGGCGAGATGCGCGAGCCGGTGCTGCTGGCGGGAACGCCGGAGGATATCGCGGCGATGGAGCGGATTTTCACGGGCGAACACAAGACATTGCTCGAAATCGTGGACCGGATTGACATTGGCAAACGGCCGATCAGTGAGCTGGTCGAAGCGATGCATCGCCATGCCGTCTCGCGGGTGATCTTCGCCGCCGGTCACACGCAATTGAACAAGGTGGAGGAAGCGATCGGCGCATGTGAGATCGAAGGCGTGCCGGCCTGGTTGGTGGCGGATTTTATTCAAACCTCCATCGCCAAACCTGATTTCGACGCGTTCGCGGGACGGCCAATGCTCGTGTTCCGTTCCACCCCGGAAGTTTCCTGGGCGCTCCTGGTCAAGGCGACGATCGATCGCGTCTGCGCGTTTATTCTTCTCGTCATTTTTGCCATTCCCATGCTGCTCATCGCGCTTGCCATCCGTATCACGTCGCCCGGCCCCGTGATTTTCCGGCAGAAACGCGCCGGCCGTTTCGGCAAGCCATTCGTCATGCTGAAGTTTCGCTCGATGCGCAACGACGCGGAAATGCGACGCGCCGAGCTGGAGCCCTTCAATCAAATGAGCGGTCCGGTGTTCAAAGTGGAAGACGATCCGCGTGTGACGCGGTTGGGACATTGGCTGCGCAAGACGAGCATGGACGAATTGCCGCAACTGCTGAATGTCCTCTCCGGCGACATGAGTCTGGTCGGTCCGCGGCCGCTGCCCATCTACGAGGTCGAGCGCTTCGAAAACTCGGCGCAACGTCGCCGGCTCAGCGTCAAGCCGGGGCTGACTTGCCTGTGGCAAATCAGCGGGCGCAATCAGGTGAAGGATTTTCGCGATTGGGTGCGGCTGGATTTGGATTACATCGACCGCTGGTCGTTAGGTCTGGATTTGAAGATTCTGCTGCGGACAATTCCGGCGGTGCTGTCGGGGTTGGGCGCGAAATAATGTCATCCCGAGCGAAGCCGAGGGATCCCGGAACGCAACCTTACAGGTAACTTCCGCGGGATCCTTCGACTCGGCTTCGCTCCGCTCGGGATGACCCGTAGTTAGGCGCGCGTCGCCAGCATGCGCTCGACGTATTTTGCCAGAATGTCGAACTCGATGTTCACGAGCTCGCCTGGTTGCGCGTTTTTCAGGTTCGTCGATCGCCACGTGTGCGGAATGATCCAGCTGATGAAGCTCTCGTTATTCACTTCTGCGACGGTGAGGCTGATGCCGTTCACCGCGATGGATCCTTTCTCCGCCACATAGCGCCCGTACTGCTCCGGCAAACCAATCTCGAGGCGAAAACCGGCCGCCGCTTCCTCAAAGGCGAGGACAGGCGCAGTGCAATCGATATGACCTTGCACAAAGTGTCCGCCGACGCGCGCGCCGGCAGCGAGCGCGCGCTCGAGATTCACCAGGCTGTCGCGTCGCAGCGCGCCGAGGTTGGTGCGCGAAACAGTTTCGGCGAGCAAATCGAATGTGATCTGCTCGTGCCGATGCGAAGCGACAGTGAGACAGCAGCCGTTTACTGCAATGCTGTCGCCGGTGCGCACACCGGAAGCGACGCGCGGCGCGGCGATCTGCAATTGCGTGCCGCGATCGGTCGCTCGAATCCAGAGGACGCTGCCGAGTTCTTCGATCAGACCTGTGAACATTTCAGCGCAAAGTGAAGAACCAAACCAGCCAGAGTACCGGCGCAAACACCGGCAGCGACCAGGCGAGAAATCCGAAGAACCCGGGCGCAGCGTGGCGCGATTGTTCGACGGTGGATTTGACCAGAAAATTCGGGCCGTTGCCAATGTAAGTGAGCGCACCGAAAATGACTGCTCCCATTGAAATAGCGACGACAGTCAATGGTTCCGCGTGAAGAAAACGCGCGACATCGCTCGCGTTTTCGATGTTCAGCTGCCGGCGGCCGAGCGCAGTGGAGAAGAAGGTGAGATAGGTGGGCGCATTATCCAGCACACTGGAAAGCCCGCCCGTGACCCAGAAATATTGCGCGGCGGTGTTGATGGAGAAACGGTGGGCGTGCAATTGCATGTAATCGATCACCGGCACCATGGTGGCGAAGATGCCGAGAAATAGCCACGCCACTTCCTG
>JBBPYF010000010.1:0-5637 GCA_038200165.1 Chthoniobacterales bacterium | reverse complement strand
GTCTCGCCTGGCGGAAAGGCGATTGCGGCAACACGGCAGGCGAGACGCCCGCCGGCCGCACAGGCCAGAGGCCTATGCTCCAGCTCCACGCAAATCGTCTTTGTCAACGCGCAGGTTCAGCTAGCATTCCTCTGTGAGTTTTATCCGCACGGGATTCCGTGAGCTTGGCCTGAAGGTGCGGCGGCAGCGCACGCGCATGGCGTTGCGGCACGTGCGCCGCCTGCTCCAGCGCGCGGAGATTTACCTCGGGCGCGAGGGCACGGCGCAGGCTGCCAGCTTTCCCGAAGTGCGCAATGAAATCGTGGCGCTGAAGAAGCTCGAGCAGGAGCAGAAGGAAGTGGCGTCGCGCATCGCCCAGATCGAGGAAGCGCTCAAGCAGCTCGATGAAGAGCGGAAGGCGAATTCGCGCGCGCAAAATGAGGCGCTGGCAAAGCTCGAGGCTGAGAAGAAACCGCTGGTGCAGCGGCGCGATGAAGCCAGACAAGCGGCGAGTATTTGCGATCGCGAGCTGGCCGGTGTGGAATCGCGTTTGCACGCGAACGATGCGGCCGATCGCGCATTGCTCAACCAGGTCACATCACTTCAGGCGCAATCGCCGCCGCCGGATGATCTCGACGCGCGCATGGCGGCGCTTGCTTCAAAACGGGCCCGCCTGCCGGAGGAGCGCGGCGAGATCGTGCGCGCGCGCGAAGGCAGCGCGGAAGCCTGCCGGCAGGCGCGGCAGAAATTGACTGCGGCCGAAGACGAGCTGGCGACGGCCGAGAAAAACATCGCGCGAATGCGGGAGGAATTCGAAGCGACCGATCGGGCCTTGAACGAGAAAGCGCGCGGCCGGCAGGAGGCATTGCGCGCCGCGCAGGCACAACACCAGACGGTGGAGGAACGCAAAGACCCGGCTTATCTGAACATCGGCCGGCATCTCGGCACCCAGGGCATCGCGCCGCCGAATGCGCCGCATTTGTTACACGACGTGCTGCGGCATCGCCAGGCGGTTGCGCGTCACCTGCAACACACTGACCAGCTAAAAGTTCTCTCCAAGCAGATCGACAAACAGGAGCTGCGCCGATTTTACTTCGCGGTCGTTTCCTTGCTCGTCTTGCTCGCCATCATTCTGCCGCTCGTCTTTCAATCGCCCGCCAAACGTGAATGGCTTCCGCAATCGACCGACGCCATTCTCTCCCTCAATACCGAGCGCTTCGAGCGCGACGATCTTCCGCGCCGCTGGCGTAACGAAGAGTTTTGGCAGCGAACCTGGTCCGGCCTCATCGGTGACGCCGTGCTAACACCGCGTCTGCGCATTCCGTCGGAAACCGCCCGAGTCACGCGTGCGCTCGCGACCGCGGATCACGACAGTGTGCGGGAATTTCTTCTACTGGAAGCGCGCAATGATGTCTCACCCGTTGTTCGCACCATCGCGGAGGACAAAGGGTTCGTCCGCCGCACCATCAGCGGCCTCTCAGTGTGGCAGCATGAGAATTTCGCGGTCGCTCGCATCGGCCCGAAAACGCTCGCCGTCGGCGGCGCGGAGGGCGTGGACGAGCTCGTGCGGGTGCGCCTCGGCATGGCGGCCGATCTTCAGGTGAGCGGACAGTTTTTCGACCGTTTTCAGACGCTGGATCGTGACACCACTTTGCGCCTTATTTCGCGCGATCCCCCCGGCCTGGCGCGGACCTTTCAGCCGATATTTCCGCGCGAGCTGCTCCAGCGCGCCGAGATCATCGGCCTTGGTTTGTCGTTGCAAACTCCGATCAAGGCGCGGCTCCTGATTAAGTGTGCGTCGGCTGATACCGCTGCTGAAGTTGGCAAAGGCATTCAGGAGGACGCGGCGCACTGGCTGCACCTCGAACAAAGCGATCTGCCGCTTTTCGCCGCGCCACCGCAGGTGGATCGCGATCGCGAGAACCTCGATGTCCGCTTTAACATTCCCGAAAACAGCATCCGTGTTCTGCTGCAACGCCTGGCGAAAACCGACCCGTCACCGCCGGCCACCGCTGCCAATCCATGAACGCCTTTTTTCGCGCGCTGGAGCAGCCCGAGTACGTTCACACGCTCATCAATCCGCTGCCGATCTACGGCCTCGCCCTCGGTGTCGTCGCGCTCATCATTGCCTTGTTCCTGCGCAATCGCACCGCGCAAATTCCAGCACTCGCCGTCATCTTCATCGCCGCTGCTTCGGCCTGGCCGGCTGCGCATTTTGGCGATGAAGCATACGATCGCGTGCTCTCGATGTCGGACGAGACTGGCGGCGCCTGGCTGGCCGCGCATGCCCATCGCGCTGATGTGTTCGTCTGGTGTTACTACGCGCTCGCCCTGGTCGCGCTGCTCGCCCTCGTTCTGCCGTCGAAATTCCCGCGCACGAAAACTCCGCTCACCATTCTAACGCTATTGCTCGCCACCGTTTCGTTGGGCGCGGGCGGCTACATTGCTTACGCCGGGGGCAAGATTCGCCATCGCGAATTCCGCACTGAACCCCCGCCGCCGAATCCTGCGGAGCGGGATTGAGGCACTGAGTGTGACGACGCGAATCGAGCGCGCCGAGCACCGCGTTGAAGATCACAGCGCGTCATTGAAAAAGCCGCTCGGCTTGTCTGATCTCGTGCTCACGCAGGTGCTCTTCGTCGTCGGCTCGAGTTGGGTTGGTGCCGCGGCAAAGCTCGGTCAGGCTCATCTTTTTTTCTGGCTGCTCGCCATTTTGCTCTTCTACATCCCGCAAGCCCTCATCGTGATTTATCTCGCGCGCCGGATGCCGCTCGAAGGCGGTCTTTATCAATGGGCCAAACTCGGATTCAACGAGTTCACCGGCTTCATCGTGGCGTGGAATCTCTGGCTCCTATCCATCAGCGTCATCGCGCTCGGCGGAATGTTTATCACCACCAACATCTCCTACGCCATCGGTGAGAACGCTGCCTGGATGCCGAATAGCAAATGGTGCGTCTCTTTCATCAGCACCGCGCTTGTCCTTGGTTTGAGCTGGGCCGGCGTTCGCGGCCTGTCACTGGGCAAATGGGTGCACAACATCGGCGCTTTCGCCATGCTCCTCGTTTATGGCGCGCTTGTCGCCTTGCCCTTTCTTGCTCTCGCCCGCGGCGATCTGAAGGAATACCACCCGCTCGCGCTGGCCGCGCCCAGCATGCCGATTTTCTACTGCCTCAATATTTTTACAAAGCTTGCCGTCGGCGCGCTCAGTGGCTTCGAGTACGTCGCCATCCTTGCCGGGGAAACGCGTGCACCCGGCCGCAACATCGGCCGTTCCGTCATGCTCGCTGCGCCCATCATCGCATTCATGTTCATCTTCGGCACGAGCTCCGTCCTCGCATTCATCGGCACAAATCCCATCGACCTCATCGGCCCGGTGCCACAAACGTTGCGCCTCGGTCTGCGCGCATTTCCGGTTGCCGGCGCCATCGCTTCACTCGGCATCGTCTTGATGACGGTGCGTTCGATTTGCTCGACCAGTGTTCATCTCACCGGCAGCTCGCGCTTGCCCATGGTGGCAGGCTGGGACCGCCTGCTGCCGGTCTGGTTTTCGCGCCTGCATCCCAGGTATAAGACGCCGATCAATTCCATCATTTTTGTCGGCGCCGTCACCTTGCTTTTGGCGATTTCGAGCCAGATCGGCGCCGGCATTCAGGAAGCATTTCAGCTCGTCGATAACGCCGCCAACGTCTTTTACGGAATCGCCTATGGCGTGATGTTCGCCATCCCGCTCATCGGCGCGCGGGCGGTTCGTTCGAATGTTGGAGTTGCGTTACGCATCGCTGCTTTTTGCGGACTGGCGGTTTCGCTTCTCGCGATTTTCTACACCGTGTATCCGATCATCGACGTACCGAGTCCAATCATTTTCGCTGCGAAGATCATTGCCGTGACGGTCGTCTGCAACGCGGTTGGCGCGGCGATATTTCTGGGCGCCCGCAGCCCGTCATCCCGAGCGGAGCGCGGCGAAGTCGAGGGATCCCGCGGCGAAACCCACAAGTAACTTCAACGGGATCCCTCGACTTCGCTCGGGATGACCGTGCGCGCGCAGCTCTCGCCGATCCATCGCAAATATTCGGGCGATCCCTCGGCAATATTCAGCCGGATGATTTCCGGCACATCGTATGGGTGCAAGGCGTGCAAGCGTGTTTGAAATTCAGCGAAACGGGCCGCCGTCGTTTTGAAGATCCCCAGCACCTCCGTGCTCTCTTCCACGTTGTCCTTCCAGAAGTAAATCGAGGTGATGGACGGCACGATGTTCGCGCAGGCGACGAGCGCATTTTCCACCAGCTCGCGAGCGATCCGTTTCGCCGTTTCCTCATCTGGAAACGTGCTCAGCGCGACTGTGAACTCCTCGCTCACGCCGCAGGAATCAGCGCGGCCTGACGGCAAATCCATCCGCCGCCGAGCACAACGTCGCCATCGTAAAACACTGCGGCCTGCCCCGGCGTGATCGCCCGCTGCGCCTGGTACAACTGCACACGGCAGCGCGTGGGATTCAGCCGCACCATTGTCGCCGCCGTTCCCGGATGATTGTAACGAATCTTTATAGTGACGTCGGTCACAACTTTGCGGCTGATCCAATTCACCCGCTCGATTTCGAACTCTTCCACTAACAATCCCTCCGCGTTGTCGACGATGACGCGGTGTGTTTCCGCATCGATGTCGATGACATACCGCGGCTGCGCCGAACCGCCGGGCAAACCTTTACGCTGACCGATGGTGAACATCTCGATGCCATCATGCGGCGCGACGAAGTTGCCGTCGCGATCATAGATGCCGCCACGGTGAAATTTCTCCGCGCCCAGGTGAGAGCGGAGAAATGCCTTGTAATCCCGCCCCGGCACGAAACAAATCTCCTGGCTGTCAGCTTTGTCCGCGACTCGCAATCCAAGTTTGCGCGCAATCTCGCGAATCTCCGGTTTTGACATTCGCCCCAGCGGGGTGAGTGCGCGCTGAAGTTGTTCCTGGCGCAAGCTAAATAAAAAATACGACTGATCCTTCCGCGGATCAATCCCTTTGCGCAGCACCGCGTTGTAGCCGCGGCTCGGCTCGCGAACGCTTTCGGAGTCGCCGGCCACGGCCGCACCCTGCTCGATAATCGCGTAATGCCCTGTCGCGATGAAATCGCAGCCGAGCGCCTCCGCTTTGTCCCACAATTTCCCGAACTTCAGTTTTTCATTGCACATCACACACGGATTCGGCGTTCGCCCGGCCTGGTATTCGCTGGCGAAATAATCGATCACGAGCTTCTCAAACTGATCGGCTTCATCGACGACATAATGTGGGAAACCGAGCGTGTGCGCGACGCCGCGCGCATCGGCCACGGCTTGCGGCCCGCAGCATTTGTCCTCCGCGCGCGAGATGCAATCCTGCGGCCACACCTTCATGGTCACGCCGATGACTTCGTAACCCTGCTCGCGCAGCAAATAGCCCGCGACGCTGGAATCAACGCCGCCGCTCATACCGAGGAGAACCCGCTGCTTTTTCATGGAAACGGCAACGTTCGGTCAACAGATTGGTGAGTCAATGTCCTTCCACGCTGTCATCCTGAGCGAAGCGAAGCGGAGTCGAAGGATCCCGTGGAAATTAGGTTCAAGGCAGCGCCGCGGGATCCCTCGGCTATCGCTCGGGATGACGGAACTCCTTTGCGCGAGAGAACAG
>JBBPYF010000009.1:0-88881 GCA_038200165.1 Chthoniobacterales bacterium | reverse complement strand
GAAGACTTTGATATGCCCACACTGTCAAACGCACGTTCACGAACGAGCGAATGTCTGCGCCGGATGCGGAGCCGAGATCGTCCGCGGTGCGACGCGTAAGGAGCGCTCAAGAATTGGCGGAATATTCGCGTTCGTCGCCCTGATCATAGGGCTGGCTGTCATGGGCAGCTCTCGGTTGCCAAAGACAAATTCCGACGGTGCGATGTTGGTGGTTTTGGGATTGGCTGCATTTGTTGTCCTCGGCTATGCAACCGGAAGATTTGTTGCGCGCCTGACTCGTTCGCCGGAACCGCGTTTCTTTCGTTCGTATCAGCACCAGTAAATCTGCTCCGCGATGGGAGCGCCGGACCGTCGAGAAGCTTGTACGGTCGGGTCCTGCTATGGAAACCGTCGCTATTGCGTCGCAGCCGCAAACCGCCGCGAGCGAAACAGAACGACTCGCTTATTCAGTGCAAGAGTCGGCGGATCTGCTCGGCGTTGATTACTTCAGCGTCTATCGCCTCATTCAGCGCGGTAAGCTGCGCGCTTGTCGTGCACTCCGCGGAAAGCTGCTCGTGCCGCGATCAGAACTGCTGCGCCTTCTGAAGGGCTGAGAAGCACCGAGAGGCCGCTCTAGATTGCGACGCCGAAATTCACTCGTCGTGCCTGGGCGAAGCTATGATCCTGTCGCAGATGACCGTACGTTTTCATGCAAAGTGCGCCTCCGTCCTTGTGTCCGAGCCAGCGCGACACCGTTGGGATGTCCACGCCGCTTTCGATACAAATAGTCGCGAATAAATGCCGCAAATCGTGGTGTGTGATTCGCTTCATTCCGATCTTCCCGGCTGCGTGCGTCATGCTGTTCTGACACTCGAAAACGCGCATGACGGTCGCGCTTAATGGCTCATCCGGCCGTTCTTCCCGCAACTGTGTCAGCATCTCGTCTAACTGATCAATCATGGGGATATGACGCGTTTCTCCGTTCTTCGTTGCCGTCTCAGGATCGCCGCGTGCGTGGATCTCGCGACGGCTGAAATTTACATCCGCCCAGGTAACGAACCTGGCCTCGCCGATGCGCACACCGCTGTAGGCGAGAAACCGCACCAGGTTTGCGCAATCCTTCGACTGACGCGCACCGGCCGTACGAATCTCCTCAACGAACTTCAAGAAGTTCTCGCGTGACGGCAGCTCGAGTCGCTTCGCTCGCACCTTCACACGCGAAAGCTCAGCGGCGGGATTATCGAAGCGCGCGCCAGTCCTGATCGCCTCATCGAAGATCCCCCGTAACGTCCCGATGCTGTTGTTGACTACGGTGGGCGCGTACCGTTGCTGGTAGCGCAGGAGCCAATTTTCGCAATCCCGTTCGGTCAGCTTCCGCACATCTATCTCCATCAGCGCCGGCCACGAGCGTCGGATGAAGTCGATCATCAGCTCACGGTAATCCTTCGAACGTGGCTTCAGCGAAACGTTCGCCCTGACCTTGCGAAGGTAAACCGCCGCCGCATCGCCCACGTTCATCTTGCCGTTGGCGAACGCTGTGACCGATTGGACCTTTGCGCGATGCTCGCGCATCAAGTCCGACAGCCGGTGTCTTGCGACCGAAAACACGGTCGTCTTCAGGCTTTTCCAAATGAGTTTTTTGCCGACGCGAAAACGCGCGAAGTACGTACCCGATGTGCGATACCGCGTCAGATTCTGGATCGGAGTTGCTTCCCACTCGCTTTCGTTCGGCGTATTCACAAGACGGCCGCGCGGCTTTACGCCGCGCCTTACCGCCATCTACGATGAGGGTCACGCGCGCAGCTACCGCTCCACCGGCGGAGCGATGTGCCGAAGGGTTCGGGAGAAACACTCTTGGACACCTCGAAACGCGCGCTCTCATCTCAATCAATTGCCTTTCGGCTTCGAGGGACGCGCGTCTGTTTCTCGACAGCGTATAAGATTGGCGTATAAGATGTGTTCTTTGGAGGGTGAGATGGACTCCATTTTTCCCTCGTAAATGCCGGCATAGCTCAGTTGGTAGAGCAGCTGATTTGTAATCAGCAGGTCGTCGGTTCGAATCCGTCTGCCGGCTCTGTTCACCGCGTGTTCACAGGGGCTAACGCTGAGCCGCTCACGCTGCTGCGCACCGTGATGTTTTGCGGGTTTGTCTAAAGTGCGAACTGGCCGCTGTATTTGCCGCCGCCGGCGTGAGTCAATGTGCCGATGAACGCTCCAGTGCTGGTGATGTAAACCTGCAGCGTCGAGCTCGAGCTCGAGCTTGTCGCCTGGACCCACAACTGCTTTGCGACGTGTTGTACTACGCGAGCTGGATGGCGAGGGTATCGGAGGCGGCAGGTGGTTTCACCCGGAGCGTCGCGCTGTTATCTTCCCTGTCGCGAAATCACCTGACGATCCTTTCGCGGCAATCTGCCGGTAAAGCTCAATTGTCGCACCCGCCACCGAAGATACGCGAAAGTTGCTTCGCGCGTAAGCTGTCGCCGCCCCCGCCAGCTGCCAATATCGCTGCGGACGCTCATGGAAGTTGAGTAGCTTCGAGCATAGCTCGTTCGCGTCGTCAGGTGAAAAGAGCGTTCCCAGCTCTCCATTTCTTAGTAGTGCTGGAGTTCTCGCCGCAGCAGCCCCAAAGACGCATCGCTCCGCCGCCATAGCTTGAATAAGCGACAACGGAGAAGTCTCACCACGCGAGGGAAGCACGACTACATTCGCCCAGCGGTAATGTTCAAGTAATGCTTCGGCAGAAATCGCGCCCGTAATCTTTACCTTACCTCCAAGCTTCTTATCCGCGACCAACGCGGGCACTCGCGACCTGGCTGCAACCTCGCCGATAACTCGACATTCAAACTCGCTGCCGCGTTGCGCCATCAGCGCGCACGCCTCCACAAGAAGCTGCTGGTTCTTGCGCTCACCTACAGTTCCCACGCAGATCATCCGAAGCCCACGACAAACCGCCGGCTCGATTTCAAAGAAAGCTTCCTCTATCGGATTTGCGATAGACCAGATGCTCCCGCGCACCCAGTTGCGCATGTAATCTTTTACATAAGGCGAAATGGAAATAATGTTCTGGGCGCGTCGAATGGCCCGCCGGTGAAGAAACTCCCTCACCATCGCAACTCCGCGTTGGCCCGCGCTGGTCAGGCGCGCTGTCGAACCTTCCTGCCACGGCAAGCCGTGAATGGTGATGACGTGCGGCAAGCCTCAATTAACCGCTGCCAGCATAAAGTCCGGCCCGGGTTGTCCGTGCACGACGTCATAGGCAGAAGTCTGCAAACGCCTAATTAGCTGCGCAATTTCCTGCACGTAAAAGGTCAGTGTTTTACCGCGGCTTTTGCATGGAAAATAACAGTACGTGACATTGCTCGCCGATACTGATATTCGTGCATGAATTCCGAGGTAAAAGTAAATTCGTCGACCTGCACACAGCTATCGCAGTGCTCGTATTCGCGCAGCAGTGTCTCGGATACCTTAGGCAGACCATTGGCCGCGATCCTGCCCGGTAGCGGCACCACGCCGAGATAAGCTACCCTTAGCACGCAAGCAGCCTCCGTTCATTCTCCGGCGTTGCTACAGCGCGCTGCTCCCGTGCGATCATTCCCTCGAAGCATAGTAGCTCAGTTAACCCGCCCCGCAGCGATCTTTCCGGGCTCCAATCGGTCAGTCTTTGCAGTAAGGAAGCGTCACCCTGCTGCATCTCCTTGTCTGCACGCCGCAATCGATTTCCATCTACCACAATGGTCAGCTCTCTGTTCACAATGTCCGCTAAGAGCCGCACAATTTCAGCGGCAGAAACGGCCACACCGGTGGCGACGTTTACCGTCCGACCATAACCTACCGGAGTTTCACCTAAGCGCACCAGAGCAGACGCGCAGTCCTTTACGTAGATATAATCCCGACGCGACGTTGTGTTATCCAGGTGAATCGTGTCGCTGTCCTTGATCTGCTGCAGGATCTCCGGAATCAGGTGAGCGTTAGTTTCGTGTGGCCCGAAAGTATTAAACAGTCGCGCAATCGTGATTCGCATTTGAGAATCGCGCGGGTAGTTCCGGCAGAGTTCTTCCGCAAACCATTTTGTCCAACCATAGACATCCACCGGCGCGACAGGAGAGCTTTCTTTCAGCGGCGCCGCCGAATCGGCGTAGACCGCCCCGGTCGAAGCGAAGATAAAGTGTTTCACGCCAGCTTGAGTGCATGCGTCGAGGAGGTTGAGCGTTCCTTCCATATTGACGCGAAGGGTTTTGTTAGGAGCGGCGTTGCATTCAGGAATAAAGTGAACGCCGGCGAGATGAAATACAGTTGTCGGAGCTGCATCCGAGATGGCATCGAGCGTTGCGGCGCGCTCGGTGATATCCACCCCCGGTAGACTGGCACAGTCGCCAGGTCATCCATGTGCGGCGCGCGCCGCTGTTCATTATCCAGAACGCAAATGTTGCCCATAGCATCGAGCTGGCGAACAAGCTCGTTGCCGATAAAGCCCAGCCCTCCGGTCACCAGGCAGTTCTCCATCATTTCCTCACCGAGAGCTTCGCCGCTCAGCCTTCGACGGGCTTGCCTCAAAAAGTAACAGTGCCGTTACTTAGATGGCGCCTTGGGGAAGAGGAAGCTAGAATCTTACTGTGAACTGCGTAGCCAAGGTATGGCTCGCGCCCTCGGCCTCTTCGAGATAATACTCAACCTTTAGCTGAGTATGTGAGGTAAAGCGGTAGGTCACCGCGCTTTCGATCCGCCACACGTCAGGAGTCCATCTCGCATTCGCGTCGCCCGGCTTAGGCATACTCGAAAAGAATTCCTGGTTCCATCGAATCGCCGCGAATAACTGCGGCAGGAACTTGTACTTCACCTCAATATAATACGCGGCGGCATCAGCATTTCCCGCCCGCGGCACCTCGAAGCGGGTTTGGTATCCCTCCGCCCAGATTTGCCAATGATGCCACGCAAAAGTGACGTCTTGACCGAGAAGCAGTTGATGGTAGTCGCTGATGCGATGGTTGCCGCCAAGGAACACTTCTTCACGCAAGTAGGCGCCTTCACTGGCGCTGAGGCCAAACTTCCACGTTTCCGTCGGTTGAAACGCCACGTGTCCAGTGACGGTCGGCTGCGAAAAGCCTTCACGGGTTGCATCCCATACTTCAGGTCGCGACGACAAGGAAGAGTTTTTTACTTCCACCGCATATTCCAGTCGTGACACCGTGCCTGCGATTGATACACCCGTGGCATAGCTCGGTCCCCAAATAACGGGAAGATGTTCATACTTCGTTTTCTGAGTCGCTAACGGGAAGAATGAGCCGCGCGCAGGAAGTTCAATGTCTGATACCGAGGTTACATACTCGTAAGGCAATGGCGCATTGATGAAAGGATTATCCCAGGAAAGGTGCCGTTCGACCCAGTTACCAGCGATGGTGGCAAACTTCCCAACTTGAATGCTGACAACTCCGTTGGCCCAGGGCGTTAGTCGCAAAGCGTATTCATCGAGCCGAGCCCGGGCACCGTTATCACTGGGATCGAAGCCACGATCAACCCGCAGTTGGACAAAGAAGTAAACTTGTGCTCCGACCTGCGCATCGAGAAACAAACTAAGCCGTGGGTTAACGAGATTATGAGCTGTAGTATCGATAAGATCCGGAGCTGGATTGGTGAAATGATATGCCTCCAGGTCAAGTGTTCCGCTCAGCCGCGCACGCAAATGATCATCGAAGACACTTATGCGTAACGTTTGATCGAGTTGATCGATGAACTCATCGAGTTCCAGAGCGCGACCTTCCGAACTAACTACCAGCGTAAGTGCCGCAGCCAGAAACGCCTTGGTCATGCCACAGCGCCGTTTGGTTTTTGAAGGGCAGTTCGAAAAATGACTCTAAACTCCGTCCAATCATTAGCCGAACATACCAGTTCGAGATCACCACCGTGCAGGCGAGCAAGGTCTCTCGCCAGATTCAACCCGAGGCCATGCCCAGAAATGTTCTCGCCGGCCCCTCCCCGGTGAAAACGCTCGAAGATATGTTCCTGCGCCTCCGCCGGAATGGTCGCGCCGGTGTTGCCGATTGTAACAATAATCGAGTCGTGATCAGATGATGATGACTCGATACAGATGCGGCCACCAGCACGATTGTACTTGCGCGCGTTCTCGAGCAAATTTTGCATGATTAGACTGGTATAGCGTTGCTCGCCCGCAACGGCCAAGCTTAACGGCACGTGCTTCTCTACTTCAAGCTCCATTGCGTCGGGTAACGCACTGAGGTCATCCAGCCACTCATCAATCAGCTGAGCGAGGTCAACCGAGCTAAACTTCAATTGAAGCCGGCCTGCGTCCATCCGCGAAAGAAGAAGCAGATCATCGATAACTCCGGTAAGGCGATAGGTCTGATGAAGCATCGATGATAGCTCATCATAAACACCTGAAGGGAAACCATCGCGGTTCATTAAAGATTCAATGCCGGCGCGGAGGACAGTAACCGGGCTTTTGAGCTGGTGCGACGCATCGGCGGAAAAACGCGCCGAACGTTGCAGCTCCTTACTCGTCGTCGCGAGGTTAGTTTCCGCCTTGCGCCGTTCGACTAGGTTCTCCTGTGATTCCAGCGCGAGCTTCTCTACTGGCCGCGATAGGCGGCTCGAAACAAAGTGACTGGCGAGGAATCCGGCAATCAGTAACGCGAGCCCGCCGCCAACGATCCGGCCCTGAAGTGTCCGCTGCCGCGCGATCGCCGCCTGCAGCGGGTAAATAGATATCTGATACGCTGGTGGAAAGGCGGAGTGCGGATTGAGTATCCGAAAGAAAAGTAAATACGGCGCACCATCTATCGATACGGCGAAGTTATTCCTACCTGCCTTTTGGCTATGAACCTTCTGAGCGAGTAGTGCGCTGAGCCGCGCGGCTGAGAAGGAACTTAGTGAAGACATGTATAAGCGATTGCCGCGCCAGATACCGCTGCGCATACCTGCGCCCTGCTCTTTTGCTTCGAGTTCCAACGGTTTAAAACCAACTACCAACGCCGAAATGACTTCACCGGTTTCCGTGGAAACAATCGGCAACGCGATCACCTCATCGACCTTCTCGCTGCCACTTTGCGAACGGCGGAAAATGTAGCCGATTTGCTGCTTTTTCGGCAGCTGAGCAAGTCTGATTTCGGATTCTTCCCTCGAATCCAACCATCCTGTTTCGGCCGGATTAGGCGGCGGAATAATCGAGCCATTGTTGCTAAGAAAGCGATAGAAGCTCGCTCGTAGTGTCGCGCCTTTGTCTGCACTGGAAGCAGGCGTCGGACTGATAATTTCGCGCAACTCATCCTTCGCACTGGGGTAGAGCAAATCGAGCGCGTTATCCTCAAGCGCAGCATGGATGCGTGGATTGAGGACCAGCATACGGCAGCGTTCAGCCAGCGCCTCCTGCCGGAGCTCTTCCGCGCGATCGAGTGAAGCAAGCTCACTGCGAAATTCTTGTTGCAAGTCACGCTCGGCATCAGCTGCGGCATTGCGCTGCACCAGGTAAACGCCCACTCCGGTAAGAACGGTGATGACGAGCATCATGGTGATGAGCAGCTTCCCGCGAAAGCTGCCGAACCATTCCACCAGACTCAGGCGGTTCACGGAAATTGGACATGAACGGTCGTGCCGTTCTTTAGCTCCACTGCTTGCTCCCGCGTAATCCTGCTATCGACCCAAGCCTTGAGATTGTAGCGACCGGCGGGTAGTCCAGTGAGCCGGAAGTGACCGCCGGTATCCGTGGTGGCGAAGTATGGAGTATTCAAGACGAGGATCAAACCGCGCATATGTTCGTGAATATCGCAGCGCAAAGTAACCAGGCCCGCTATGTCGAAGACTTGCGATGGAATGGGACGTTCATCTGGGCGATAGCGACCAAGGTCAAATCGCTTGGCCGGCGAGTAGGAGAAGATGTTGTGGTAAGTATCGTCCAAATTCGGAAACTCGACGCGCGTGCCCACCTGGACAGGCAGCAGCGCCGGTTCAAAGGTAAGATTCTTTTGCGCCACCTGTTTGGTGGGCAGTGAGCCTGGCTTGGGGAACGCACCTTCCAGATAAACAACGGCTATGGGCGGGCTGGGCGAGAGCACTCCACCCTTGGATACGATCTCATAGCGCTTGGCCATGACAGGCGCGGAGTGCGTGGGCGGAAGCTCCACCACGCCCTCGACGGCCGCATCGGCCAGCGCCAGGCGTGCGAGGGCAGAGCCAAGGCAAATTAAACTGAAAAAGCGAGGGATCACCGCGCGCATATCTTAGCAGTTACGCGCTAAACGGGAAAGCTTCGTTACCATAAAACGAAAAGCCCCGCTGCATGAACAGCAGGGCTTTTCTCCCTATGATCCCAATTTAATCGTGATCGATCTCATACACCTCGATCAGGGCAATGCCTGTTCCGCTGTTGGCGTCGGTAACAACCGCGGTATAAGCGCCCGGTTCCAGACGCAGCAATACTGCCGGCTCGTTCGCATTGCGCGGCGCTAATCCGGCAGCCACGATGTCGCCGGCGTTAGCGTTAGATTGCCAGCTGCTATTTTGCGCGAGCGTAGTTTGACCTTGCAACAGCGCGAGCTGCGGGTCGGCCAGCACCGGACTAACACCGAACGTGCTGAGTGTCGGTCCCAATACTCGCACTAGCACGAGCTTCGGTCCGCCGCTGATAATGAAGCCGCCGATAAGCTGTCCGTGCCCGGTGGTGACAAATCCGCGCGTCGAGATGTTCACGAGATGGTTCTCAGACGACTCCTGCATTCCGCGGAAAGTGAAAGTAAGACCGTTGACGGGAAAGGTGGCAATGAGGCGACCATGACTAAAGCTCAGCGTCCCGGCGATATTCTGGCCGTTCACCAGAGTAATACTGAAGCTTCCTGAGAAGCTGGCGGCCTGGTCGTCCTCATGCTCGTCTTCGATTTCATCTCCGTGTTCGATTTCGTTTTCCGTCTCACCTCTTTTAGTTTGCGCAGCTTCTGCACGCGCAGCGGCGGCTGGGCGAACGGTGGTCGTTCCGAATCCGCCAATCACGGTTGCGCCCTACGTTCCCATAAAAAAGATGCGGCCCTGGCTATCGAACAGAAATCTCGCGTCAAAACTACTTCCGCTCCTGGCCAGCGCATTACCAGAAAAGCGTCCGCCGACATCGTCGCTTGGACCAAAGATGGCCAGGCGCGCCGCGGTCACATTCTGGCCGGCCGCGACGGCGCTGATGCTATTTAGACCCACCGTTCCGGAAATCGTGTCGGAAGGAAACGCCGCGATGGTAAAGGTGCCATTAGCGGCCACGGCCGCGCCGCCGAAGCTTGCCTGATGCGCCACCGCGTCGAAAAGATAAGCGGAGATCGCGTGATTACCTTGCACGAAGAATACTACTCCCCCACCGCTGGGAAGATTACCTTCGAATAGGCCGCGCTTACTTTGCTCCGCAAAAGCGGAGTTTGCCCACATAGTAATTATCGCAATGAGCGCTGTTCTAGCTGAGAGTTTTCCCAATTTCATGAGCGTAGCTTATCCTACGAACTACTCTGTCGCCTAATTAACAAAGGTAACGTGATTGTTACCCCGCCAAGTTCAGCGAGATGACAACTAGTCTAGTTGAGACAGCGCGTTCCATCTCCTGGGGACCGAAGCCCCTGCTCTAGAATCTATCTCGCGAGCGAGCGGCCTTTATAGCTTATCCGCTGATGGCAAGCGAAGACCGAATTCAGTCCATTCCGTATCTGACCGCAGCAGCATGACATCGCCACCTTGCGCGCGGGCTAGTGCACGCGCGATACTTAAGCCCAGGCCTTGCCCTTCGATACGACCATCTCCGCGTGCGCGATAGAAGCGCTCGAATATGCTCGAGCGGCGCTCCGGCGGAATACCGTCACCATCGTTGCCGATTGTCACCTCGACGTGGCCGTCAGAGCGCAGTGCTCTGATGCTGATCCGGCCTCCCGGCTGATTAAACTTCACTGCGTTTTCGATCAGGTTCTGCGTGATCAGAGCGGCCGATCCGCGGTCCGCCACGACTGGAAGCTCAGGCGGCACATCAGTATCCACCATTAAACCATGCGGCTCGGCCAGCGCTCGTGTGTCGTCGCAAATGCCATCGAGCACGTCGTGAAGATTGAAACAGTCGCGTTCCAAAACGAGCCGCCCCGAATCCGCCTTAGCCAGAAGAAGCAGATTTTCGGCGATGGAAGTGAGCTGATGCACCTGATGCAAAAGAGCTTCCGCACGAGCGCGCTGCTTTCGCGGTGTCGCTGGATCGGTCAGTATCTCCTCAATTCCTGCGCGCAACACCGAAAGGGGCGTCTTGAGGTGATGGGAAGCATCGGAGGAAAAACGGACCGACTGCTCGAAGCTTTTCTGTAACCGATCAAAAGTGTTATTCAATACTTCGACCAAACCTGCGATTTCATCAGAAGCAGATGGCGCGGGTAACCGTTGGCTCAAGTTCTGAATGCTTACCTTTGCCGCGGCATCGCGAATGGCTTCTACTGGTCCAAGCGCCTGTCGCGCCACCCAGCGGCCTCCGATGATCACGACCAGCAGCACGGTGGGAATGGCGGCAAACATTCCCAGGACAATGTCGAGGCCGATGCGGTTGATCTCGGCTAAATCGGCGCCAATGCGCAAAACATAGTTACGATTGTAGAAAGTAGCTACGCGATAGCTTTTGCTCTGAAGTGCGCGGCTGTGGGGCTGATCGATGTCATCGGTCAATGTCCTTCCGGCGAGCCGTTGCGTGCGAAACAGCACTTGCCCATCGCGAGTTTGCAGTTCGAGCAGCCGGTCGCGCGCGGCAACTCTGGTGAAGTCCAGGTTGGAAGTAGCTTTCGCTGGCTCAAGCAGGGCGAAGACTTCGTTCGCTTCTTGAAGCATTCGCCGGTCGAGAGCGGCAAGTTCAGAAAAATGCATACCCAACCAGGTCGTCGTAGCGCCGGCGACGGTGGCGATTACTCCGAGGGCCGCGGCGTACCAGGCGATCTTCCAACGTAATGGCCATGTCTTCATTCCGGGTCGCGGATGGTATAGCCGATGTGCCGAATCGTGTGAATAAGTGGAGGTGCAGAAAGTTTCTTGCGCAGACGGCCGATGAATACCTCCACCAACTTCATATCATATTCATGCTCCCGTTCCCAGACTCGTTCGCACAGTTCTGTGCGGGTAAACACGCGCCCCGGCTCGCGCATCAGCACCTTGAGCAGCGCGAGTTCGCGAGTGGAAAGTTCGATGCGCCGGACGCCTCTCTGCACGGTGTGCTGAGCCAGGTCCAACGTCAGATCGCCCACGCGCAAGTCCAAAGCTGGTTCCTCGGCAAAACGCCGGCTTAGAGCTCGGATGCGAGCCAGCAATTCCTGCATGGCGAATGGTTTCGCCAGGTAATCATCGGCGCCCAATTGCAGCCCAGCCACGCGATCAGTTACTTCGCCGCGCGCAGTTAACATAAGCACACGGCTGATCACGCGTTTCGCGCGCAGGCGGCGCAATACTTCAAACCCATCGATCCCAGGTAGACCAACATCAAGAATGATTAGATCGAAGACCTCTTCGGTAGCGGCACGCAACGCCGCCTCGCCCTCATGAACGACAACTGGATCATGACCGGCTTCGGTCAAGGCGGAGAAGATGTGGCGCGAAAGCCGAACTTCATCATCAACCACAAGGATGCGCATATTTGAACAGGAGGTAAGTGTAACTGGCCAATCGCCGTTCCAGTTTCTACATCAGATTGAGACGAGCGACAATCTCGCCGCTCATTGGCAAAGGTAACGTCTCTGTTACTTTTGCTACTCCATGCATTAGCGATGAGCCGCACTTAGTTGCGGATCCTAGTAGCTAAGAAAGTAACATAGACGAAACCTTTGTTAACTAGAATGTGACTCGCGACCTGCTCTATCGTGCTGACATGAAAATCACATCATATAGTTCACACTTGGTAGCGGCGCTCTCCGCCGGCGCGCTACTAATTATTCCAGGCATGGCGCAGGCTCACCACAATGGAGGCGGCGGTGGCGGCCGCTCCGGCATGAGCATGGCTCGACCTGCCAGCATTCAGCGAATCAACGTCCGCCGCGCCGGCATGGATGATCGTGCTAATCACAATATCAATGATGATCGCGGTCAGCTGCGCGGGCGCCGGGCTGATGATGGGATTCGCCACGATGCGAAGGACGATCGCAATTGGAGCCTCACCACCTAGAAAGGGTCGCGGTGGCACCAGCACCAGGAGTTTCAATGCTCTTTCCTTCGCCGAGAAACTCACCTGCATCGAAGAAATGAATAACCTCACGGTTCAGCTCCGCGGCAAAACACTCGCGGAATCAAACGAGGAACGCTATCTCGAAAGTTCGGTGAGCCATACCTCGCCTTGAAGCGCGCGAGGTCCGGCGCTGGATCTAAACTGATTCCACGCCGCTCCACGCCATCAACGCCGCGTCCCCTGTATCCCATTAACCGACACTATTAACCTTTAACTCAGCGCAGCTGTCGCTTTTCCGCAGTCTGCCGGATGAACGGAGAACTCCGCAGCCCGGGGTCGGAAGAACTCGCGCGGCGAAGTCGCCACTTTCCCAGGTTCGTCACTGCACCGAGACAGGCACGCCCGCCTTCACCCGCTCCGCCAGACGCACGACGTCCCAGTTCGCCAACCGAATGCAGCCGTGGCTCGATACCTGTCCGATCGTGTTCGGATCGTCCGTGCCGTGAATGCCGATACCGCGTTTATTTAGCGCGATCCAGACCACGCCCACGGGGCTATTTGGACCCGGCGGCAACATGTGGAATTTCTTGCCCCGCTCGCCGTGTTTTAGCATCTGCTGGTCGTAGCGAAACGTCGGCAGCTTCGCCACTCCTTTCACTTTCCACTCGCCCACGGGAGTCACTGTCTGTGCCGAGCCCACCGTTACCGGATAGGCCGCCACGATCTTGTCGCCGTCGAACACGCCGAGCATGTTCGTCTTCACATCCACTTTCACACTCGTCACCGTCGCCGCTGGTTCGCTGCTCGCATCGGGCTTCTGCGTGTCCGGATCGTCCGCGATATCGTTCGCCACCAGCGGCGTCGCCTGCGGCGCAATCTCGCTGCCTGCCTTCAAACTCTTCACCCCGCTTAGCTCAAACGGTTCCACATTTGGGACCCGCACCTGGTCACCTGGTTTCAGTGCTCCCTTTTTGCCCGGATTCAGTTCTCCCAGAAACTTCGGGTCGCAATGGAACCTCTCCGCGATTGCTTCGCCGGCATCGCGGTATGGGAGCGCTTTTAGCTTCGCTTTTTCCGGAACGCTCTTTGGCAGCCGACCGGTATTTTGCAGATCGGCGTCCGTTACTGTGTACTGGATGAACGTCGGCCGTACGCTCGCGAGATCGATGCCATTGAGATCCGGTGCGGTATCAGGCTTGGGCGGGGGCGACGACGCTGGTTCTCCGCGTGACTGCCGATAGAGCGCCAGCGCCTTGAGCGTAAAATAATTGTAATGACCGTCGATCTTGCCCGGGCTGAAGTTCGCCCGATCGAGGAATACCTGTAGCCGCGTCGGGGCCTCGATCTCCGCTTCACCGCGTTTGTGCGCCGGAGCGGGAGACGCGTGCGATTTTCCTTTGCGCTTCGCCGCTGCCGGCAATGACATGCCAGCGACGAGCACCATCATAATGAAAACACGAAAAGCAACGCGCACCACATGTCATCGTCACGGCCGCAGCTCCTGGCTGTCCCCACTCGACAACCGTTAACAGATTACTAACGAGGCGCGCAGCCGCGCCCGTTATCTTGCTTGGTTACTTCAGTGGCCGCGGACCAAGACAGCTTGGGTATTTCCTGCATCCGCCAGAACTCAGATCCAGCGCTTGCACCACGTTTTGCAGTTCGCTTTGCCATTAACTGATTGCACGCCGGACAATGCGGAAAATCGGCTTCGTTAGTTACGGATGCCGTTTTCGCTAGTCTTGCAACGCGTTCGCGTCGAACGGCGTTGTACGTCGCTCAAACCAGCGAATACCTTCACGAAGCAGAATCCCTCCCCCGCCGCAGAGAATCATCACACGACCGATTTTCCAGATGAGCGCATGCATGAACTGATCGAGTTGCGCGTTGGGCATGTTTGCGTCTGATGCCATTTCCATGCCACCGCAAACTTGTCATGTTGAGCGAAGTCGAAACATCTCTAACTATTCTCTGATGCCCGCGAAGCCATCCGCAGTAATCGATACCCGCGTCATCTACTGCGGCGATAACCTTGACCAGCTGCGCAAGCTGCCGGACGGCTGCGTCGATCTCATCTACATCGCCCCACCCTTCAACTCGAACCGCAACTACGAGGTCTTCCCCAATAACCATCAACGCCCAGCGCCGTTCGCCTCGCATTTCGGACCGCCAGTCCGGCCCGGACCCGGTTGCAATTACCTTCAGTATCGCTAAACCGAGTTCATGGACGCGGCGGGTGACGATCATCCCAGGATTGTCGCCTTTCCGCCATTGCTCTGGCTCATCAATGCCACCGTGAGCGTGCTGGTCCATTTCTTTGTTGCTTCGATTCCGATCCTGCCGCAACCGTTCGCGCTGATTCTGGGCATTGTTTGTCTGTTGACGGGGCCTTCCCTGGCGTGGCCGGCGTTATGTACCATGCGCGCGGCTGGAACCAACGTTAATCCCGCGAAACCGGCGCTGTTGATTGTGCGGGGCGGGCCCTATCGGTTTACGCGCAATCCGATGTATCTGGCCCTTTGTCTGGTGCAGACGGCGATTGGCTTTTCCCTCAACGATTGGATCACGCTCTTGTTTGTCGTCCCGCTCGCCATTGTCCTGCATTTCGGCGTCATCCTGCCGGAGGAGCGCTATTTGGAAGCAAAGTTCGGTGAGCCATACCTCGCCTTGAAGCGCGAGGTCCGGCGCTGGATTTAAACTGATCCCGTGCCGCTCCACCGGCCAGGCCGCCCACCGGCTTCCTCCTAATTACTGCTGGTGAACATTTCCGCTTTTCAGTTTTCCGCTTTTCACTCCAATCGCTCCCCCGTTCTCCCACGCTAGTTGTGTCGCGAACACAACCAAATCAACCTCGGAAGCGGACGGGCTGCAGCGAGATGCGCGGGAGAAGCCGATTCAGGAGCTCAGGAGCGCCTGTAACTTAGATAACGCCGCATCGGCGTCTCTCCCTCTTTCTTCAATTCCTTGGAGAATCTCAAACGGCGTTCGCGTATCCTCTTGTACAACTCGGGTCGGATTAACTGCTTTCAAATCATAAAACCGCGTTTGAAATTGCGACCGACTTGCGTTCAGCCTGGCGCCTCCGAATCGTCTCTTTTAGCCGCGACTCTGCCAATTCGATTTCCTCGCGCTGCTTTGCAGTTCGAGGATGTTTTTCTTTTCGAAGGAAAGCCAGATCGTCTTCGAACTTGGTTACCGACACTCGCAACTCCGCGGCCTTCTCTTGAAACGGCTGAGCTTCGGCCAAAGCAGACTGGAGGCACGCCGCAAAATCGATTGTCCAACTCCGCTCGCTCTCTCCTCGATTAGCGAGCAGCTGGAAGAATTCGTCGAAATGTTTCAGTGTGAGCGGTATCTTCTTGCCGACTTTCATATCCGACAGATCATAATACCAGATGCGTTCGGTTTGTTTTCCTTTGTCGAAGAAAACGAGTTCGTCTTTACGCCGGCGCCAGCACTTGAGAAAAGGCCTCCCGGCAGGCTGACGATGCAATAAACATCGCATTCTTCGAGTAGCTTTCGTTTCGTTTGCACAAAAGCTTCGGCATCGACGCGGAACAGTACGCCTTCATCAAGGACAATTCCGCACCGGCTCCCTGGCTTCATGCTGTGCAGCACGTTTTGGATGAACAGCACCTGCGTCGCGCCGGTTTTATACTCGTAAGGTGTTTGAGCCTCTTTGCCTTCCTTAGCACCGAAAGGCGGATTCATTAGCACGTAATCGAAAAACTTTGGCGCGCCCTCGAACAGCCCGGCGTAAGTCGGAATTTCTGATAACGAATTCCCATGCCAGATGTGTGGCTCGTCAATTCCATGCAGAACGAGATTCGCGAGGCCGATGGGATAAACAACGTTGTCCTTCTCGCGGCCATAAAATGTGCGGTGCTTGAGCGTCTCCAATTCTACCGCCGAAATGTTCGCGCCCGCGCGATCGCGCATGTATTCGTAGGACTGCGCGAGAAATCCGCCCGTACCGCAACCCGGATCATAAACGGTTTTTTTAATTTGCGGATCGACTACGCGCACCATGGCGCGAATCACTTCCCGCGGAGTGAAGAATTGGCCACCGTCATTGCCTTTCTCTCCCATCTTCAGCAGCAGACCTTCGTAAACCTGCGAGAGCGTGAAGACGTGCGTTTCATCCACGGTCACGCTGCTGATTTCATGAACCTTATCGAGCACATCGAGAAAATGTTTCGGTCCACGCCCGACATGATCTCGCTCACCACCTTTTGTTTCGGTGTCGCATTCGGTTTGCCTTTGAGCGCCTTTAGCTCTGGCAGCAATTGCTCATGCACGAATTTCCAAATGCTGGCGTTTTTATCTTCGCGCATCGGCGATTTCGGCGCCGCCCAGTCTCGCCAACGAAACGGCGCATTCAACGTTGGAACGAACGGAACGCCGAGCGCTTCAGCTTCTTCACTCTCACGCGCCTCGCGCTCATCGAGAATCCGCAGAAACAGAATCCACGTCAGCTCCGGCACATATTGCAAAGCGCCCGCGCAATTCGATCGCCGCATGATGTCGCAGATCGATTTCACCGCAGCATTCAATGATTGCGGAGAAGCATGCCGCTTCGTTTTGCCTTGTCGCGTCATGTCAAGAGATAGCGGCCGGACTTTTTCGTCCCGACGCGCTTCACCAGTCCAGCTTCGATTAATGGCCGCAGCAAATCGAGCGCGCCTTGCTTTGAGACTCCGATCGCTTCCCAGATTTCGCGCGGCGCCAGGGCTTTGTGCTCGCGCAATAGGTGAAGCAGCTGCTCCTGTTTCGGTCGCAGCACCAGTTTTTTCTTGCCCGCGTGCGCGGTCAGTTTCTGAATCCGCGCCCAGACACGTTCCAGCGTCACGCGCAATCCCTCCGCGCTGTATTCGAGCCAGCTCGTCAGATCATCACGATCCTGCCGCACTTTTGCCAGCGCGGCATAGTATCGCGCACGGTCTTCCCAATAAAATTCATCGATCGAGAAAATGTGATGATTGTCGAAACCTCGCCGGTAGAGTTCCCACAGGCTGAGCATGCGACCGGCGCGCCCATTGCCATCGGCGAATGGATGAATCGTTTCAAACTGATGATGCACGATGGCCGAGCTCAGGATCGGAGAAATCTTTGGCGCATCCTCGTTCCACCATGCGAGCAACTCCGATATCATCGGCTCCACTCGCTCCGGCGGCGGCGCCACATATTTGCCCACTCGCACACGAATCCTCCGATACTGGCCGGCCATTCCCTGATCCATCACTTTGTCAGCCATAATCCGGTGCAACTTCAGAACTTCTGCGTCCGTGATGACACTTCGCAGCGCGTTCTTTTCCACGAACCGCAGTCCGGCAAAGTAATTTGCCACTTCCCGGCGCGCTCGCTGTGCCGTCGCTGGAATCTCCCGGCCTTCTTCAATCGCCCGGACCTGTTCCAGCGTCAGTGGATTGCCCTCGATCGCGGTCGAAGAATGGGCGTTGCGAATCCGCGTATCTTTCTGCAACGCAGGAATCCAAGGTACCTGGACTGCCGCTGCCAGAACGCGCTCGCGCAAGGCGGCCACCTGCTCCACTTGCCAGAGCAACTGCGGCGTGATCGTAAAAATCGGCTTATAACTCACTCTCGATAAGTCAAGCGTAAGTCAAGTTATCAGTCAAGTCGCCCGCGCTATTAAAGGCTTCTTTAATTGCCTCGCCGCTAAATAAAGGAAATGCTCGTTCTCTTTTCCTGGCGGGCTGTTGCCATCGGAAGATTGGCCCGCCACGCCGTAGCCTTGGCGAAGGCGGGTCAAGCGTAAGTCAAGTTTTCAGACAATCTCGCCCGCAGGCGAAAACAGCCGCGCATAATATCGCAGATCGATTTCACCGTCGCGTTGAGCGATTGCGGCGAAGCGTGTTTCTTTACCGAACGAGCCATCCGGGCATTTTCTAGCGTCGGCAGACGAAATGACGCCAGTCGCTTTCGCAGCTTGATCTGCAAAGAATCGCAATCATCATGAGCGCTCGAAATCTGGCGCTCTTGCTGCTACCCTTTTTCCCGTCTGCATGTCGTCCGTCTTGAATGTCTCAGCGCCTGTGCGGAAATCGACACAAGCGCTCAACTACTTCGCTCGTCTTTCCGCTCGCGGTGCGCCGCCACCGTTGAACAAGATGAAAGCACTAAAGCTTCTTTTCTTCGCCGACCGTTACCATCTGCGCAAATACGGACGGTCGGTGAGCGACTGCTCCTACTTCGCGATGAGAAACGGTCCAGTTGCTTCCGAAGCAAAACGTATCGCTGAAGAAAGCGCGCTCTTACAAGCGACCGCGCGGAATTACGCTCGTCGATTCGTCAGGCGAAAAGATGCCTATCATTTGGCGTCGATCGCGGAAGTCGATGAAAGCGTTCTTTCCAAGACCGATATCGAAGCGCTCGAGTTTGCCTGGCGGACCTTTGGGCAATACACACAATATCAACTGCGCGATATCACCCATCACTATCCGGAGTGGAAACGGCACGCGGCCAAGCTTCGGCACGATGGCCACAAGCGCGTCGAGATGGATTATACCGACTTCTTCGATGATCCCGCGCAGGGTTACAATCCTTGCCACACCCTTTCATCCAAAGATCGCAAGACCGCGCTCGATCTCTTCCGCGACCAGCGGGCCTTCAATCAACGTTGGAGTTAAGACTTGGCGCCGCCCGGGCTCGACCTGAAGCTGCGCCTCACCCTGCGCGAAGGCAGCGTCTATTATTTCCCCGAGCGTTCGCTCACTTCAGCCGAACCCCACTGCTTCATCGTTGTTAACTCCGATCCGTTAAGGCAGGAAGTGCTGCTACTTGGCGTGTGCACTTCGAAAATCGCCGAGCTCAAGCAAAGACGCCGAGACTTACCCGAAACGATCGTGGAAATCTCACCGCAAGTATTCGATGTCTTGAAGAAGATTTCGATTGTTGACTGTAACGATCTGAAACAAGTTCAGCTCGTCGAATTCATGCACGCTTCGTCCGCAACGAAATCCGTTGCTTCGACAGAGACTTGCCGGCGGCGTTACGTCATGCGTTGCGAAAAGCGATTCACGCCAGCCCCATCGTGCCGGATGAATTGAAAGCACTCGTGACAAAACCCTAGGCGCCGCTCGCGTTGAACGCGGGGCGCATAAGAGCTGCTGGGATCCTCTTCAGTTCCGACAGCTTCGCTTGAATAGAGTCACGCAATGTTTTGCTGGCCGGAACGGTAAGTCTATGACTTCGCAGAACCGAACCGATTCTCCGCACGAGCGCCGGGGCAAACTTCGTGGTCAATTCTCATTTCTGATACAAGCCGCCCGTTTCAGCTGCCAGCTCCAATGCCCGAGCACGCTCGATGTGGCCAGGGCTTTCCATACTAATCCTGTTTGTGCCTTGCGCCGAAGCCGTCCATTATTCAATCTGACCGAAGCAGTTCGAAACGAGAGAGAATGCTCATGAATGCCGAAGAGATACGCGCACTGCAGGCGCCGCTAAAGGAACGCTATCGCGAGCAGCCGGAGACGGCTCGAGTGACGCTGCGAGCGGAAGGGCACATCGACGACGGCGTCACCTGCAAGGTGACAACCGGCAAAGGCCAGGTTACCGCCGGGCTGCATCCAGCGACGGGCGGCGACGGCGCCGACGCCTGTTCCGGTGATATGTTGCTGGAGTCATTGGTCGCGTGCGCCGGCGTGACGCTCCGCGCAGTGGCCACTGCGATGGAGATAGAGGTGCGCGATGGGACGATAACGGCTGAAGGCGACCTTGACTTCCGCGGTACGCTGGGTGTGGCAAAGGAGGTCCCCGTCGGTTTTGAGGCGATGCTGCTATCGTTTGATTTAGACACGGACGCGACAGAGGAGCAGGTGGAAACTTTGCTCCGCTTGACCAAGCGATACTGCGTAATTTACCAGACACTGGACCGGGCTCTGAAGATCGGCGTTGTCCATAGAATCAGGAGCCGGTAAGCTCGCGGCTACCCCAGTCATGCCGACGTACATTGACGTTCACGAAATTCCGGAAGGCGTCACTCCGGAAGATATGGCAAAGGCGCACGCGCTCGACCTGCAAGTTCAGGACAAGTACGGCGTCAATTACACCAAGTATTACTTCAACCAGGCGGCGCGGAAGGTGTTCTGCCTCTGCGAAGCTCCAAGCCCTGAGGCAGCCGCTCAGGTTCACAAGGAAGCTCATGGGCTGGTGGCCGATCAGCTGATTCCGGTCGATCCGAACATGGCCGAGCTGTTCCTCGGCGGCAGCGAGATCAATCCAGGCGGCGCGGCGCTTTTGACAACCGGACGGGGCGACCAGTTGGATCCGGCCATTCGGACAGTGATATTCACAGACATCGTTGGCTCGACCAGCCTCACGCAGCGCCTTGGCGACGACGCGGCCATGCAATTTCTCCGCGTGCACGATCAGATCGTGCGCGACGCGCTCGCCACCTGCCAGGGACGCGAGGTGAAACATACTGGAGATGGCATCATGGCCTCGTTCGTCTCGGCGGCGGCGGCGGTGCGCTGTGCAGCGCGAATACAGAACGCGATGGCAAAGGAGAATGCGGACGGTCATAGGCTCCAGTTGCGGATCGGCGGCGCGGCTGGTGAACCGGTCGAGCAGAATAGCGATATCTTTGGTAGCACGGTGCAACTGGCAGCCCGTCTCTGCGCTCATGCGGAGCCAGAGCAGATCCTGGTTTCAAACGTGGTGGCGGAACTCTGCATCGGCAAAAGTCTGAGTTTTCGCTCGCTCGGCGAAGTTTCTTTAAAAGGTTTCGACCGTTCGATACACGTGCACGCGGTAGAATGGTCGGAAGACAACGGCGGAACTGCACCGTGTCCGCAGTGAGTGGGAAGCACGCTGAAGTCGGTCTTCACTGACATCCTGCCAGTTCGGCATGCGAACTACGCTACCGAAACACTGACGGCAACTCCTTCAGACAGCTCAGCACATAATCCGCTTCTTTGTCGTAGTCGCGCGCATCAACAAAGCCGGGTGTCGGGGATGACGGCGCATCCGCGGCCCTGGCGGCGGCGATCCCGGTGATCAGAACCGGAAGCAGTTACAGCGCCGCCGACTTTGTGCCGATCCAGAACCAGCCGATCACCTCGTGCGATAGATTTTCCCGCCTATGTCCGATCGCGAGCAGATGAATCGTGTTTTGCTCCAGGTCGAAGATGTAGGTGATTCGATAGTCACCAACGCGGGCGCGAAAAACGGCTCGATCCTTTGAGCCGGTGGTGGGGGGGTATGATCTAAGACGCGAACCGATGTCGTCGATCTGCGTTTCGACACGCACCTGAAGCGATGGCGGTAGGTTGAGAAAGACAGCATCGAAGCTGGCGTAGTAAATCTGCGTGGCCGCACTCACGAGCCCTCAGGGTCGCGCACGCGCGCGCTCTTCCCCTGGGCCATGTCGCGCTCCGCCTGGCGAATCGATTGCTCGAATTCCGGCGTGAATTCCAGCCCGTCTTCAATGACGTCGTCGAGCCATTCGCGAATCTGACGAAGCTCGAACTGCGACAGCTTGCGCAGCTCGGCCTCCATTTGCTCGACTTTGCTCATCAAGGAATCATGCAACCACGCTGCCCCAGCTGCAAGAACACCCGACGATTATGTCTGCGCGCGGATTTCCTCGGCGGAAAGCGCGCCGACGGCATTCTTGATCTCGGCGAGGCTCACAATGAGCAGGATAACAGGTCGTGCGAAGAGTCGCAACGCGGCGGCGGCAGTTTACGCTCCCGCGTTCTGGATCAGTGACGGTACTTCTTTCAGGCTGCTGAGCACGTAGTCCGCTGCTTTTTCGTAGTCGTGCGGGTCGACGAAGCGGGTATCCGGGATGGCGGCGACGGGCATCTGCGCGGCTTTGGCGGCGGCGATGCCGGAGAGCGAGTCCTCGATGACGAGGCAGGCGTCGGCTGGGAAACCGAGTTTTTGTGCGGCGCACAGGTAGATGTCGGGGTGCGGTTTGCCCTGTTCGACTTCTTCGCCGGTGACGATGACGTCAAAGAACGGTATCAGCTCGTGCCGGTCGAGGAACGGGCGGGCGGAGGCGCCCACTGAGCTGGTGCCGACGGCGAGGCGCAGGTTCATCTGCCGCAGCTCTTCCAAGACCGACTTTGCCGAAGGAAAGAGGCCGATGCGATTGGCAAAGAAGTCGATCGCGATCTCTCCGCGGCGCCGCATCATTTCCTCTGTCGGAACGGAGAGGCCAAAGGTCTTTTTGTAAAACTCGACCGCGAGCCGGTAGCTTATCCCGAGCACGTCCCGGTGGTATTCGCTGCGATAGGTGGCGCCGTATTCGGCGAGCAGGGTCGCGTCGATCTCGTTCCACCACGGCTCGGAGTCGGCGAGAACGCCATCCAAATCGAAGATCACAGCGCGGAACGGTTGCGGCATAATGTGCCGCATCTGTTACCCAGTCGGTGTGGTCGAGCAATAAGAAGCGCCCGCTGGCTTTTGCGCGAAGTAAGGTAGACGCACCGAGTAATCTGCGGAATCGTCGGTTCTGAATTAGAACTCAAGTCCGCGAAGGCATTCCCCAAGATCACAATCGCTTTTCGTAAACGGCTTGGGTTTTGATAAGCTTGTAACCCATGGCTGGATAGAAGGCGTGGCTCTCGTGTCGTGCGGTGTTGCTTCGCACCAGCACTGCTTCCGCGCCCATCTTCTTAGCCCAGCGCTCCACTTCCGCGATGAGCTGTCGACCGACTCCGCTTCGCCGCGCGTAAGACGAGACGACCAGGCAAGAATTTCGACGCGATGGCCGACTTCGATGGGGCAGACGAGATGAGCCTGGATGAAACCGATGGCGCGATCTTCCGCATCGGTTGCAACAAGGAGTAAATCGGACGCGCCAATCGCCTCGATGCGCGCGCGTATGGACGCAGCATCGTTCGGATAGCCAAGCTCCGTCGCGAGTCGCGCTGCTGCTTCGCAATCGGCCGTCTGCATAGGCCGAACGCAGCGTTCCTTCGGCGGTCGTAGACCGCCGCTATAGGCTGCAGTCGTGAGCGGGCTGCTTTGTGCATTATCGTGCTCTGCCATCTGATTCGCTTTAGTCGCGACACTACTTCGTGCCTATTCCCATCAAAAGTCCGCCGGTCTGCACGGCTGGATTGATGGTGAGGAAAAGGACGTGGCCAACCACCGGCGCGATCACTGTCTCCACGATGTCGCCGAAGAGCGAACCGATTCGGCCGACTTCCTGGCCGGGATGGACGGCCTCGTTTACGGCAACTGAGGGGTAAAACATGCCGGCATTGCTCGCATATACCCACTCGAACGCACTCAGCATCGTGGGAGCGGGAGCTGGCGGCACGTTGCTTTCCATCATGCCGAGATGCGCCAGCACGCGCAGCACGCCATTGATCAGGTCCGCCACTGCTTCGGCCTGCAATTGTCCCACACCACCAGCTTCGGCGATCAGGGCCGGCACGCCGCGTTCGGCCGCTGCGACATAGCTTGGAGATCCTTTAGCGGACTGGATCGGGCGCGTGACGGTGAGCACATAAGGCAGCCCAAACGCGATGGCCAGATCGCGCGACTTCGCATCTACCGGCTCGTTGCCACCGCGGCAGATCGTGAATGGCACCAGTGCTTCCGGGATGTCGCCGCCGTGCAAATCGAGAAATGCGTCGGCGTGCACGATGAATTCGTTAATGAGCGCGTGCGTCATCTGCTCGCTGTAGCTGCCGTTCGGATCGCCGGGAAAAACGCGGTTCGGGTTCACATTATCGACCGGGCAAACGAACATGCTGCGGCTCCAGAACGCCGGCAGATTCAAAACCGGCATCAATATCACTGTGCCCGAGAGCGTGGACGGATCGAGAATTTGGCCCAGGCGAATGACTGCTTCGATGGGCGGGTATTCGCCGCCGTGGACGCCCCCTCCGACAAAAAGCACCGGACCCGGCTGCGCGCCGGTGATTGTGGTGACGGGTCGCGGCTCGTTAGCGAGGAGCGGACCGGGAAAAGTGACGAAATGCCGCTGCATCGTGCCGGCGGTCAGAGTTCCGAGGATCGCTAGCTGTGGCGGATGCGTCATTAATGCTGGGACAAACATCAGCTGCGTTCGTTCTTTGCTACTCCGCGCATGTTCAGAAAAGCGAGACCGATTTGGAGAAGAATGAGCGCCCATGCATGATCGTGCCAGCCCCAGCCGATCCAGAGCAGGTTGCTGAGTAGAAAAATCCAGAAGCCCCACTTGCGCCGGAGCTTTGACTGCGCACCTACGAGCCAGGCAGACAGCAACGTCGCAGCCATGGCCGGCCATTGCAGATGCTGCATCCATTCCACGATGGAGTAACGTCGCGCGCGGCAGCGCTGGATGTTGCTGGAAAATAAAGTTCAACCCATTCGCGGGGCCGCGGTCGCCGCTTGGCTATTATGCGATGTGCGCGCTGACGGGTTGCTAGCTTCGACAGTTTCGCCAATTTCGTAGTCCGCATCGCGCACATCGCGACGCCTACAGTAAAGCACTATGAGCGATCAACACGCCGACTTCTCCGGCTCCATTCCGGCGGCTTACGATCGCTATCTTGGACCGATTTTGTTTCAGCCGTATGCGGAAGATTTGGCGGCGCGGCTGCGAGTTCCCGAGAATGGCGCGGTCCTTGAGCTGGCCTGCGGCACGGGCATTCTGACCCGAGTTTTGCGCAACCATCTTGGGCCCACGGTGAAGCTCATGGCGACAGATTTAAACGAACCGATGTTTCGCCAGGCCGCGGCGAAGTTCCATGCCGGTGAGCTGGTGGAATGGCGGCAGGCTGACGCTTGCAATTTGCCATTCGCTGACAATGCCTTCGACGCGGTCGTGTGTCAGTTCGGGCTGATGTTCGTGCCAGACAAGCTGCTGGCGGCAAAGGAAGCGAGGCGCGTGCTCAAGCCCAAAGGCGAGTTCCTATTTAATGTCTGGGACGCGATGGAGCACAACGCGCTGGGCCGGATCACTCACCACACTGTAGTCAGCTACTTCGAAAAAGATCCGCCCAGCTTTTATCAAGTGCCGTTCAGTTACCATGATCGGGATGAAATTCGTCGAGTTCTGACTGAAGCTGGGTTCCGCGACATCAGCATTGAGGTTGTTCCCAAAAATGGTCACGTGACGACAGCGAAGGATGCTGCCAAAGGATTGATCGAAGGCAATCCTGTCGCTACCGCAATAAGTGAGCGTGACCGATCATTGTTGCCGGTAATCACCGATGCAGTCGCTCGCGCGATCGAGACGGAGCTCGGGCCGACGAACATTCGTGCTCCGATGAGAGCTATCGTTGTTCAGGCGCGGAGCTGAATAGGATGCTCAAGCTCAGGCCCCTTTGCGAGAATTGTAAAAAGGCGCTTCCGCCCGAATCTACCGAGGCGCGGATTTGCTCTTTCGAATGCACCTTCTGTGCGGAGTGTGTCGAAGCTGTGCTCGAGAATGTTTGTCCCAATTGCGGAGGTGGATTCGTGCCGAGACCGATCAGGCCGGCGCGAAATTGGCGTGATGAAAATTTCCTCGGAAAGTATGCACCGTCGCATGTCGCGCGACATCGGCCAGTCGATCCCACAGCGCATGCCCGCTTCGCCGCGCAAATCAAGGGTATCCCGCCCGAGCAACGTTAAGTAGCCGGGCGCCGCCGCATAGTTCGTTAGCTGAGATCGTACACCTGCAAGGTCATGGACGATGAGTTCATCATAATGATTACCTCGCCCATCAGCTGGATGTGGCGACCGCTGATGCGGCGCGAAGGGATGTTGCAAAAGGAACGAGCAGCTTGTAGCTCTCTGCCATTGAGCAAGGTGATGAGAGATCACGGAGCTCGCCTATCCTACTTTCGATGTTGAATGGTCAGAACATTGTCGTCGTGATGCCGGCCTACAACGCGGCCTTGACCTTGCGCCGGACCCATCAAGAGGTGATCGCGCACGAGATCGTGGACGAGATCATTCTGGTGGATGACGCCAGCCGCGATGAGATGGCCGCGATCGCGCGCGCGCTGGAACGGGTGCGGGTGGAAGTTCACCCGGTGAACCGCGGCTACGGCGGCAACCAGAAGACCTGCTATCGACTGGCGCTGGATGCGGGAGCAGACGTAGTCATCAGGTTACATCCCGACTACCAATACACGCCGAAGCTGATACCGGTAATGGCATCGATGGTAACAAGTGGATTGTATCCTTGCGTGCTGGATCGAGGATACTGGGCGGCGGAGCACTGCGCGGGGGGATGCCATGGTGGAATTACTTCTCCAACCGCGTTCTTACTTTAACTGAAAACCTCCTGCTTGGCGCGAAGCTATCGGAATACCATACCGGTTACCGTGCCTTTGCCCGCAAGCTACTCGAGAAGCTACCGTTGGAGAAGAATTCGGATGATTTCGTATTCGATAATCAGGTGCCGGCGCAGATCATCTGGCTTGGTTATCCCATAGGTGAGATCACCTGCCCAGCCAAGTATATGCCGGAAGCTTCATCGATCAACTTCCGCCGCAGCGTGCGCTATGGCTTTGGCTGTATTGCCACTGGTCTCCAGATTGCCATCGCAAGATTTAGCGGAGGCGGGTCGATCTTCCCAAGATTGGCAAGCCAGACTTAGCACCAGTCAGAACAGTTCCAGCCAAGGATATTTTCCAGGTGAGCGATGTCATCGCGGAGGATGTCGTGAACAGCTTTGCGTTCTTCTGGACGGATAGTTCGCTGGTAAGGGATGTCATGGGCTTCGATTTGACGGAAGGTTACAGAAGTTAGTTGCAGAAAGTGAAATACTTGATCGACAACCTCACGTTGCCGGGCGCGGAAGTCTTCGTATTTGATGATGAGCAGTTGTTCGCGCGGGAATAGCTCAAGTGCGCGCGTCAGCTGCACGCCGTAACGGCCGCGATCAACATAGGCAAACTTGCGCTGTCGTTCGCTGGCAAGGGTGGCGAGCCGATCCGGTTCAGCGATAACGGCGTCGATAAAATCGAGCGGCTCGATTCCACGGACCCGTTGCATGTTCCATTGGGAAAAGGCCCGATCGACTGGGTTGCGCAGTAGAACGATGAGCTTTATGGCCGGGTTGTGGTCGCGGATGCGGGCGAGAGCTGGCGGCGAGTAAAGGTAGTTCGGCGTGTTCTCGCCGGCGATGCTGTTGGGAGGCGCCGGCCGAAACATTTTATGCAGCGGCTCGTAGGAAATTGAGTTGCCGGTGAAGAGCGCGTCATTATCAAAGAAATGCAGCTCTTTTTTGATCGGCAAAGCAATGCGCGGATGGCGTTTGAGGTAGTAATTGAGCGCGGTAGTTCCCGCTTTTTGGGCACCGGCAACGATGAAATCGAGGCGCTCGATGCGACGCCTGCGAAGACCAAACATGCAGCTAACGAGGACCGGCCGCCGTGCCAGCCTCTTCTACATGTCCAGTCCCAGCAAAATGGAGGAGCTCGAGAATTTGACTGCGCAATTGCAGGAAAACGGAGCTGCTGCGGTCGCGCGGCCGTGCCAGCGTGATGGGAATGGTTTGATCAATACTGCCCGGTCGCGGTGTCATGATGACGATGCGGTCACTCATGTAGATGGCTTCGTCGATGTCGTGGGTGACGAGAAGGCTGGTGGTGCGGCGCGCCTGCCAAAGCCGCAACACTTCATCCTGCATGCGCATGCGGGTAAAAGCATCGAGCGCGCCGAGCGGTTCGTCGAGGAGAAGAACCTTGGGATGATTAATGAGAGCGCGCGCGAGGGCGGCGCGCTGGGCCATCCCACCGGAGAGATGATGCGGGTAGACATCGCCGAATCCCTCGAGTCCGACGAGGCGCATGAAGTCGTCTACTTCGGCGCGATTCTGCTTGAGCACGCCGCGCGCAACCAGGCCGGCTTCGATATTGCGCCGAACAGTCAGCCACGGGAACAAGGTCGGGTCCTGGAAGACCAAACCGCGTTCCGCCCTCGGCCCCGTGATTGACTCCGCCCCGATGAGCAACTCGCCGGAGTCAGGCTGCTCAAGGCCGGCGATGAGGCGCAAGAGCGTTGATTTGCCGCAGCCACTCGGGCCGACGATGGAGACGAGCTCGCCCGCGCTGAGCGAAATCGAGATGCCATTTAACACTGGTCGCGGTCCGGCGGCGGCGTCCGGCGCGGGGAAACTCTTTGCCACATCGCGGAGGCGAAGCGATGCGCCTACCACCTGATCATTCCTTTTTGCCACACCAGGACGCGATCGCGCAGCTTGAAGAGCAACGTCATGATGGTGGAGAAGAACGCGGCCATGATGACGAGGGCGGCGTAGACTTTCCCGTATTCAGCCCAGCCCTGCGCCCAACTGACATACCAGCCGAGGCCGGATTTCACGCCAACGCTTTCGGCGACGACGAGCGTAAGAAACGAGGCGCCGAGTCCCATGAATAATCCGACAAAGATGCTTGGCAGGGCTGCGGGAATGGCGACACGAAAGATGAGATAACGCGGTCCGGCGCCGAGCGTGCGCGCGACATCGAGATAAGAAGCGCGCGTGTTGGAAATCCCGGAGGCGGTCAGCATCGTCACCGGAAACCAGACAGCGAGCGCGATTAGTGCCGCCGCGGAAAATGTGGCCGAAGGTGAGACGACCATGGCCAGAGGAATCCAGGCCGTCGCGGGAATCGGGCCGACAACTTTCAGCAGCGGCATTCCCCAATACCGCGCTGGCGGCGACCAGCCAATGCACACGCCGGTGAGGAACCCCACTGCGACGCCCAATGTGTAGCCGCCGAGCAGAAGCAGGAGCGAATGCCATGTGCTGTCGAAAAGCAGGGCGCGATCGCTAATGATGCTTTGCAAAACGGCAGCCGGGCTCGGGAAATATGGGAGAGGCAGCAGGCGGAGACCCGAGGTGATGATTTCCCACAGGCAAAGGAGCAGGACGGCGACGGTGAAAATCGGGCGCAGGCTGCGCATCCTGCCGCGGAGCGCCGGCGACCAGTGCTGGATGATTGCGAGAACAATGGCGACGGCGAGGAACGCGCTCAGGAAAACCGTGTAGGAATTGTTTTCGCCGGCCAACAATGTCTTCGGCATCATGAGGTGGACGGCGAGCGCAACTGCTGCGGCAGCCGGCACCGACAGCAAAGCGGCGGTGGAAAACGTGCTCGTATCGCGGATCGACCGCTCGTCGATGTCAGCGATGCGTCCGTTTTCCGGCGCCGCGCCCGCGCTCACTGCGTCCCGGCGACCGATTTCCTCGCTTTGCAACATGACTCTTCCTTATCCTGCAAGATCAGTTCGGAGAAGAGCCGAATATCCTGGTCGGGCGGCACCTGACCGCCGGCGACGCGTTCTACTTGCACGCTGTCGAGCCATTCATCGGAAACGCCATCAAGGTGGGCAAAAGCGCGCCGGGCCAATTCCGCAACATCAGTCGAGGGGCTGAGCATTCCGGCCACCTTCATTTCCTCGGCCGCTGATTTCACCGCAGCATCCGCGCCGGAAACACTCGGCACATAACGCAGGTGCGAAATGGCGACGGTGTTCAGCTCGGGATTGGAGGCGAGATACTTCTTCTCCACCGACAAACGCGCCGCCGCCGCGGGATTCGCCTCCACCCATTTCGCTGCTTTCAATAATGCACGCGTGGCCCCCGCCGCCGCTTTCGGCTGAGCCCCGAGGAATTTTCCGCTGACGATGACCGCGCAGCAATACTCATCCTTGTAAGGGGCGTCCTTGGCCTGATCAGCGATGTTTTTCACTTTGCCTTCAGCGAGCAAAAGGCTGCCGATCGGTTCCGAGTCGGCGACGGCATCGACTTCGCCTTTGTCGAGCGCGAGACCGAGTTCGCCAGCGGGGAAAACGCGCCACGTGATTTCCTTTCCGGGATCAATGCCGTTCGCGCCAAGCACGCGGTTGGCGAAGATGAACGGCGGGGTTCCCATTCCCGGAACGCCGATGCGTTTGCCGCGCAAATCCTGCACCTTGGTGATGGAGCTCTTCGCGCCCGCCTGCACCCGCAGACAACCACGGTGAATGCCGCCGGTGAATTTCACATCGAGTCCTTGCTCGATGGGCTTGAGGAAATACATCACCAGATGATGGGTGATGTCGAAACCGCCGAGCGCGAGCACATCCTTGTAGTTGGCCCATTCACATTTCACCAGGCTGACCTCAAGACCTTCTTCTTTGAAAAACCCTTTTTCGACCGCAGTGAAGATCGGCGCTTCGCAGGTGAGGCCGATGTAACCGACGCGCACCTTGTTTAAAGGAATGGTGGTCGAGAGATCCTTCCTGCAGCTCGTGAGGGCGAGAGCGGCGAGGAGCAGCGCCAACCGGAATCCTGCGGAATGCGTGATCAGAGCGGCACGTAACTCAGGCTTCCAGCCTGATCCGTCAAGCGGCCTTCCAGGCTGGGAGACACGCAAGCAAGGATGCTTGCACGACCATTCAGGCTGGAAGCCTGATTTACAGCAACTGAATCGGATCGATGTCGACGGCGGCGGCGACATCTTCGGGCATGGGCAATTTGTCCAGGGTCTGGCGAATGAGCCGGCTCAGTCGCATGATGGCGCTGCCGCGCAGCAAAATGTGGAAACGAAATTGACCCTGCAATTTCTCCAGCGGCGCAGGCGTGGCGTCGCCCACGGTGAACTCTTCGGGTAGCGCGCGCAATTTCCGGCGGAGCGTTTCGGCGGAAAACTTCGCGCGTTCTTCGTGGCCTGACCGCACAGTGATGAGCACGGCGTGTTTGAACGGCGGGAAATCGCAGCGCTCGCGGAACTCGAGTTCCTGCTCCACGTAACCGGCGAAATCGTGGTGCCTCGCGAACTGGATCGAGGGCGAGAAGGGCGTATAACTTTGCACGAACACCTCGCCCGGCGTTTCGCCGCGACCGGCGCGGCCGGCGACTTGCGTGAGCAATTGAAAGGTGCGTTCGCCGGCGCGGAAATCCGGCAGGTGCAGAGCGAGATCGGCATTAATGATTCCGACCAGCGTGACATTCGGGAAGTGCAGGCCTTTCGCGATCATCTGCGTGCCGACGAGAATGTCGATCTTGCCGGCGCGAAAGGCGCGCAGCGTATCACGATACGCTTCCTTGCGCGTCATGGAGTCGGCGTCCATCCGCTTCACCACCGCCTCAGGAAAAATCTGCGCCACAGTCGCCTCCACTTTCTCGGTCCCGAAGCCGGCGTAAATTAGCGCTGCCTGACCACACTCCGGACATTTTTTGGGAACGGCCGCGGTGTGCCCGCAGAGATGACAATTCAGCCGCGCCATCGAGCGGTGGAAGGTGAGCGCGACGCTGCAGTTCGGGCAATCACGCGCCTTGCCGCAGTTGCTGCAGAGCAGCGAAGTGGAAAAGCCGCGCCGGTTCAGGAACAGGATCGTCTGCTCGCGTTTGGCGAGCCTATCGGTAATAGCGCTGCGAAGTTTTTCCGATAAAATGCCGCGCTCGCGTTCCTGCCGCAGGTCGACCACGCGAATGACCGGCATCTGGCATTGGTCGACGCGCTGCGTCAGCGTCGCGAGCTCGTACTTGTTGGTGAGCGCGTTATAGTAGCTCTCGAGCGAAGGTGTGGCGCTGCCGAGGAGCACGAGGCATTTCTCGATTTTCGCCCGCACGACCGCGACATCGCGTGCATGATAACGCGGCGCTTCCTCCTGTTTGTAGGAAGTCTCGTGCTCCTCATCGACGACGAGCAGCCCGAGATTTTTCAGCGGCGCGAAGACGGCGCTGCGCGCCCCGATGACGATGCGGGCGCGGCCGGAATGCACCTTGTGCCATTCATCGTGGCGTTCGCCTTGGGATAAATGGCTGTGCAGCACCGCGACGATGTCTGTCGTTTCGACGAACCGGCTCTTGAACCGTTCGACCGTCTGCGGCGTGAGGGAAATTTCCGGCACGAGAACGATGGCGCTTTTGCCGCGGGCCAGACTCTCGCGGATGGCGTGCAAATAGATTTCGGTTTTGCCGCTGCCAGTGACGCCGTGAAGCAAAATCGGTCGCGCACTTTCCGGCGCGTCGAGTGCCGTGAGAATTTTCGCGAATGCGGCGGTCTGCTCTTCGTTCAGCACGAGCTCCGGGTTGGCGATGAATTGCTCGCCGGCATGCGGATCGCGGGCGACGGCGGCTTCGCTCACCTGCACGAGTTCGCGCTTTGCCAGCGCGTGCAGTGTGGTCGAGTTCAGCGATAGACGTCGCAAAATTTCAGCCGCCGGAACCGGCTTCGTGCTTTTCGCCAGCTCATCGAGCAGCTCGGCCTGTCTCGGTGCGCGGCGGCGAATTGCCTCCAATATTTCCGGCGAAATATCCGGCGCGATCTCCACGAACTGCTGCTTCTTCCAGCCCACTTCCCCGCGCCGGATCACCTGCGGCAGAAAGCTCCGCATGACCGTTTCGATCGGGCAGCAGTAATAGATCGAAATCCAGCGCGCGAGCTCGAGCAACGGCTCACTCAAAGTCGCGCCCTCGCCCACCACCGCCTCGATCTCGCGAATGCCTTTCGCATCGCTCTCCTCCAGCATCGCCACCACCGTCGCCAGCGCGCTCTTGTCGCGAAATGGCACCCGCACGCGCGCGCCCACGCCGATTCGCTCAGCCAATGTTTCGGGAATGGCGTAGTCCAGCTGGCGGCGGATGGCCCGATCGATAATGACGCGCGCAAATTTCGTGTGCATGCTTACGCGCGCTCGATCATGCGATTCGTCCTCAAATTTATCATCTGCGTCGGCTTCGCTGTGGCGGCGGCGCTCGGCCTGGTCGCGCTCCGTTCCGGCGATCCAATCTACACCGCTTACGAATGGATCAGCCCGGCGCGTTTCCATCAATTCGACAATCTCATTCGCAGCGTCGCGGCCGAGCACCGGCTCGATCCGATGCTGGTGAAGGCCGTGGTCTGGCGCGAAAGCCGGTTCGATCCGCACAAGCTCGGGAGCGCGGGCGAGCGCGGGCTCATGCAGGTGAGCGAGCTGGCCGCGCGGGAATGGGCGCGCGAAACACACGTCGCGAGTTTTCAGGTGGAAGATTTGTTCAATGCGCGGACGAATCTGGAGGCGGGCGCATGGTATCTGGCGCGGGCCTTTCAGCATTGGGAACATCAGAGCAAGCCGGCTGCTTTTGCGCTGGCGGAATACAACGCCGGCGCCAGCCGCGCGCAGCGTTGGGCGAATAACGACACATCGGCCGTCATGGCCGAGCAGACATTCCGCGGGAACATCGATTTCCCCGGCACCCGCAAATACGTGGAGACAGTGCTGCGAAGGTACGAGTTCTACCGGCAGCGCGGGCGGTTGTAAGCGCACATCGTCATCCCGAGCGAAGCGCAGCGTAGTCGAGGGATCCCGCAACGGAACCTTCAAGGTAACTTCGCGGGATCCCTCGGCTTTCGCTCAGGATGACAGCGCGCGTTACGGCTGGGTCGTGCGCAGCCGAAGGAACAGCTGCGTTTTGTTAGTCAGGTCCACCTTCGCTTTAATGACGGCGGAGCTGCCGCTGGTCGAGACGGTCTCGTCAATCGTAGTCGCCGTTGTCCATGTTCGCAGATCGCTTGATTGCTCGACGACGTAGCCGACTGCAGGATTCAACAGCAGCTTGGTGTAAGTGAGCGTAACGAAGTTGCCTTCATGTCCAATCTCCGGCGACGCTACGACGGAACAAATCCAAGCCAGCTTGGTCGAGATGCGCGTCGGGTAAAAGCCAGTCGGCACCGCACTCGCGCCAGTGATCCGAAACCAGCTGTTCCCGTCACTGGTATAAAGACCGCGCGTGTCGTAGAGCGCGGCGCTGAATGCGAGCGAACCGTCGGCGTTCTCGGAAAATGGTCCGTCCACTGCGTAGTTGATGCCGGCGAGCTTACATATATTGCCGTCATTGAGGAAGGCCGCGCCGCCGGAATCGCCGCTCGAGAGCGTGCACTCATTGACGAGGCCGTTCTGGTCGAAAGTGGCGTAAAGCAGGTCCCAGTTTGCGCCGTTGGGATACACGGAAGAAAAGGTATTTTCGCCCCAGCGTTTCACTCCGTCACCGCCGCCCCAGAGCCAGCCGAGCGGCGTCCCGTTGAGCGAATATCCCCCGCCGCGCTGGGTGCCGCGGCCAATGTCAACCGTGCGCTGGCCAGCCTCATCAGTGCGCGAGTAGAGCGAGGCAAAGGAAGGCAGCGTCTCAGCCACCTTGTAAGTGACCAGGTCGCTCTGCGGATCGGGGAAACGCCCGACGATGTGATAATCGACACTGCCGAAGGTGAAAACGTTGCCCTGCTCGCCGAAATGTTGCGCCGTGATGAAATGATGCGGCGAAATCGCGCTGCCAAGAAAACCGCCGTAGATGCCTTCATAATTCCAGCCGCTGCCGGCAACATCATTAAGCGGCGCGCTGGTGTTTTGTGACGGGTCGCCGGTGCGATAAAGAATGACCGCGTCGGCTAACGAGACGCAGCCGAAAAGACAAAGCGCAGCGAGCGCCATCGGACGAGGGGGGATCATCACTTTGCGGAAGCGCCAAGTTACACGGAAATTGCACTGCTGTTAACTCTAAAATGACGAAGGAAGAAATTGCCGGCGCCTTGGAAGAGATCGCGACGTTGCTGGAATTGAAGGGTGAGAACCCGTTCAAAATCCGCGCCTACACGAACGCCGCGCGCTCGATCGAAGCCTGGGGCGCGAGCTTCGCCGATCTGCAAAACGCGGAAGCGCTGGAGAGAATCCCCGGCGTAGGCAAAGCCATCGCGGCCAAGGTGGCCGAGCTGGCCACCACCGGCAGCTCGAAATTCCTGGAGGAATTGCGCGGGCAATTTCCGCCGGCGATTTTGGAGCTGTTTTCCATTTCCGGCCTGGGCGCGAAGAAGATCAAAGCGCTGCATGAGCAATTGCAGGTGAGCTCGATCACGGAGCTGCAGGCCGCGTGCGAGTCGGGCCGGGTCGCGCAACTGCCCGGCTTCGGCGAAACGACGCAGGCGAAAATCTGCGCGGCGATTCAGAATCGGGCGAAGCATATCGGTTCGTTTCAGCTCGGCGCGGTGGCGAGCGAAGCGGAGCAATTGCGCAGCGATTTGGCCGCGCATTCTGACGCGCTACAGGTGAGCATGGCGGGAAGTTTTCGCCGGCGGAAGGAGATCGTGCGCGATCTGGATTTCATCGTGGCAAGCCCAGCGTCAGAAGCGATCACGGCTTTTTTTTGCGAGCACGAGCTGGTCGAGAGCATTATCGCACGCGGGCCGACGAAGACGAGCGTGCGTCTGCGGTCGGGAATTCAGGCGGATCTGCGGGTCGTTAGTAACGCGGAGTATCCATTCGCGCTGAATTATTTTACCGGAAGCAAGGAGCACAACATCGTTATGCGAAACCGCGCGCTCGATCGCGGCTGGACTTTGAACGAGTACCGGCTCGGCGCCGCGCCCAATCCGAAGAAGACGACATCGAAACCTCCCAAAGTTAAGGAGGAAGCCGATCTCTACCGCGCGCTGGGGTTCGATTTCATCCCGCCGGAGCTGCGCGAGAATTGCGGAGAATTCGATGCGGCGGAAAAGGGCACGTTGCCGCATTTGATCGAGCCGGAGAATCTGCGCGGCACGTTTCATTGCCACACCAGCGCGAGCGACGGTCACAACTCACTGGAGGAAATGGTGACGGCGGCGCAGGAACTCGGTTTGCAGTATGTCGGCATTGCGGATCATTCGCGCAGCCAGGTGCAGGCGCATGGGCTGGATGTGGCGCGACTCAAGGTGCAGGTCGCGCGTATTCGCGAACTCAACGAGAAGTTCAGCAACGAAACAACGCGAACGCCCTCACCTCATTCCTCTCCCCCGGGGAGAGGAGGACATAGGCCACGGGTGTCTTGGGAATCAGGGCTGGAGGCCGTACGCGAAGCGCCTGGTGAGGGGTCTTCGGTAGCTGCGCCATTTCGCATTTTCGCTGGAATCGAATGCGACATTCTGCGCGATGGCTCGCTCGATTTCCCCGACGAAGTCCTGGCCGAGCTTGATTTCGTCGTTGCCTCAGTGCACGGCACGCTCAATCTCAGCGAAGCGGAAATGACGAGGCGCGTGATCGGCGCGTTGGAGAATCCGCTCGTCACCATGCTGGCGCATCCGACCGGCCGGCTGCTGTTGAAACGTGATGCTTACCCGATCGATCTTGCGGCGGTGATCGAGGCCGCGGCTGACACTGGCACCTGGATCGAGATCAACGCCGCGCCGAAGCGGCTCGATCTCGACTGGCGTTGGTGGCCCCTGGCGAAAAGCAAAGGTGTGCGCTGCGTCATTAATCCCGATGCGCATCGCGTCTCGCGTTTGCAGGACCTGTGGTTCGGCATCGGCGTTGCGCGGAAAGGCTGGCTGACGAAGGAGGATGTGGTGAATTGTTTGCCGCTGGGGCAGATCGAAGTGGAGCTCGGACGTAAACGGCAACAACCCGGTCATTCCGAGCGACAGCCGAGGAATCCCGCGGCGAAAGCTTAAAAGTAACGCAACGGGATTCCTCGACTGCGCTGCGCTTCGCTCGGGATGACTAGAGGCTTTCCCGCTGCGGCATGAACATGGTGAGACACTTGCAGGCGCCGCCAGCTTTGAGGAATTCCGACATCGGCAGCTCGTGGCAGCGGTAGCCGCGATCCGTTAGCGTACTAACTAATCTCGACGCCCCTTGCGGCAGCACAATCTCGCGCTCGAGCACGACCGCGTTGCAGCAGAAGCTCTTCGCTTCCTCCTCGACCACGTCGATCAACTCCGCTACGTGGGCGCGAATGGCGCGCTGGCCGTATTCATCGAAAGCGGCGGGAAACCAGACCGCGCCGCCATCGGGCAACGGACAAAAGCAGGTATCAAGATGATAGAAACGCGGATCGACCAGCTCGACCGAAATGACGAGGCAGCCGAGCATGTCGCCGACGGCGCGATGGGCCTGAATGTCGCTGCGGAATTTATAGCCGCAGAAAAGCGCATCGCCGCCGAAGAGCGCGTCGCCTTCGCCTTCGAAATAAAGATTTTTCTCCAGCCAAAGAATTTCGTAGCCACGCTTCTCCATCCAGCGCGCGAAATGCGGCGCTTCACCGGCGCGCTCTTCATGGCGGAAGTTGCTGGGGATGAATTTGCGGCCCACGGCCAGCCCGGCATTCGCGGTAAAAACCATGTCGGGCAGCTTCGGCTGCGGCGGGACGAGATCGATGCGGGTGTCGAGCGAACTGAGTGTTTCGTGCAGGCCTTGCCATTGCGCTTTGGCCACCTCCACTTGCGCCCCGCGCTCTCGACTCATCCAGGGATTAATCTCGTACTCGATGCCGTAGTAATCCGGCGCGCAGAGTAACAGTTCCCGCATATGAAGAATGGTTACTTGTTCTTGCCGCGCAACGCACGCAGGCAGGTGACAAGCTCGCGCAGGAACGGCTCGATATCAGTGACGAGCCCGAGGGCCTGGAAGGTCTGTTGGTCCGTCAATTTCGCCACCGCCGCCGGGTTGATATCCACCACCAGCGTCTTCACCGTGGCCGGGAGCAGATTCGCCACCGCGAACGACTGCACCATCGAACCGAGGAGCAGGGCCAGGGTTGTGCCCTGCAGCTTCTCGGCGATCAGGCGTTGTCCTTCGGTGACGTCAGTGACGACTTCCGGCAGCGGCCCGTCGTCGCGAATGGAGCCGGTAAGCAGGAACTCGGTGCGGTTTTTCACGCAGGCGTGCATGATGCCGCTGGTAAGCATGCCTTTCTCCACCGCGCGGGCGATGCCTCCGGCAGAACGCATCATGTTGATGGCGCGCAGATGGTTCTCATGGCCGCCATCGACGAGCGCGCGTTCGAGGTTCACGCCCAGCGCCGTGCCGAAGAGCACGCTCTCGACATCGTAAACGGCCAAAGCATTGCCCGCGACGAGCAGATTGATGTAGCCCCAGTTGATCAATTGCTCGACGTATTCGGCGCCGCCGCTGTGCACGAGCGACGCGCCCGCCACCAGCACGATGCGGCCCTTCGCCTGCCGCGCCGCTTCCAGCTCGCGCGCGACCTCGCGAATGACCGCTATCTTCGGGCGGTCGGCCGAGAGCGTAGTGTTGAGGAAACCGAAGACGTCGGTGCCAGAAGTGGCCCGTTGCAACGGCACCACCCGCACCCCGCGATGACCGACGACGATGAACATGCCTTTGCGCACTTCACTGAATTTTACCGTGTGCGCTTCCTTGCTCGCGCGATCGAACGCGATGCCGCTGTCCATCATCGGCCGCTGCACTTCGTATTCGGCGCCTTCGATTCGGACGAATGTCTGGCGATTCGTCGTGACGTAAAAGTCAGCCGGGAAAATGCCATCGTCGGGCGCGGCGGCGAGCTCGGCGTTGGCCTTCTCGGCCACCTCCGCCCCGTGCTGTCGCAGCCGCAGCATCAGATCATCGAGCGCGTCGCCCGTGGGAGCTGTGACTTCGATACGGGCAAAACTCTGGTCCGCCCGCTGTTCGCCTATTTTGACTTCGTTAATCTTGAAGTTGGCGCCGCGGGATAGGATCTGGTCGAGCACCTTTGGCAGAATGAGTGAATCGATGATGTGACCGCGCAGCTCGATCGTCTCGGAAAACATCCGTTGAACTTACGTGAATGACATGAGCGCGCCAATCGCGGACTTTGGCACACCAGGCGCATTTTTGCGTCGTGCCGACTCCTGCAGCCGGCCGGCGACGCCGGAAAGCAGTATTTCTTTACTCTCGATCGTGATCGATTCCTTGGAGCACGAGATGAGTAGAAACAAACGCGCTCGCCCCGGCGGAGCGAGCGCGTTTGACAATAATACTGAGCGGATGTTTACGGCAGCGCCGTTCCCGATTTGCTCTTCACCAGTGAGACATCGGCGCTGTTGAGCGAGCCATCGATGTTCACATCACTGCGGAAATTCCCAGTCCCGACCGACTGACCAGAGCGCGCTTTTGTCTGGCTGACGTCGGCGGAATTCACGGAGCGGTCCGCGCTGGTGTCTGCCAGAAGCACGCTCATGGGAGCCGATACGTTGCCGATGCTGACGCCATCGTCCACTCCCACCAGAGTGATAGCCAATGTTTGGGCATTGCTCACATTCGTGAGGTTCACCGTCACCTGCGCTCCGCTGACCGTTACGCTGCCAACGCTGGCTGTGCCATTCGCTCCTGGAGTGACGGTCGCCCCAGTGACGCTTACATTGCTCGCGAAGGTGAAGACAACCTTGTGATTGAGTGGATTTGCACTGCGACGGCACTCGATACCCGGAGTTCCGCTCGTCGGCAGGTTAATGTCGAAGGTACCAGCCGTTCCGTGCGTCTTGCGCGAGACGACGCTGACGAGCTGCGGAAGCGGCCCCACCACCTGGTAGCTGGCTGAGTTGGCGGTCAAGTCGTTGGCGGTGGCGTTGGCGGTTGTATCCACCGCATCAGTCGATCGGATGAGATCCTTGACCTCCGGATACGTCCGGACCGAGAACGCACCCATGACGTCACCGATCTGCACATTGCCAATCTTATCTTTGGAAACTGCTATGGTGATCAAGCCGGTCGCGGGGTCGTAGCTGCCCGCATCGGGAGTTCCCAACTTGGTAGTGGAAGGCGCTCCAAGCACGAGGCCAACGGTGGCGGTCGCCACCGTGCCATATTCAAAGGTGATGCCGCCATTGGTGCTGTCATTGGTCATGCCAACATAGAACTGTTGACCGGGAGAGCGCGGGTCGCCCCACACAACTCTCCACATGCGCTGATCAGGAATGGTATTCAGATTAACCATCTTTAGATTGAAGACGATCTTTCCGGCGTTCGGCCCGGAGCCCGGCTCGAGGATGGAGAGCGATTCAATATCGAGATCTGGATTCGCCGCCTGCGGTGCGCCATCGGCTGCCCCGGTTGGATCGACCGCCAGGGTGTATCCATTCCCGACGTGCGAATCGCCCACGTAACGAACCGCAACTTCGTTTTCCTTACACGAGGCGCCCTGAGCATTCACCGCCTCAACCTTGTAGTAGTAGATCTTGGTTGGGTCGATCGCGGTCGCGTCATCGAATTTGGTCTGAGCGCCGCCGACGGAAGCGAAGAGTGTCTCCGTGTTGCTCGTCGTGCTGCGATAAATGTTGTAGCCGGTGATGGCAGAGCCACCGGTGTCAGCTTCCGACCAGGCAAGATGAACAACGCCGCCGTTGCGAAGGGCGGTCACGCTCGGCGTGCCTGGCACATTCGTGCCGGTACCAGGCGCTGAATCAAACGCTCCTCCGAGAAGACGTTTGCCACCTGATTGCCGCGCGATTGCTGCCAGAGCGGTGTAGGAATTGCCAACTGCACTTGGAAGCGCCTGGGCGCATTCGGCCCCGGCGCAGCCATCAGCATAACCAACCAAAACTCGCCCTTCATGGTCCATCTGGACATCCATGAAGTCGAGCAGGTTGCGGCAAACATTGGCGCCGCCGGAGAGCCAGATACAGCCGCGCTGCACTGGGTCGTTGGGAGTGGCATCGGCTGTAGTCCAGCTCGCGCCCCCATCGTAGGTGGTGGCCACGTACAAGTGCCACACTCCGCGGAAATCATCCCCTTGGAGCCCGCCGGTGGCTGGCGTGCCGAGAAAAGCCATCGCTGCGCGTCCATTGTCGCCGGCAACAAAAGCTGGAAAGACCACGTTATGGATGCCGAAGACAGCCCCTACATCATAGGGCTGACTCCAGTTTTGGCCGTGATCGGTGGAGGTGGTTACGACTGCGGCGGTGTCGCCATTGGCGTAGCCAAAGTAAACTTTGCCAGCACTGTCAACCGCGGCCGCAGGATCGCTCCCGCTGGAAAAGCTGCCCGGCACTGGACGAATTATCCAATTTTGTCCGTTGTCTTCCGAAACGACCGCAGCCTGTTGACCGCCGCAACCTTTGTTAGGCAGATAGACGGCGCCATCGGGCCCAACCTTGACGTGTCCATGCAGGCCGCCGCATTCGCTCGTATAGGTGGGAAAGGCCGGTCCGTAAGTTTGTCCTCCATTATCACTACGTGCGCAGCCCGCCTCGACCAAAGCCTGAGAGCAATAGTACACGGCGCGTTTCGGCCCCGTAATAGGGTAAACGGCGGTAGGAGGCGTGGGTGCGGCATAAGCCCCACCGCCTACGGTCTGGTGATCAATGCCCGATAGAGGGCGAGCGCCGGTGGCGGGTATATATGTGTCGCCGTCATCGTCGGTATACGACAGTTGCGGAGCGACCGGATCACCGGCAAAGCTCAGCAACGAAACTTGCGTCCGGCCTGTTTGAAGATCGGTAAACAGGATTGGATCGAAATCCTGTTGCGAAGTGGGGGCTGGTTTGTTCTCCCAGAGCGCGCGCGGGAAAGTGCAGCCATTGAAAGTCACGCGCAACGTCTGCACGTCAGACTGATACATGGCCCGGCCTTCCGGACGCCCAGCGATGGCCAAACCGACACCAATGGAAGGTTCGCCCGAGTGCAGGCCGAGCGTGGCTGGACCGGCGGCGGGCGGGTTATAATTTTCGAAACGCGGGGCGAAAACCGCTGTTGTCGGCGTGGGAGCCGGGATCGGCGGAGCGCCCCCAACCTTTACCGATGCCGCGCCGTGATATTGATCGGTCGGGTTTGAAGCGAAGTAGACCACATGAACGACAAAAACGCCGGTGCCGACGCTCGGATTGCTCGGGTTGAGATCAACCTGCTCGATGGTCGTGCCACCGGCGCCAGAGGACGCAACGATCGACCCATTCAAGCTGCCCTGGTGCACGTACATGTCGTAATCGGTGGTAGGAAGTCCCCAGACGATCTGGACATGGACTTGTTTGCCGACCCAGTCGCTGGGCTGGCCAGAAATAGTCAGAACGTAATTGTCGCAATTGGCAGGATTGCCTTGAGTATCCGTGCAATCGCCTTCCCCATTGGCCGCGGGAGGAACGCCAGTCCCTGTTCCCGTCCAAGTCAAAGCCGTCGCCGTGGATGGCGTGATGGTACCGCCGCTGGGATTGGCAGCGTAGCTTAGGAATGCGAGCGAACAGCCGCTGCCGATGAGGAGAAGACTGCAAAGAACGCGAAGGTTAAAGAGACCGGATTCGGCGGTAGTATTTTTGCGCATATGGATGAGGGGTTAAATGGGATCAGCGATGTAGTCTATTATTTCATCGTTGCGGCGAGACGGCGTGAACCTGCCCGAAGCAGGAACGGGGGGAAACAAGCTGCAACATCGAACTATTACGGTGTTCCGCGGAGAAAGCGAGAGAAATTAAATTACGTTTCTGCAATGTGCCGAGGGAGCAAAGCAGCAACAGAAATCTGGAAACCAGAAAGCCAGGATAGGAAAGCAGGTAGGAATTTGGAAATCCTGAAACCCAGGAAACGTCCGGCAAATCCCAATGTGCCGAGGCAGCACAACCAAATTGTTATTTCTACTTCCGACTTGTCGTTTTTTACTCCTGGTTTCCTGGCTGCCAGATCCCTCCGTCTATTAGTTGCTTCGTTCGGCACTCGAAGGCAATCTCTCAAACCGATGTTGCGCACTCAGGTCTTCATTCTTCTCGTCGCTGCTCTGGCAAGTTTCTCCGGTTGCTCGAAACGTTCCACGGCGTCAGCACAGGATTCGCCCAAAGCGAGCACGCCAGCAGCGACTCCGCTTCCGGCACTGGACGCGTGCGCCCTTCTCACCGCGGAAGAAATCAAGAATATCGCTGGTGACGCACCCACCGGCACGACGCCGAGTCATACTGTGGAAGGCGGGTTCGACATTTCGCAATGCATGTTCAACCTCCCCGATTACAGCAATTCGATACTGATTTCCGTTACGCGGCGCGCCCCCGGCCCCGGTGCACGCGATCCGAAGGAGTTTCTGGAAAGGAAAATCGAACATCCTGAGGAAGGCGAGGGAGAGGAGGAAGGGGAGCGGCGCTCCGAGCCTGAGCGCGTGGAAGGCCTGGGCGACAAAGCGATCTGGGAAGGCACAAAAGTGGGTGGCGCGCTTTACGTGATAAAAGGCAATCTTTTCGTGCGGGTCGCGGTCGGCACCCTTGGAGGAGCGGACAACCGCAAAGAAAAAGTCATCGAGCTGGCGCGTCTGGTAGTAAAGCGACTCTGAGCAGTTGCGGCGGTTCCGCAACACCACAGAAGAACACACATCTCACAGATGGGTTTTTATCCAGCGCGAATTCTTTTCTGTGCTGTAGAGGGCAGGCGTGGCGCCTGCATCTGTCTATGTGTATTCGTTACCGCAGTTCCAGCAGCCGACCCCCCTGCCGCTACAGGCCCGCATCCAGGCAGTCGACACGGCTGCACTACAAAAAGCCAAAATCAAAATTCTGACCTCGTGATTGACGAGCTCTGCCTTCATGTGTCACATTGGACACATGAAGACGATCTCGATTCGAGAGCTCCATGCCCGGACCGGACATTTCGTCCGCGCTGCCCAGCATGAAATGATTCGAGTTACTGATCGTGGCCGCGAAATGGCCGTTCTCAAGTCGCCCTCGCCGGGGGAAAGCAGCGGTAAACCATTTCCCAAGCGTCGGCTTAGTTCTTTGCCGCGGGTACGGATCAATTCCTCCATCTACATCTCTCAGGAACGCGATGCCCGGTGATCTATTTCGACAGCACCTACATCATAAAGTGCTATTTGGCCGAGGCTGGTAGCGCCCAGGTATTGGCTCTGGCGCGCTCGCATCCAGGCCGCGCCTGTGCGGTGCACGGGCGGGTGGAGTTTTTCTCGGCGGTGAAACGGCATGTGCGCGACGGGAATCTTTCCTCCGCTCGAGCGAGCGAGGCGCTGAATCAGTTCATCCGAGATGAGGCGGCCGAGCTGTGGTCTTTCCTTCCCTTAAATCGCTCGTTAATCGAATCGGCTTGCACACGCCTGACCGCAGTCCCGAACAAGATACTTTGCCGAGCGGCCGACGCGTTGCATCTGACCTGCGCGGCCGAAAACCAGTTCGATGCAATTTACAGTAATGATCGGCGTTTATTATCCGCGGCGCCTTATTTCGGGCTTCAAGGTATTGATGTGATTCGTTAGCAAATGGAATCGGTCAGTAGCCCGCGAAAGCGAGATCGCCCCAACTGATCGGGCCTGAGGTTCTCTGTCTTCTGTAAGGCAGGCCAGTCGGCTGGCAAAGTCTATATTGAGAAGCGTGCCGCAAGCTTGTTAGTGGCGGGCGTGCCGCCTCCACCCACGGTGGGGTCCTTATTCATTGCCATCCCGCCGGCCGGCACGGCTGCCTCACAAAACCAAACCCAAGCAAGAAACAAAACGCGCTCGCCCCTTTCGGGAGCGAGCGCGTAAGAGCAACTACTCGTAAAAATTAAGCGCGACGCCGGCGCAGCATCATCATGCCGACCGAGCCAAGCCCGCCCAAACCCAGGAGCGACCACGTCGCCGGCTCTGGAACCGCCGAGGTGATCGTGATGGTGTAGTCTGCTGCAGGAGCAAAATGTGAGGTGAAATCTGGCGCACCTTCATTTACTTCAGATCCTTTCGGACTGAGCGTCGTCGTATAAAGCACGTATGTGCCCGCCGGTGCATTGCTGAGCGAAAAGGTGATTGTTCCTACCTTGTATGTTCCAGCCGCGGTCGCGGGAGATGTCGCTCCGAGGTCTCCCTGATCCTGGGTCCCGGTTTGCGGGTTTATGACCGTATCCGTGTCGGTCAGATAGCCCGGACGTGCTCCAGAACTATCGGTGAAAGCTTTCGGAAAGCCGTTATCCGTTGGATCAATGAACGTCATGTATGCGTAATTCGTGATCGAAAGTGATGAGGCGAATCCATTGGCCGTTGGGGCTTCGAGCCACACCGAGTATCCAAGCGCAGTGAAGTCAAACGTCGCATACAAATCAACAGTGAACGTCTGGGTCATAGTGTACGTCCCGGAGTTCGCTGTGCCGATGTTATCGTTAAATGAGAACGAAGCTGTCTGACTGAAAGCAGCCCCTGCCATCAGGGACACGCAGGTGAGCGTGAGGAGGAATTTTTTCATGTGTGGAGTGTAGTTGCTGTTTGGTTCTGAGTTTTGGACTTTGTTTTTAGCATCTTGGCAACGTTCTGTCACCAAGATTTTTTGCCTTTTCTTTACTTTTTTTCTTTTTTCTCTTGTTTTGGGCTGTACGGAGGGTTGTTTGCCGCCCCGGGAATTTCCCGGGGCGGCGACATTAATTGGTTACGGGAGCGCAGTGCCCGATTTGCTCTTCACCAGCGAGATGTCGGCGCTGTTGATCGAACCATCGACAGTCACGTCCTCGCGGAAGTTGCTCCCAGTGACGAACTGCCCGGATTGCGATTTTGTCTGGCTGACGTCGGCCGAGTTCACTGAGGCGTCGGCCGTGGTATCGCCGAGGAGGATACCTGTTGAGGGGCCCACAACGTTGCCGCTGTTGCTTGCTGCGTCCACCACGCTGTTCAACGTGACCGTGATATACTGGATATTGCTCACGTTCGTGAGGTTCACCGTGTATTGATTCAGGTTTGGCCCGATCATACTGCTGCTTACCGTGCCGGTCCCGCTCGCGGGGTCGTGGCTGGTGACGCTGGCGCTGGCGACACTCGTCAGGTTATTCGGGAAGGTAAAGACCAGCTTGAAATCGCCAGTCGCGCCGCCGGTGCGGCATTCAATGCCGCGCGTCCCGGTGAGCGGCAAATTAACATCGAAGTCACCAACCCCGGTGTGAGTTTTACGAGACACGACGCTCGTCAGTGCCACAGGGAAGCTGATCTCAAATTGCGTTCCGCCCCGAGCAGTGTCGGCCCGGTTGTTTCCGCTCCCGGCTGCCGTCGTGAACGTCGTGGCGCGCAATCCGGCCAGGATCGAGCCGGGTCCGAGCGGAGGACGCCCGGTAGCCAGAGCTGCGTTAAGTTTGCTCACCGCCACCTTTAGCGTGATTGTCGTATTGGCCTGGTCGAATGCGCCGCTGTCCGCACTGCCCTGATCGGTATAGGTAATCGTGCCGTCGAAGTTTCTCGTGGCAGTCCCATACATAAAGGTCTGCGCGCCCGCTGCATCAGTGCTCGCACGAACGAAGAATTGATCCCCGCGGTCGGAGACACCGAAAGTGTATTCTCCGGTTGGGCTGAGGACAGAATTCGGCGCGTTCGCCGTGAAATGCATGCGCCAGTTCGTGCTCGGAGGAATCGCAGTCAGATCCGAAACCTTCATCGTGCATACCAGCACAGGCTGAGCAGCCGTCCCCTCAGTCGAGTACTTAACCGAGAGGATGTCCGCCGGATCGTCGTTCGGAATAACAATGGTGCCGCCCGTTTGCGGGTTACCGCCAGTGCGGACGTCGTCTCTCTGGTCGGTAACCTGCGAGCCAGGGATACCGCCAACGCTCGCCGCCGTTGGTTTGGGCTCGAATAACTGCGGCGGAAGCGAGCTTCCTTCCACCGGCGTTGGGATGGCGGCCCCGCCGTTAACCCCTGGGCCACTGATCTGGCGCGCGACATAGGCATGGCCGCTAATGTCGTTATGATCGTCGGCATAACCAATAACGGCGGCGCCGGTAGGATCGAACGCGATTTGGAAATAATCAGCCAGATTCCGGTTCGGCGACATACCTCCGACGACCAGGCCAGCCTCGGAAATATTAGCGCCGTGAATCACATGGTCACTGGCCTCCGCCTGCCGAAATACGGGATTGGAAGTAACATTCGTTCCCTGCGCATAAAAGACATGCCAGTCCGCGCTATTGTCACCGGTGCTGGCCTTGTCGCTGCCATACCAGACAACGCCAATGGTGCCCGGCGTAGGCCCTGTCTCCATCCATGGGAACACTGAAGTCAATGTTTCCGGCCCGTCGCTCACGCGGATGGCAGAGCTCCAGGTGGTGCCTTTGTCCTGCGAGAACTTGATGAACACGTTATGATCGTCTGAGTAACAGGCGTAAACCGTTCCATCGGAAGCAACTTTGACCGTGAAGAAAAGGTGCGCGTTCCCGGTGCCGGCGACGTTGTGAATGGTGTAGGTAGCTGGTGGCAAACTGGTGGTCGGACTCGGCGGCCCTGGCACAGGCGGAATGCCGACCGCGACCACGCCGTTGCTGCCGCTCAGATAGACAGTGCCGTCATTCTGATCCACGTCGACGCCGCCCACCTGACCAATTGTGCCGACAACCGTCGTCTCGCCATAGGTGAGACCACCATCTACTGAACGTTGCACCTGAGCGACCGCCGGGGCGAGCGTGCGGTAAATCAGATAGACATACTGGCTGCCGAAGAATTCCATCCACTGGCGATCATCTCCCGGCACGCCTCCGGTCACATTGCCTGAGGGGTTCTTCACGAAGGTGACGCCACGATCGGTCGAACGCTGCGTGGAAATGTTAGCTAGCACCAGACTGCTGTAGGCCAGAGTCGGGGGAGCGCTGGGATTCTCCGTCGCTTCGCTGTTAAAGCCGACTGCCATGTCCACGTCGCCACCGCCATCACCGCCTACAGTTCCATCCCCTGGGATATCGGCGATTTTATCGGGCTGACCGCGATAAATCGGGTTGCGCATGAACGGGTCGTAGTTGGGGTTCGGCGAACCATTGACCGTGGGTCGGAGATCGAAATACCAAAGGTCGGTCCCGCCGGGCACACCGCGGATGGGGGCGACGTAGCAATTACCAAACTTATCGCAACGAACACTCGGCTCAACATCCTGACCGATGTAGGGTGCCTTGGTTGTGTAGTTCGGACTGAACGTCATCCCGCCCTTGAGGTAGGTGGCGGCGCCGGGCTGCGGCAGCGGCACTGGAGTGCAGGTTGTGCCCTGCGCCCTCACCGTGTAAGTCCCACTGCTGGTTGAATCTTCTCCGGTAAACAGAGTACCGCCCACATTCTTTTGCGTCACGCCATTGATCGCGGTGAGCGATGAGCCGGCAGTTGGGTTGCCGACTTTGCTCATTGCAATGGTCATGGTAATCGTGCCATCCGGCGTAAAGGAACCAGCTTCCAGACCGCCTACGGTAGTCACCGTGCTGCCTGATTGCGTGCCGTATTCAAAATTCACATTGGCCGGTGGTTGCCCGTTGTTGCCGTTATCGGAGGTCATAGCCACGTAGTAGGTCGTGGTGCCGAAGGTCCAGCGCACTCGCCAGACCTGGTTCGCCGGCACCGTACTAAGATCTGCCACCTTTAGGTTAAAGACGAGGCGCGGTGTACCGATGTAACGATAGTCTTCACCGACGGAAATCGACTGGATGTCTGCCTGGGTTGGGTTGAGAGCGCCCTGGTCGCCGCTGGGATCAGTCACCACTTGGCTGGGCGTGTTGATACACGCGTTCTGAGCCTGCGCCATATTCGGCAACATGCCGGCTACTCCCGCTATGGCGCCAAATGCGACGCAGTAAAGCGCGCGCCGCGATCCGACCGAGACGATTCTGGAGGCAGAGGAGAAGAGATACATCATATAACCTTTCTGGAGGCTGGCCAGGGCACCGCTGAGGCGACACATTGCGCGAACTTGAAGCTGCCAATTCGCGTCCGCCACGGTGCGCCCCCGTTGGGAACGGTCAGATCCCGGTGGGATCTTTCTGCTGGTTGGAGGGGTGAGTAGATAAGTACGGTATTAATGCTCGTGGATCGGTTGTTCCTGGCTGCCGATCTCTGCGACAAATCACCCTGTCACCCGGATCGCCGCTGGGGGAGACTGCCAAAAACGTTCTCCTTTTTACCGGCTTGGCACAAAAGGTCAATGGAAAAGAGTATTACATTTGGGTAAGGCTTACCCGGCGGATTGTAGGGCGGGTGCTCCGGGGTCGCCGCCCCGGGAATTTCCCGAGGCGGCGACATTGATTGTTACGGCGGCAGCGCTGTGCCCGACTTGCTCTTTACCAGTGAAACGTCGGCGCTGTTGAGCGAGCCGTCTACCGTCACGTCGGAGCGGAAGTTTCCGCTACCCACCACCGTGCCGGAGCGTGATTTTGTCTGGCTCACGTCGGCCGAGTTTACGGTGCCATCAATGGTCGTGTCGCCAAGGAGCACATCCATGTGCGCGGCCAGACCGCTCAAGGTGCTGCCGCCGGTCGTGACGCCATTGAGCGTGACGACCACGTGCGAGGCGTTCGGGATACCGGAGAGGGTAACCACGACTGATTTGTTGTCGCTGCCGATGGCGGTCGTGCCGCTGCCAGAAGGCGTGACGGTGACGGTGCCGGGCGCTGTGACGGTAGAGAGGAAACTGTAAACGAGCTGATGGGTGCCGCCGCGCGGCTCAATGGCGCCGGTCGTGCCGCTGGTGGGCAGCGCGATATCGAACGTGCCAGCACTGCCATGGGTGCGGCGCGAGACGACGCTCTGGAGAGGTGCGCAGGTGTTGTTGTCAACGATGGTGTAGCTGCCGGCGAAGGAGAGGCTGTCCGGCATCTGGTCATAGAGTGCCGTCGCCCCAGCCCCGAGATTAGCGGGATCACTCGACTGAGTCGTGCCGCTGACGAACCCGCTGATGGTACCGCCAACCGCCAGACCAAGGTCACTCGCCTTTATCGTAATGGTAATTTGGGTGTGGCTGGGATCAGTCCAGTTGGTGCCCGATTCGGCCGGGTGATTGGATCCAGCTTTGACGAAGCGGCCATCGACGCCACCGGAGTTGTTGGGCGATGGCGTGTAGTACTCGTAGTTAGGCGTGGCGCCGGTAAACGACAAGCGCACGCCTCGATAGTACGTGGTCTCCACCGCAGGCGTAGCGGGATCATCGCCATTAATCTTCATCGCCACATAGGCCCCCCATCCGGCGGGTTCCACTTGACTCATGTTCTGGTCGGTGGTGATGGTGAATACCAGCCGCGGCTCACTGCCATCGCTGCGATACGGCTGGGCCAGCTGGAACGAGATCAGATCCGACCCGGGAGGAGCCGGCGTAGATACGAGGCCCAAGGCAGCGCTTGTGTCGCCGGCAGGATCGGTGAGGATCGTTACTCCGGGCATGATGCACGGGGTTTGCACCGGCGGCGGAACGACGGCAACGAGATCGATCTCGTTGCTCAAGGGGCCAGGGCCCTGACTGTTGATCGCAAGCACCTTGTAAAACAGATGCGGGTCTGCTGGCGGATTGATGTCCCTAAAGGTGGTGCTGGCGTTGCCAGTCTGGCCGATGAGGACTTCGGCACCCGACGTGTTGCTGCGATATATCTGGTAATTGGTAATATCCGACCCGCCATTGTCGGGCGCCTTCCAGGTAAGAAGCGACTCCGAAGGACTTCTCGTGCCGGATAGGCAGGGGGCCTTTGGCGCGATCGGTTCTGCCGGGTTCGGATCATTCTGACTGTACAACGGCTTGCCGCCGGACTGGTGCGCAACGCGCATGAAGGCGGTATAATCGTTACCGGCCGCGCCGCTGATGCAGTCCGGGGTAACGCAGCCGTCGCTGTAGCCATAAAGCACCCGGCCTTGGGCATCGACGGTGATTTCATTGAAGTCGAGCAGGTTGCGGTCTCCGTTTTCTCCGCTGCCACCCTGCTGCCAGATGCCGGTCGCTCTCTGAACAGGATCGTTAGGCGTGGCATTGACCGTTACCCAGGTGCGGCCCTGGTCATAAGTGGTGGCGATGAATGCATACCACACCCCGGGGAAAGTTCCGGACTGGTAGTTTCCGCCCACATTGGTGCCGGCAAAGCCGCAAGCCGCGCGGCCCGAGCTGCCCCCTACCGCTTCGGTAAGCGCGGCGTTCTTGATGCCGTGGGAGGCTCCCACATCAACATCGCGAATCCAGGTCGTCACGCCGTTAGCGTCAGCTGTGCCGACGGCGACGTGGACATGGCCTTCAGTGCCGCCCGCCTCGTTATTTACGTAGCAGTAATAAGCGGTGCTGTCGGAGTCAAGGGCGATAGAGGGATCGGCGCCGTTTGTCTGCGAGGTAGCCGTGAAGGCCGCTCCGCCGTTGACGTCGTTATTCCCCTGAACAACAAACTGGTTCCAACCCGTCGGAGCAGTCACGGCAGGCTGGGTAGCAGTGGTGCTCACTGATCCACCCTGCTTGCCGTTGCACTGGTTGACTGGCAACCAAACCGTCCCGTTGGCCGCTACGTGGAGATGGCCGTGGAGGCCGCCGCACCCGGGAGGGGTATTTCCGTCGTAGGGTACCCCGCCAACAGCTGCTGGGAAAGATACACCGAGGTCATCGCTGCGCTGGCAAGCCGCGGGACCGACAACGTCCTGTGAACAATAGTACACAGCCTGCCCCTGATTTGTTGGGTTGCTGAAGTTGTAGAGAGGGTTAGTGGGATACGGCCCCGAACCAATGGTTTGGTGATCGGCGCCGCCATTGACCATACCAGCAACCGGGGACCACATGTCGCCGTCGTTGAGGGCTGGTGTAAACGAGTCCGTAAATACAGTACCCAAGGTGCCCGTGGTGGTATTGGAGGCAAAGGTGCGGCCCGAGACCTTATCCGTCCAGAGGATGGGATCGAGACCAGTATTAGTTACGTTTGATGATTTATCTTGCCAGAGCGCTTCGCAGCATTCCGGCAACGCCACAGGCCTGAACGGCGGCACCGCAATCTCGGGAGGCGTCAAACGCCAGATCGGCCCGAGGTTCATCACGAAGATATGACCGGTCAGACGATTGACCCCAATATTGAACTCGCCGCTGCTGGATTCCGCTGAGCTGCCTCTGGGCGCGTAATAATTCTGATAGCGCGGATTACCCGCCACCGTCGGATCAGGCCCGCCGAAAGGCCCACCGCCACCGCCCCCGCCACCTGGGGCGCCCGCCTGCAATTCAATTCTCACATTGACGACTTCGCGAGTCGGCGTGTACGGCACAATCACGACGGTGTACTTTTGGAGGCCAGCGGTCAGGGGAGTGATGACGGCGATCTCGGGGTTACTGCCGCTGGCCGATGAATAATTGGCCGCCTGGGTACCGTCTGTGGCGGTGCAATCGGTGGGGCTGCAATCGGAGCGGGGATTTTTGTAGACGTAAAGATCGTAGTCTGAGTTGCCGCTGCCCGTATCGGTCCAAGCCATTGTGACCTTGATCGAGGCGTTTGGATTCGCGGTGAGATAAGCCTGCGGGATGTTCGCCGTCAGCGCATAATCGTCACACGGTTGTGCGGTGCCGTTGGGGAAGTGGCACTCCGGGCCCGAATCAACCTGAATCACGGGAGTGGGATTAGCCACATTAAACGGCCCGGCACTGTAAGTGAGCGGGCCAGACACGTCGGTCAGCGTTCCACTTGATGGCGTTGCGGCAAAGCTGAGCATGGCCATCCACCCACCGACGGAGCAGAGCAGAAAAGCGATGAAGATTCGCGGATTGAAGAAGGCGGATTGGGAGTCAGAGTTTGTTTGCATAGGAAATTACGGAGTCAGAGCGCCAGGCTCGAGCGAGCCATTGGTGTTCGTTGAAAGCTGAACGGGTGATTGGGGTAATCAACGTTGATCGTTCGTGCATGAAATCGTTTTTGGCTGCCGCGTTTGCGAACAAATCACCGGCTAGCGGGGATTCCATTCTCTGGGGAGACGGCCAACAACAGTCCCTTTTTACTTGGGGCACACAAAAGGTCAATGTAAATTTTATTACATTTTAGTAATGCCCGCTTGGGCGCGCTCTGCTCGGGATGGGGACGGCACAGCGGCCATCCCTCCATTATTCGGTACCGGCTTTGGCAATCTTTGGCGGAAAGAGCCAGAGGAGCTCGCCCGATTTGCAATCGCGGGTCGCTTCCACGAGGGCGATTCCTCCCTTCGACAGCTTCACTTCGCCCCCCGTCAGCTCCTTGATGACGGCAGAAAATTCCGGATCGTGCCCGACGATGATAACGCATTGGGCGCCGGCTTTGCCGATAATGCGGCGCAATCGCTCGAGGTTGAAACCGTGGGCCAGCTCCGGCTCGACCTGTAACTTCAAATCGAGGCGCTTCGCTGCGATCTCTGCTGTTTGTTGTGCGCGCGGGAGCGGGCTGCTCAAGATTGCGTCAGGCGAGAACTGGAGGCGATCGAGAAATTTAGCGACTCGCTTCATTTCTTTTCGCCCGCGTTTCGTCAGTGGCCGCTCGTCATCCGGCTTCTCCCAGTCGGGCCAATCCGCCTCACCGTGGCGAAGAAAGCAAATTTGCATTTCTGAAGAAGGGGAATCGGAAAATCGTGAAACCCGAGAAATGTCGATCTCGCTTCACGATTCACGATTCACAGATCACGATTCACATGACTTCCTTCGCCTTGATCGGCGTTAATTTCATCGCTGGCTTTTTGCTCGATTCAGCGGCGGCTTTGCGCGCGGCACGCGAGCGTTCGCGAAAATAGAGTTGCGCCTGCCGCCGCGACTCGCCTTTTGCAGGCTGCAACCGCACATAGCTGGCGTCGCACTGGAGCTCCCGCGCTTTTACCCGATCGCTCAGATAAGCCGGCAGCACGTCGTTCACCAGCTCGTCACGCAATTCCGGCGCTTCGATGGGAAATGCCACTTCGATGCGGCGCTCGAAATTGCGAGGCATCCAGTCCGCGCTCGAGAGATAGACCAGCCGCTCGCCGCCATTCTCGAAGTAATAAATGCGGCTGTGCTCGAGAAAACGCCCGACGATGGAGATGACGCGGATGTTTTCGCTCAACCGCGGCACCTGCGGCCGCAGACAACAAATGCCGCGCACGATGAGATCGATGCGCACGCCGGCCCCGGAAGCTTCATAGAGTTTCTCGATGGTCTGCTGGTCGACCAGCGAATTGAGCTTGGCGATAATCCGCGCCGGTTTGCCCACGCGCGCATGGTCGCGTTCGCGCTCGATGAGCTGGAGCACGCGGGTGGAAAGATCGAAGGGCGCCACCATCAGTTTCTTCAATCCCGGATAACCGGCGAGTCCCGTCAACGTGTTGAAAACGATCGCCACTTCTTCAGTTAGCTCCGGCTCGGTGGTGAAGAGGCTGAAGTCGGTGTAAGTGCGCGCGGTTTTCGAATGGTAATTGCCCGTGCCGAGATGCACATACTGGCGGAGGCGATCGGCATCGCGGCGCACGACGAGCAGCATCTTGCAATGCGTCTTCAATCCCACCACGCCGTAGACAACATGCGCGCCCGCTTCTTCCAGCCGTCGCGCCCAGCGAATGTTGGCCGCTTCATCGAAACGCGCGCGCAATTCAATCAGCGCCGTCACCTGTTTGCCGGCATTGGCGGCTTCGATCAAGGCTTCCACGATGGGCGAATCACCGCTGGTGCGATAAAGCGTAATCTTGAGCGCGAGCACGAGCGGATCGGCCGCGGCCGCTTCCACGAATTCGACCACCGGATCGAAACTTTCGTACGGATGATGCAGCAAAACGGCTTGTTTGCGAATACTCTCAAACATGTCGGCCGGCGGGGAAAAGGCAGGAGCAAGCGCGGGGTGAAATGCGCGATCGTGCAGCTTTGCCAGCGCGTCGTTTGCCACCAGCGGCATGAGATGCGTCATCGAGAGCGGCCCGGCCAGACGGTAGAGGTCCGGCTCCTGTAAATCGAAGAAGGCGAGGAGCAGGTCACGGAAATCGCGAGGACATTCCGCCTCCACTTCGAGGCGAACGGCGTTGCCGCGACTAGAGCGCCGCAGTTCCTGCTCGATCATGCGCAGCAGGTTCTCTGCTTCCTCCTCGTCCACGTAGAGATCGCTGTTGCGCGTGACGCGGAAGGCGTGCACGCCATCGAGAATCATGCCTGGGAAAAGCTCGGCGATATGGTGTTTGATGAGCGACGCGAGGTAGATGTAATCCCACGGCTCATCATCGCCCTTGCCGCGCGACATGAGGATTAATCGCGGGACGACGCGCGGCACCTGCACGATGGCCAGGAGCGGTTCGCCGCCGCGATGGGCGCGGGCCCGCACGAGCAAATTGTGGCTCTTGTTTAATAGCTGCGGGAAAGGGTGGCTGGCATCAACCGCCAGCGGGGTCAGCATCGGGAAGACTTCCTGCTCGAAATAGCGTTTGGCCCAGGCCGCGCGTTTCGCCGGCAGTTGCGTCACGTCGTGAACGCGGATGCCGTTTTTCGCCAGCGCCGGCATCAGCTCGGCATTCCAGAATTCGTATTGCGTCGCGACCAGCTCATGCGCGAGCCGTTGAATGGCGTTGAACGTTTCCGTCGGCGTCATCCCGTCCGGCCCGATCTCGCTCGTCTCGCTCGCGATCTGTTGCTTGATCCCGGCCACGCGAATCTCGAAAAACTCATCGAGATTATTCGAGAAAATGCTCATGAACTTGACCCGCTCGATCAACGGCTGCGTCGCGTCCTGCGCCTCCTCGAGGACGCGCCGGTTGAACTCGAGCCAGCTCAGCTCGCGATTGATGAAATGGGCGGGGCTGGAGTAATCGAGGGCCGCTTCCTCATGCGATGACGCTGGCGTTTGTTCAACGTCCTCTGTCTCGGTCTCAGTTCTGAGCGCGCTCGTTTGCATCTGCCCGACGAGCAATCACGTGCCGCTCGGCGTGGAGTGCAAGCGCATCAACGCCGTCATCCCGAGCGAAGTCGAGGGATCCCGCCGCGCAATCTTTAAGGTAACTTCCACGGGATCCCTCGACTCCGCTGCGCTCCGCTCGGGATGACAGCGCAATTGGAAATTTCCCCGCCCAACGCTAAATCTCTGCGCGATGGTTCCCTATTCGACGCAAACGCCCGCGCAGCTCGGCTACCGCATGCCGGCGGAATGGGAACCGCACTCCGCCACCTGGCTCTCGTGGCCGCGGCGTGAAGGCATCAGTTTTCCAGGTTCATTCGACCGAGTCATGCCGGCCTTTCGCGCGATGGTCGCCGCGCTGAGCGAATCGGAGCCAGTCTGCATCAACGTTTGTAACGGTGCGCACGAAGCCGAAGCGCGCGCCGTTCTCGATAGTCTGCCCACGGAACGGATCACCTTCCATCGTATTCCCACGAATGAACCGTGGTGCCGCGATCATGGCCCGATTTTCCTAACGAGGAATGACCAACCGCGACTCGCCATCGTGGACTGGGATTACAACGCCTGGGGCGGCAAATATCCGCCGTGCGATCTCGATGAGGTCGTGCCCACGCGCATCGGCGAGATTCTCGGCGCGCCGGTTTTCCATCCCCGCATGATCCTGGAGGGCGGCTCCATTGAGGTGAATGGCGAGGGCACACTGCTCACCACCGAATCGTGCCTGCTCAACCCGAACCGCAATCCGCAGCTCACGCGCGAGCAGATCGAAAAACGTCTCCGCGATTATCTCGGTGTGAGTGAAATCCTCTGGCTCGCTGCCGGCACCGAGGGCGACGATACCGACGGCCACATTGATAATCTCGCGCGCTACGTCGCTCCGCACAGCGTTGTCGCCGTGGTTGAAGAAAATGTGCGGAGCGCCAACTACGAGCCGCTTCAGGAAAATCTGCGGCGCTTACGCGAGATGAAGATCAGCGGCGAAGCTCTCGAAATTTCCGAGCTGCCAATGCCCGGGAGAATGGAGCGTGAGAATCTCATCCTGCCGGCAAGCTATGCGAATTTCTACATCGGGAATTCGTGCGTGCTCATGCCAACGTTCGCCGATGCGAACGACGAGCGTGCGCTTGAAACGATCGCGCAATTTTTCCCGACGCGCCGCATTGTTGCCATCGATTGCCGCGAGCTCGTCTGGGGCCTGGGCGCATTCCATTGCCTCACCCAACAGCAGCCCACCACACCGTCATCCCGAGCGAAGTCGAGGGATGACAAAGCTGGTGCACTCGTCCAGGCAAAAGCTCGCCGCCCTCGCACTCATCTTCGGCGTCGGCCCCATTTACTACACCTCGCATCCACTTCTGCTATGCCGGCAGCTTTTCATCCGCGATGACGAAACGCTTTATGCCCGGCTCCATGTGAGAGACGATCTCCCCTATTCCTGGCTCACCGAAAACAACTATTCGCTCCGTTACGCCGATGCGCTGCTCGAGGGCAAACTCGGCCTGACCCAGGAGCCGCCGGATTGGCTCAACGAAACCATCCCGCGGCGTGGCCGCTACTACAGCGCTTTCCCGCTCGGCAGCGCGCTCGCGATGCTGCCTTTCGCCCTCGTCCATCGCGCAATTCCATTCCCGGGATCCAGCCGTAACTCAGGCATCCTGCCTGATCCGTCAGGCGAGCTTCCAGCTCGCGGTAAAATCGCAGGCACGGATGCCTGCGCGATTTGTCAGGCTGGAAGCCTGATTTACGACCCGGCGAACGGGCCGGGCTTATAGCCGGGCTTCAAGATCACGTCGTGCAAATCCGGCACATGCGTTTTGCGCGCGTCGAAGATCACGATCACGCGCTCACCATCGCTGTCCACGGCCGTCTCGTTAACCACCGCGTCACTTCGAAATTTCGCGTGCCACCGGCTCAAGCACCTGCCAGACCGTATCAGCTAAAATGCGGTGACCCGCTGCGTTCGGGTGAATGCCATCATCCAGGTTCAGCGCGGGATTGCCGCCGACTCCGGCGAGCAGATACGGCACGAACTCAGCGTGATTCTTCGCCGCCACTTCGGCGAACATTTTGCCGAAAGCGATAACATAATCGTCATCCGCGCCAGTAATGGGAAATTGCAGGCCGGTGACGATGATGGCCACGCCCGGATTTTTCGCGCGCACTTTGTCGATAATGGTCTGCAAGTTCTCCCTAATCTCATCCACCGTCGCGCCGCGGAATGCATCATTGATGCCAAGCTCGAGGATGAAAATGTCGATCGGTTTCGCCAGATACGATGGCAGCCGGCGCAATCCGCCCGCGCTGGTGCTCCCGCTCACGCTCGCGTTCACGACGCGGAACTCCGGATCGATGCGGCGCAACCGCGCCGCCACGAGCGAAGGCCAGGCATCGCGCGGATGAAGGCGAAACCCTTCCGACAAGCTGTCGCCGAGGACGAGAACGGTTTTCACGCGGGACGTTTCGCGCGCGGCGCTGTGCGCGGTCTGCATTGGTACCGCGAGCAGAATAATTAACAAAACACGTGTCATCCCGAGCGAAGTCGAGGGAACTCGTGATGCCTGCATTCCGGTAGCGCCACGGGATCCCTCGACTTCGCCCGGGATGACGGCATGAGTTTTCCCTTTGCCTGACGCGATTGCTGCGATTTAGTTGTCCCTTCGCTCGCCGCGCCTTCCGCGCGTGCTCGTGAACGCATCTTTAACTGAATTATTTTTTCTATGGCAAACTACGGAATCAACGGCTTCGGGCGCATCGGTCGCAACGTCCTTCGCGCCATGTCACAGGATGAGGTCACTCGCGTCAAAGCGATCAATGATCTCACCGACACCCACACGCTTGCACACCTGCTCAAATGGGACAGCGTGCACGGCAAATTCGACGGCAAAATTTCCTACGACGAACAAAACATCGTCGTGCGCGGGCATCCCATCCGCATTTTTAAGGAACGCGATCCGGGCGCGCTGCCGTGGAAGCAGCTCGGCGTGGAAGTGGTGCTGGAATCGACCGGCTTTTTCACCGCGCGCGACAAGGCCGAGGTCCACATCACCAAAGGCGGAGCACGCAAGGTCCTGATCAGCGCCCCGGCAAAGAAGCCCGACGTGACGATCTGCATCGGGATCAATGACAACATCTACGATCCGGCCAAGCACAACATCGTTTCCAACGCGAGCTGCACGACAAATTGCCTCGCGCCGCTGGTCAAAGTGTTGAATGACAAATTCGGGATCGAATGGGGCTTCATGAGCACCATTCACTCTTACACTAATGACCAGCGCATTCTCGATCTCCCGCACGAGGACTTGCGCCGGGCGCGCGCGGCCGCGATCAATGTCGTGCCCACGAGCACGGGCGCGGCCAAGGCCATCGGCGAAGTGATTCCCGAGCTCAATGGAAAATTGAATGGTGGCTCCTTCCGTGTGCCCACACCAGATGGCTCGGTGACCGATTTCGTGGCGCTATTGAAGAAGGACGCAAGCGTCGATGCGGTAAACGTCGCTTTCAAGGAAGCGTCGAACGATCCGAGCTATAAAGGCGTGCTCGAGTATTCGGACGAGCCGCTGGTTTTACACGACATCGTCGGCAACCCGCACTCCTGCATTTTCGACAGCAAGCTCACACTGATGCTCGGAGATAAGTTCGTGAAGGTGGTCGGTTGGTACGATAACGAATGGGGCTACAGCAATCGCTGCGTGCAAATGCTGGAGCTGTTGTCGTGATGAGGTCCTTGTAAACGATGCGTGCCCGCCGGCCGCGAGTATAGTGCCGCTATGATCGCTGACGTTCGCGACCGACTCATGGCGGTTCCGTTTATTCCCTTTGTCATCCGTACGTCGGACGGACGTGAGTATTCGGTGCCCACTGTTGATCATGCCAAGATCTCTCCACGCGGTCACCGCGTGGTTGTATTTACCGACGACGATTCCACTGCGATCCTCGGCCCGCTGCATATCAACAGCATCATCGATTTACAATCGAACGGTGAATAGCGACGCGTGGATCTGAACCGTGGATCCGCAGCTTCGATCAGCGTTCAACGCCGATTTCACGCCGGGAAAATACGCGACGCTGCTGCGGTGCGTGAATACGAGCACGCGCTGGCCGGCTGATTTCCGCATCGCCGAGACGCCGCTGTTTCTCACCCGCGAGTTCACCGAAGAAGCCGTGCGCGCGGCGACGGAGATCATTGCGCAAACGCGCACGCCGGAATTCGCGCAACACGCGGCGTCAGCCATTCCGCCGGGCCTGGAAGTTCCTAACGAATCGCCGCATCCCGATTTCCTTATCGTCGATCTCGGCATCTGCGCGGTGAATGGCCGATTGACGCCGCGGCTGATCGAGCTGCAGGCGTTTCCCAGTTTGTTCGGTCTCCAATTCCTTCTCCTCGGCTGCATGCGCAAAGCATTTCCGGTGATTCCGCCGAACTGGACCTCCGCTTTCGGTGGCATGCAGGATCCCGATTACCTCGAGTTGTTGCGGCGAACGATTGTCGCCGAGGCCGATCCCGCAAACGTCGTCCTGCTCGAGATCGACCCCGAGCATCAGAAAACGCGCGTCGATTTCGCCTGCACCGAATCGCTTTTCCGCACGCCCATTGCCTCGCTGGCGGAGGTGAAGAAGCGCGGCCGGCAATTATTCTATGAGCGCGATGGTCGCGAGATGCGCATCGAACGCATCTACAATCGAGTCATTTTCGACGAGCTGGAGCGGCGCTCCGATTTGCAGGTGGCATTCTCTTTTCAGGACGATCTCGACGTTACCTGGGTGACGCACCCGAACTGGTACTACCGCATCAGCAAACATTCCCTCCCGTTCCTCAAAACGGAGCACACCGCGCCCGCCTTCTTCGCCGACGAATTTCCCGGCCACGAATCGTTAGCTGATTTTGTCCTGAAGCCACTTTACTCCTTCGCCGGCCTGGGCGTGGACATGGAACCCACGCGCGAGAAACTCGCCGCCTTGAAAAACCCGCGACAATGGATTTTGCAGAAGAAAGTCGAGTACGCGCCAATCGTGGAGACAGTGGATGGGCACAAATCGAAGGCCGAGCTGCGCATGATGTTTGTGTGGCCGCAGAGCGATGCGAACCCGACGCTGGTGAACAATCTCGTGCGGATGAGCCAGGGCAAAATGATGGGCGTGGATTTTAATCGGGAGAAAACCTGGGTCGGCTCGAGCATTGCCTTGCACGAGCGCGCGAGCTAACGAGAGCTATGCAAGAAGAACATCCCTGGATTGAGATTTGCCCCGGCATTCGCCGCTGCACCCACGCGCATGGCCGCACCATGTACCAGATGATCGCGCAGCTGGCTGCCGGGAGTCGCATGCCCGCGCATGCGCATCCGCAGGAGCAGATCGTGCACATTCTTTCCGGGCGGATGAAGTTGATCGTGAATGGTGTCACGCACGAACTGAAGACCGGCCAATCCTTTTACCTCGCGAGCAATGTGCCGCACGGCGTCGAAACTCTGGAAGAGACGCGTGTGCTCGATACGTTCAGCCCGCCGCGGGAAGATTATTTGGCGGCGGACGAAACCGCGCGCGGCTGAGCGCGTGTAGAGGCGCTTGGGCCAAGCGCCCGAACGCAGCAACTCCTGGCTTCATCGCGTCGGCGTTTGGGCCAAACGCCTCTACCCGTAGCCTCGGGCTAACCGCGCAGTTCGTCGTTCGTCTCCGCAAAGGCGTTGACGGCGAACTCGAGGTCTTCGCGCGAATGAGCCGCGCTCACCTGCGTGCGCACACGCGCGGTGCCATGCGGCACCACCGGATAGAAGAAGCCGATGACGTAAACGCCTTTCTCCAGCATGCGCGCGGCGAACTTCTGCGACTTGGCCGCGTCACCGATCATGATTGGCACAATCGGGTGCGTGCCGGGTTTGATCGTCAAGCCACATCTCGTTAGCTCAGCGCGGAAATACTTCGTGTTCTCCTCGAGTTTGCCCCGCAGCTCGGTTGAGGCGCTCAGTAACTCCAGCGCCCTCAGCGTCGCCGCCACGATGTGCGGCGCGACGCTGTTGGAAAAAAGATAAGGTCGCGATCGTTGCCGAAGTAATTCCACAATGTTTTTGCGCGCGCTGGTGAAGCCGCCGCTCGCACCGCCGAGCGCTTTGCCGAGAGTCCCAGTGATGATGTCGATCCTCCCCATAACGTCGCGATACTCGTGCGTGCCGCGACCCGTCTTGCCGAGGAAACCCGTGGCATGCGCATCGTCGATCATGACGAGCGCACTGTATTTGTCGGCCAAATCACAGATCGCTTGCAGCTCAGCGATCGTCCCATCCATGGAAAAGCAGCCATCGGTCGCGATAAGCTTCACCCGCGCGTTCGCCGCTTCGCGCAACTTCGCCTTGAGATCAGCCATGTCGTTATGCTTATAGCGAAGACGCTGCGCTTTGCAGAGCCGGATGCCATCGATGATGGAAGCGTGATTGAGCTCGTCGGAAATGACCGCGTCCCGGTCCGTGAGCAGCGTCTCGAACAAGCCGCCGTTCGCATCGAACGCGCTTGGGTAAAGGATCGTGTCTTCCGTGCCGAGGAATTTCGTCAGCGCGCGCTCCAGCTCTTTGTGAATGTCCTGCGTACCGCAAATGAAGCGCACGCTCGCCATCCCGAAGCCGTGGGTATCGAGCGCTTCCTTGGCCGCGGCAATGAGCGCGGGATGGTCGGCCAGGCCGAGGTAATTGTTGGCGCACATGTTGAGCACGCGTTTGCCATCGGCCACGGCGATGTGCGCGTCCTGTGGCGTGGTGATGATGCGCTCGGTTTTATATAATCCCTGAGCTTTGATCTCCTCGAGAGTGCGGGTGAGTTGCTGATCAAATTCGGCGAGCATGGCGGCAATGTTGGCGTGAAGGCTAGCGCGGTGCAAAAAAATGTCACTAACGCGCGCTTTCCCCGCCTGGGTAGCGCACGCGTCTCGCGTGCTGGTTTTGGCGTCTCGCCAAAACGGTCTTTTCTGAAGCTGCTCATCAGAAGAACAGAAGCCCGTACGGAGGAAAGTCCGCGACGACGGGGACGCCATCGCCAGCACGCGCGACGCGTGTGCTACCCGGCCGAGCCCTGGGTTTAGGGCTTATGTAAGATTAGACTTGTGGCTTGTGAATAACTGGTGAATAACTTCGCCGTTCATGATCTGGCGCGCTGGACTTCGCCTGCTCATCGGCATCGCGCTTGCGAGCACGGCTGCTCTTTTTTTGTCCAGCTGCGGGACCACCAGCTCCCGAGCGTTGCCGCCATACCAGGCGCCGATCACCAAATCCGATTTCCAAACGGTGCGCACGACTGCTTACACCCACACCGAAGCCGACCACCTTGAATACACCAATCACAACGCACTCGGAGGCGAGCTGCATGCCGCCAGCCCGCCTGTTCGCCGCGCCGAGAACACGCGTGTGACGATGGCGTTGGAAGAGCAAAGCGATTATCGGCCTGCCTCCTACTCGCGTGGGCCGCAGCCCTTTTCGATGACCGCGAATACAGAGCGAATCGCGCGCGCGCAGCCGGTGATAACCAAGACGGTGCATGGCCGCAGAGTTATCGTTCGTAAACCGCCGCCGTTGAAAATCGGCAGCGCGGCGGCGGACTGGTCGCGCTGGCCTGTGGGCACGACGTTTCGCCTCATCTCCACCGGCCAGATTTACCGCGTAGATGATTATGGCTGGGCGCTCTCTGGCCGCAACACCATCGATCTATATATGGCCACGCCGGGGGAGATGAACAGCTGGGGTGCGCGCGACGAGCCGATCCAGATTTTACAATGGGGCGATCCGGCGGTGAGCCTGCATTTGCTGCAGCCGCACGAAGAGCACAAGCACATCAAACGCATGGTGCTGGAGCTGGAAGGCCGCGACGAGGAAGCGGCTGGGCTGCGCTGAACCGCGACGCGGTCAACGCCAGTAAAGCCAGCCAAACATCCGCACGGCTCGGTAGGCCGCGTTGCTGCGCCATGCTTGCACGTGTTCGGCGTCCATGATTTCTTTGAAAAGGAGATCAGTCTCAGCGCGCGAGAATTGGTGTGGCGGGGCGATCGCGTTCGCCGGCAACCTGCCGCGATAATGATAAACAAAATCGTGCACGAGCGGCGCGACGATGGAGAGTTCGAAAGGCGCCACCATCGGCCAGACCACACGCGGAATCGACGAGAGATCGAATTCAAATGGCGCCGCGATGGTGATGACGAAGCGGCCGTTATCATAACGATATGTCTCCTCCAGAATCCAGATACGCTGCTCCGCGTCGTAAGTGATCTTGGCCGGCGGAAGCGGAGATTTCGCGCCGGCGACGAGCTGAGAACGGAGGGCGTAACGATTCATACAGGTGCTACATCTTTCGAATGCAACCGGAGAGTCTGTCCATCTTCGAACATGCCTGCGACATGCGAAAGCAACCCTGGGGATGCAAATGTGACACGGCACTGAACGTCAGATTAGATTGCGCGAGATGGAAAAACCGACGGCACGAGGACCAGCGCCTTCACGTAAAGCTCATCGCGCGCTGGGTCCGGAACTGAATCGCCCCACCAAACCGCCGCCCCCGCCCCCTCTGCGAACGTCGATCAACTCGCGCGGGCGGAAACGTCATCGCTGATGTCGCCGAACCTTGCCGCGCTCGAGAACAAAATCGCCGCTGCTCTCGCTTTGCGGCCGGAATGTTTCGTCACCCATCCGAGCGAGCTCGCCGTTTTGAAACAGCTCTCCGCGGAAGAGCTGGAAAAATTTGCTCTCGATCGCGGCTGGCGCGTCGTCTCGCGTATCGGCGGCCGCCAAATCGAATTCTATAACGATGCCTCCGCACGGCTGGAGCGGCAAGCTCGCGCCTAGGCGACGGGCTCTGCGAAAAATGCGCTGACCGGACTTGTCGCCGAAGCACTGTGGCGTTTATCCGCCAGCCCAAGCTCACGCGCTTCGCGCCCCGCTTCCACGGCGAGACAAAACGCGCGCGCCATCCTCTTCGGATCCGATGCAATCGCAATCGCCGTATTCACCAGCACAGCGTCGGCGCCCATCTCCATCGCTTCTGCCGCCTGGCTCGGAGCACCGAGACCGGCGTCCACCACCACCGGCACCGTCGCCTGCTCGATGATGATCTCGATTTGCGCCCGCGTCTCGATCCCGCGATTGCTCCCGATCGGTGAGCCCAGCGGCATCACCGTCGCCACGCCCACATCCTGCAATCGCTTGGCCAGAACTGGATCAGCATTGATGTAAGGCAGGACGGTGAAACCTTCGCGCACCAAAATCTCCGCCGCCGCCAGCGTCTCCACCGGATCGGGCAGGAGGTAATGCGGGTCAGGATGAATCTCGAGCTTCACCCATTTCGGCAAACCCGCCGCTGCCGCCAGCCGCGCCAGTCGCACCGCATCGTTGGCATCGCGCGCGCCGCTGGTGTTCGGCAAAAGCAGAAACCTTTTCGGGTCGATGAAATCGAGAATGTTCGCGAACGGATCATGTTTACCGGACAGATCGGCACGGCGGAGCGCCACCGTCACAATCTCTGTCCCGCTCGCCTCGAGCGCGTCGCGCATCGCTTCGTTCGAGGAAAATTTACCCGTGCCCACGAGCAGCCGTGACGAGAATTCGCGATCGGCGATTTTCAATTTCAACGGCTTGTCGGACATCATCGCAATATATATCGCGTCCGCAGCAGAATCGAGTTGTACCCACGGGAACGCGAGCTACTTTCATCCCGAGCGAAGTCGAGGGATCCCGAGAAGTCACCTTGAACTACGCCCCGCGATCCTTCGACTCCGCTTCGCTCCGCTCGGGATGACCTTAGATCTTCACCACCAGGATTGCGTGCGCGGCATGAAACGATTGCCCAAACAATCGATCGATCTCGTCGTCACGTCACCGCCATATAACCTCGGCGTGCGCTACTCGAAATTTTCCGATCGGACTCGTCGCGGAGACTATTTGCGCTGGTGCAAACAATGGGCGGCGGAAATTACGCGGCTACTAAAGCTCGACGGCTCGTTTTTCCTCAACGTCGGCGCTTCACCGTCGAATCCGATGTTCCCGCACGAGCTCGTTCTGGAATTGCGGGATCTCTTCGTCCTGCAAAATACAATCCACTGGATCAAATCGATCAGCGTCGGAACACAGTCGTCCCGGCTGTGCTGGTCGGCGGGCGTCGCCACCGGACGGACTCGCGGTGGCGAGCCTGCCGCGGAAAAGACGTTCGGCCATTTCAAACCGATTACCTCAAAAAGATTTCTCAACGATTGCCACGAATACATCTTCCATTTGACGAAAACCGGACGCGTCGAGCTCGACCGCCTCGCCCTCGGCGTTCCTTATCAGGACAAGAGCAACATCGCGCGCTGGTCGCACACGCGCGGTCGTGATCTGCGTTGCCGCGGGAACACCTGGTTCATTCCTTATCAGACAATCAAGAGCCGCGACAAAGAGCGGCCGCATCCTGCGACGTTCCCCGTCGAGCTGGCGGAGAATTGCATTAAACTTCACGGCATCACGCGGGTAACGACAATGCTCGATCCGTTCCTCGGCATCGGGAATTCAGCGATCGCCGCGCAACGTTGCGGCGTGCCAAAATTCATCGGCCTCGAAATCGACGAGAACTATCTCGCCGAAGCCAGGCGACGAGTCAGCGGAGCACAGGCGTCCCCGCCTGTGCGGCCGGCGAGCGTCTCGCCTGCCGAGTAGACGGATCAGGCGAGACGCCCGGTCGCCGCACAGCCGAGGACGGCTGTGCTCCTACCCGAATTTCTCCAGCGATTTAACCAAATTTCCCGGCAACGGCCGCACGCGGTCGAAGATGCGCGGAGCAATCGGTTTGGCCGTGAGATACCCCGCGGCAAACATCTCCAGCCGCGCATCGAGATTATCGATGTAATGCAACGTCATCGCTTCCGGCGTTTTCGGCGTCACCGGCGAGCCAAATTCCATCTCGCCATGGTGCGCCCCGATCAGATGCAGCAAATGCAGCCGGCAATCTTCCGACGTTGGCTGGAGAGCTTGCCACGCTCGCGTGTTCTCCTCCGTTTGCAATTTGCGCCAGAGCGAATTCACCAGCTCTAGCCCGATGGCGATGTGCCCGACCAACTCACCGCGCTCGTCGAAGTCCATGCTAAATCCATCCTCGCGCAGATGATTTTCCCAAAGCTTGCCTGAGTCGTGAAAGAGAATCCCGGCGAGCAGCAGATCGGCATTGAGCTGCGCATAGAGCGGCGCCAGTGCCGCAGCCACGCGCATCATCTGCGCAGTGTGCTCAACCAGGCCGCCGCGACGAGCGTGATGGTAATTGCGCGCCGCGGCGGTGCGGCGAAACCGATCGCTGAATTCATTTAGAAACAAGCGGCACAGCTCGCGCAATCGCGGATCGGAGATCGCGCCGACTGCCGCCGTGATGAATTCGAAATCGGCCTTCTGCCTTTCCCGCAGGTCCGGCGGCCCGGCGAGCAACTCGGCAACTTCCTCCTGCGCAAGCGCGCGCGCGTTCCACTTCCGCGCTTCCAGGCCGAACTGCTGATGCTGCGTAAACTCGCCCGAGATTTCCACGAAATCGCCCGCCGCCAGCGCGCCACAAACTTTGTAATCAGGGTGATCGCTCCAGACACGCAGGGTCATCCGGTCGCACGCATCCGCCAGCGCGATCTCGCAATATGGCTTGCCTTCACGTGTCATTTTCGCGGACGCGCTTTCGACTTGGGCATGCAGACGCGCGGTGACAAACCCGTCCTGCGCCCGCCGGCGAATTTCGGTAATGGCGAGCAGCTGGATCATTCCTTCGCCACGCCGATGACGCCGCAGGCGAGCCGGCCACCAGCGTCACCGGTCGGCTGCGTTTTCAGATCATCCGCTTTCTCGTGCACGATGACGCCATGACCAATAATGGAGTCGTTGCCAGTGAGTTTCATCACACTGTCGGTTAATTCCAGATGCGCTTTGCCGGAAGCGTCGGCTTCGATATTGCCGAGATCTCCGGCGTGACGATCGCTCGCATCCGGCGCGCCGTGTTGTTTGTGCGCGGGATTAAAATGGCCGCCGGCCGAGGCTGCCTTCGCGTCGGAGCAATCGCCGAACTCGTGAATGTGGAATCCATGTTTGCCCGGAGTGAGGCCGGTGATGTCAGCAACAACTTTCACCTGATCGCCCGAGGCGGTGAATGTGACTGTGCCGCTGACGTTGTTCCCTGCGGTGGGATGCAGAACGGCGATGGCTTTTGTCGCATCACCGGCGAATGCGAGACCTGCAGTAACGAGCAAAAGCAGAAGAACTGAGAGAATTGGTTTCATGCACGAATGCTACAGCCGCTGATGTGCGGATGTAAAATGTCTGTCATCCCGAGCGAAGCGCAGCGAAGTCGAGGTATCCCGTGATGTTACCTGTGCGCTAGCGCCACGGGATCCCTCGACCATCGCTCGGGATGACGTGCTAATTTCCCCATCAATCGATCAGCCGCTCTTGCATTCCCGCGTAAGCGTCAACGCGCCGGTCGCGCAAAAACGGCCAGTGCGTGCGATGCACATTCACGCGCTCCCAATCAATCTCCGCCACGACAATTTCCTCCCGGTCAACTGAGCCTTGCGCGAGAATCTCGCCGCCCGGCGCGCAGATGAAACTCTGGCCCCAAAATTCGATACCGTCGCCGCCCGCCGGCGCTTCATGCCCGACGCGATTGACCGCCGCGACAAAACAGCCATTCGCGATGGCGTGGCTGCGTTGCATCGTCTGCCAGGCGGAAAACTGCGCCGCCCCATATTTCTCCTTCTCGCGCGGATGCCAGCCGATCGCCGTGGGGTAAAACAGAATCTCCGCCCCGCGCAACGCCGTCAGCCGCGCCGCCTCCGGATACCATTGATCCCAGCAGACGCAGACGCCGACGTTCCCGCGCTGCGTTTTCCAATTCTGAAATCCGAGATCGCCCGGAGTGAAATAGAACTTTTCGTAGAACGCCGGATCATCCGGGATATGCATCTTGCGGTATTTGCCGAGCAGCTTCCCGTCGACATCGATCACCGCCGCGGTGTTGTGATAAACGCCCGGCGCGCGTTTCTCAAAAAGCGAGGCAACGACCACAAGCGATTTCTCTCGCGCAACTTTACTGAGCGCTTCGGTCGACGGCCCGGGAATCGTCTCCGCCAACCCGAAGTTCGCGTGATCTTCGCTTTGGCAAAAATACTGCGAGCGGAATAACTCCGGCAGACAGACGATTTGCGCGCCCTCATCCCCGGCTTTGCCGATGAACTCAATAGCGCGCGCAAGATTCGTCTCGGGTTCCGGCGCACAGTGCATCTGCACAAGTGCGACTTTGGTCATCCCATTCTTTGTCATGTCGAGCGAAGCCGAGACATCTCTGATCATTCGGCTTTGCGCAGAGAGCTAGAGATTCCTCGACTTCGCTCGGAATGACAAGACGAGCGACTACTTGGCCCCCGACGCCGGCACAATATCGACTCGCTCGATAACGATCCGCTTCGTCGGCTTGCTGCGCGCTCCATCTGGCCCGGGCACGGTCGGCGTGTCGCCGATTTTCTCCAGCACGTCCTCGCCTTTGATCAACTTGCCGAACGTCGTGTATTGATGATCGAGCCGATGCACCGGCGCGAGGCAAATGAAAAACTGGCAGCTCGCCGAGTTCGGATCCGACGATCGCGCCATCGAAATCACGCCGCGATCGTGCGAATGATCATTGAATTCGGCCTTAATGGTATAGCCGGCATCGCCCTGACCGTAGCGATCCTCCTTTGCCGCATCCTTGGTGTTCGGATCACCACCCTGGATCATGAAGCCTTTTACGATGCGGTGAAATGTCGTGCCGTTGTAGAAGCCGGCGCGCGCAAGCTTTTTGAAGTTCGCGATCGTCTCCGGCGCGGCATCGTTCCAGAACTGCACCGTCATATCGCCTTCGCTCGTCTTGATCACGGCGACTTCGTTCGTGTTGTTCATTGGCTTGTTCTCATCAGCGGATGCGGCGGGCACCGCAAAACCCAGTGCCAAGCCGCAGCAGATAAATACAAGCTTCATATTCAGAAACAAATTCTGTGCTGCTGTAGGAAAGCTTGTGCCTTCTTAATACATCCTGGAAATGTGCGTGCCTCATTCAGGCACGGCATTAGAGTCGTTAGCTCCGGTTGCACGGCTGCCACCAGGAAGCGATGCACTTAGGTTCGCACGCCCAGAAAAGTGCCTCGCGCTCCCGTATAATATCGTTGCTCAAGCCCTTTTGATTTAGGATTGATCTTTATCACCCTTCCAAAACCTAGAAACTTTAAAAGCTCGACAACTGCAGAATCATTTGGTCGAAACTGGACAACTCGGTCCCTCCGCCACAGGCTTGTAGTCGCACTAGCTGACTCTGGCGTGACAATAGGAGGCATATTCATTAGCCAAAAGGGCTTGCGACCGAAAAATCCACAAAATGGTCTTCGCTTATACGAGAGAACCTCTAAATCCGTATCTACCAAGATGGCCTGCTGAGTTACGGATGATAATCGCTTCATTGCCGAAATGGGATTTTCCAAATGGTAAAGAATGCCAAAGCAAAAGGTAACGTCAAAGGATCCGATAGTTCCAATGTCTACCCTGTCAATGTCCATAACCTTGAATTCGACCTTCGGTAAATTCAGAGCGCTTTTTATGAAATTGGCCTGCTCTATGTATCGATCGACAGTATCAAAGCCAAACACATATTCAGCCCCCCGTTTTACCGCTTCCACAGAAAAGCCGCCACAATTGCAAGCGACATCTAAAATGCGCTTGCCTTTAAGTGAGCCGCCACAGACGTCTGTCAGCGTCGGAAACGCGTGCGTGACTAAATTGCTGAGGCGGGTGTATTCTATAGGTCTGCGAGATGCTTCCGGAACATACGTACTCAGGCCAAAAGGCAGATCGACCCTATGATGGAAGGGAGCAAGTCGACAGATCTCCTCTGTTAATTGCTTCTCCGTCAACTCTGTTTCCATGTTTCACACATACAGTAATGGCGCCTCACACCATTTCGCAGTAGAAGTCGTCGATTCCGAAGTAGCGATGATGAAGAGTTGCTCCCGGCGTGATCCCCCCAGGAGCCGGAATGCCGAGCCGTAACTGGTCATGGCTACTCATTATCACCGACTATGCTGCGGTAGCTAGTCCAATCCATCATGCCTTCCACGGTCTAGTTCGGACCGCAGACATGCCGGCCATCGCGTTTCGTGTGTCAACAACGCTCAAGCCCATCCACCCAGTTGCTGGTAATCCACGCAAGCGAGATTGCGCTCGAGAGATGCTTTGGTTTAGCTCATAGGGACAAGCGATCAGCCGTCGCCGCATGATATTCCTGCAAGGAGTGCACGCGCAGCTTTGTTTTCTGCAATGAGCGGATGCCATAGACGCTCGCCTGCGCCGCGCGCAATGTCGTCATAATCGGAATCTTCTGCGCAATGGCGGCGTTACGAATGGTTACTTCATCCTCGCGCGGAATTTTCCCGCTCGGCGTATTGATGATGAAACTGATGTCCCCGTTCTTCACCCGATCGAGCACATTCGGCCGGCCTTCGCGCAACTTGAACACACGCGTCACCGGCACGCGCGCGGCTTCGAGCGTGGCGGCGGTGCCCGCCGTCGCGATGATGCCGAAGCCGAGCGTGACGAGTTCCCGCACGACTGACACGACCGAGGCCTTGTCCGTGTCCTTGACGCTGACGAAAACGCTGCCCGCGCGCGGCAGCGGCGGCGGCGCGGCCATCTGCGATTTGGCGTAAGCGAGGCCGAGATCAGCGTCGATGCCCATCACTTCGCCAGTCGATTTCATCTCCGGCCCGAGCGCGATGTCCACACCTTGATAACGCAGAAACGGGAACACAGCTTCCTTCACCGCGAAATGTTTTGGCACGATCTCGCGAGTGAAGCCGAGCTCGCGCAAAGTTTTTCCGGCCATCACTTTGGCCGCCAGCTTCGCCAGCGGAACGCCGATGGCTTTACTCACGAACGGCACCGTGCGTGATGCGCGTGGGTTCACTTCCAGCACGTAAACATCTTTGCCTTTGACCGCGAACTGCACATTCATCAGGCCGCGCACATCCAGCTCACGCGCCATCGCTTTCGTCGCGCGCGAAATTTCCGCCAGCACAGTTTTCGTCAACGAAAACGTCGGGATGACGCAGGCGCTGTCGCCGCTGTGAATGCCCGCTTCCTCGATGTGCTCCATGATCGCGCCGATGACCGTCGTCTCCCCATCCGAGATGCAATCCACATCCACCTCCATTGCGTCTTCGAGAAACCGGTCGATGAGGACTGGGCGAACGGCGCGGCCCCCTGTCCGCGGCCGCTCGCGCTGGAAGTCAGGCAGCCTGCCTGACTCGGCTGCCGGGCTTCCAGCCTGGCGATCTGTATCTTCGCCGGGAGAAATCGGGCAGGCTGGCAGCCTGCCCGGCGAGTCAGGCAGGCTGCCTGACTTCCGGTCCGCGATCTCCAGTGCGTTGGTCACGTACCGCCGCAGATCAACTTTGTTATACACCAGCTCCATCCCGCGACCACCCAAGACAAAACTCGGCCTAACGAGAACGGGGTAACCGATGCGTTCGGCGATGTTCACCGCTTCTTCCACACTTATCGCCGAACCGCTCGGCGTCTGCCGCAGCCCAAGCTTATCCAGCATCGCCGCGAAAAGCTTCCGATCCTCCGCCATCTCGATACTCTCCGGTTGCGTCCCCAGAATTGGAACGCCCGCCGCTTTCAACCCGTCAGCCAAATTCAGTGGCGTCTGTCCACCGAACTGCACCACCACACCTTCCGGTTTCTCCTGCTCATAAATGTTGAGCACGTCCTCCAGCGTGAGCGGCTCGAAGTAAAGCTTGTCGCTCGTGTCGTAATCGGTCGAAACCGTTTCCGGATTCGAGTTCACCATGATCGTCTCAAACCCGAGCTCGCGCAGCGCGAACGCCGCGTGCACGCAGCAGTAATCAAACTCGATCCCTTGCCCAATCCGATTCGGCCCGCCGCCGAGAATCATGATTTTGCGTTTGCCGCTTTCGCGTCGCTCGTTCTCGCTGCCGTAGGTCGAGTAGTAATAAGGCGTGTAGGCTTCGAACTCCGCCGCGCACGTATCAACCAGGCGGTAGGTGGGCGTGATGCCGAGTAACTTCCGCAACGCGCGTATCTCCGCGTCGCTGCTGCCGCTCGCAACCGCGAGCTGCCGATCGGAGAAGCCGAGCTTTTTGGCGCGGCGAAGCGCGTTCACGCCAATCAGATGGCTGGGCATTTCGGGTTCGACGCTCCCCCTGGCATTGCGCGATCCCTGGCCGGCGGGCGTCTCGCCTGCCGGCTCTTCCAGTAGCAATTTCCAAGCACAATTCAGCAAAAACTCTCCGGCCGGGAGCGCAGCCTTATTCGGATTCTCCGCGATATAACTGCGATACCTCTGTAAATCTTCCCAATCGCGCACCATGCGGTCCCAGCTTTCGCTTTGCCACAATCGCGCAACCCCCTGATTCGATCGGCCTTTCATTTGGTGCGCAGTATAACTCTTCCACGAATGCAAAATGGCGGAAGGCGAACATCCGCGGAGCGGCTGAAAAAGCACATGCACGTGATTCGGCATCACGACGAACCCATCGAGCACATAGCGTTCGCCATCGAAATGTCGCAGGGCCGCGGCCACACGCTCAGCCGCCGCGGATTGGCGCAGAAGACAGGACCCATGGCCGCGATCGAGCCACTCTTCACGCGCTTCCACGAAGCGCTGCTGGTACTCGTAAGCGGTGCGTGCATCCCACGGCTTCGGGTGATGCTTCTTCCAGGCGGCGAGCTCTTCTTCCCATTGAGCGCGCAGGCTTGAAGGAATGGAATCGGCCAGGCGAAACGTGACGAAATATGTCGCGCCGCTCTGTTGCCAGTGGGGAAGGTTGCGGCGCGTCCGACTGATCTCACCGTGCTCGTCCACACCGCGGCAAGCTGGACGCGCGGCTGTGTTGCCATCGAACTCGGCAGGCGAGACGCCCGCCGGCCGCACAGCCGGGACGGCTGTGCTCCGCGTACGCGCGATCCCAGCTTCGCGCAGCTGACGCGCTTCCTCGACGATCTGCTCCACGTTGCGCAAAAACCAGCGGTCGATCTTCGTTAGCTCGAAGACTTCGTCGATCGACATCCCGCCTTCGAGCGCCTGCGCGATGTAGAAAATTCTCTCGGCATTCGGAATCGCCAGCTTCAGCCGCAGCGCTTGCTCGTCCACTGGCTGCTCCACCCCATCGCCGATTATTCCAAAGCGTTTGATCTCCAGACTACGCAACGCTTTTTGCAGTGCTTCCTTGAACGTGCGCCCGATCGCCATCGCTTCGCCCACGCTTTTCATCTGCGTCGTCAACGTCGCGTCCGCCTGCGGAAATTTCTCGAAGGTGAAGCGCGGCACTTTCACCACGCAGTAATCGATCGTCGGCTCGAAGCTCGCCGGCGTCTCGCGCGTGATGTCGTTAGGGATTTCGTCGAGAGTGTAGCCGACGGCGAGCTTGGCCGCGATCTTCGCAATCGGAAATCCCGTCGCTTTCGATGCCAGCGCGCTCGAACGCGACACGCGCGGGTTCATCTCGATTACAACCATCCGCCCGTTCTCCGGATTGACCGCGAACTGAATGTTCGAACCGCCGGTCTCGACCCCGATTTCGCGAATAACGGCGAAGGCGGCGTCGCGCATCATCTGATATTCCTTGTCCGTCAACGTCTGCACCGGCGCGACCGTGATGGAGTCGCCCGTGTGCACACCCATCGGATCGACATTCTCTATCGAGCAAACGACGACGCAGTTGTCCGCGCAGTCGCGCATCACTTCCATTTCGAACTCCTTCCAGCCGACGAGTGATTCCTCGATCAGCACCTCGCCCACCGGCGACATGGCGAGACCGCGCGCGGCAATTTCGGTCAGCTCATCGTAGTTGTAAGCGATGCCGCCGCCGCTTCCGCCGAGTGTAAACGCGGGCCGAACGATGAGCGGAAAACTGCCTATGCTCTCCGCTATTTTGCCTGCATCCTCGATTGATTTGGCGATGCCGGAACGCGGCACATCGAGCCCGATACGCAACATCGCTTCCTTGAAAAGCTGGCGGTCCTCGCCCTTGGCGATGGCCTGCGCGTTCGCGCCGATCAGTTTCACGTTGTGGCGGGCGAGCGCGCCGTTGCGGTTGAGCTCCATCGCGGCGTTCAGCGCCGTCTGGCCCCCCATCGTCGGCAAAATCGCGTCCGGCTTTTCCCGTTCCATGATGGCCTCGATCACTTCCGCCGTGATCGGCTCGATGTAAGTGCGGTCGGCGAACTCCGGGTCAGTCATGATCGTGGCCGGATTGGAGTTCACCAGCACCACCGTGTAGCCCTCCTCGCGCAGCGCCTTGCACGCCTGCACGCCGGAATAATCAAATTCGCAGCCTTGTCCGATCACGATGGGACCGGAGCCAATGAGCAAAATTTTCTTGAGCTCGTTATTCCGCGGCATCTGCTTCATCGGAAGACAGGCGTCCACGCCTGTCAAGGCAGACGGGCGTCCCGCCTGTCGAGTCGAAGCTATGCTTACCTCCGCCTGACGCGTTACGACAGCCGAGGACGGGTATTTGCCATGACCAGCGAGGACGCCCGTCTTACGCCGCGGCCATGCGCTGCCGGTCGAGCCAGACTTTGCAAATTCCTTTGATCCGCTGCAACACGTAATACGTCGTCTGGCTGCGCACGCGCACCAATTCCGCGCCAACGATGCGCGTCACAAAATCCGCCGGCACATCGAGAATTTCCTGCGGTGTCGCGCCTTCGAGGCCTTTGCAAAGAATGGAGGTCATCGCGCGGGTGAGCGTTTGCACTTCTGGCCCCAGGCTCATGCGGATGTGCGCTTTCCCATTTTCATCCACGTGCAAATACACGCCCACGGTGTCGGCGCACTCCTCATCCTTGCGCACGTCTTCGAGCTCAAACTGCTCGCCTGGCCGCGGTTCCTGCTTTTTCGCGTTATCGGCGTAAGAGACGAGCGTCTCGCGCCGTTCGTCTTCAGGCAGATGCTGGAAGAGATCGATGATGTTGTTCAGCTTTGGCGGATACATGCCTGGCTAATTCTACAACAGGAATGAAACTCCCGCAGTTCTGGCTTTTTAGCGGCGCAATTTGTAATCGAGCCGGCGCGAGAGCAGCCAGCGCACACCGAACATGTCGACGGTAGCGCGGACGGCGCGATTGCCCAGTCCATACTTGCTCTGGCCGAAGCGGCGCGGACGATGATTCACCGGCACTTCGACGAGGCGATAACCGGTGCCGCGAATGAGCGCGGGAATGAAGCGATGCATGCCTTTGAATGGAATGAGGGCGGCGATGCATTCGCGCCGCATCGCTTTCAAGGTGCAGCCGGTATCGCGCACATAGTCCCGCGTGAAACGGCTGCGCACGAAATTGGCGATGCGGCTGGTGATTCGTTTCACCAGCGTATCTTTGCGCTTGGTGCGATAGCCGCAGACGAGATCAGCACCGCGGTCGATCTCGCCGAGGAGGCGCGGAATGTCGGCGGGATCATTTTGCAAGTCGCCGTCGATCAGGACTGCTACATCGCCGTGAGCCGCCTGCAAACCGGCGTAGATGGCCGCGCTTTGGCCGGCGTTTTTTTCAAAACACAAAATCCGGACGCGCGGACCAGCTCCGATGCGCGCGACAGTTCCATCGCGCGACCCGTCATCGACAAAAATAATTTCGTAATCAAATGAGCCGAGTGCTTCGATCAGCTCGCGCTGCAGAATTGCGACGTTTTCTTCTTCATTGAAAACGGGCACCACGACCGAGACGTCGCTCATAACGGCAGTGTGCGATAATTGCGGCAGAGAAAAACATCCCACGCGCGCATGACTCGGCCGAAGCGGCGCACTTCGATGTTGGCGACGCGATCAGCCGTGGCGAAGGCCGCGCGGATGTTATGCGGCGGATTCTTATGGCCGGCCTCCTGCACGTAAAGCGCGCTCCGACCGGTGAACGGATTCACGCCGGCCTCCTCGGTGTAGGTTTGTTGCTCCGGGTTCGCTGAACTACCGGACGGGCGCGGGACGAATTCATCATAACGCGGCCAGAAAGAGAATTGGTTTTCGATCGCTTGCGATTCGACGAGGTAGCACGGCGGATGACCAGATCCTTCCACCCGTTTGTCCTGCAAATAGAACGAAATCTCCGAGGCGCGATCACGCCCGTCACTAATGAGGAATAATTTCTCGCCGGTCTGTTTTTCCAATTCGTTGCGCAATGATTCGAGCGCGCCCGTCGCCGATTTCCAGCCGCGCATTCCATCGGTGGGATCGCGACGGCTGATGGGAATACCGAGGCTGCGCAGCATATCGGAATCGAGAGCAAGCGCGCTCATGAGCAGTCCGATGGCGAGTGCGGTGACGGCAAGGCCACGCCAGAGACGTGACGTTTCCAGGCGCTCACGCCAGAAGGCGATCGCCAGCAAACCGAAGCTGGGGAAAGCCAGCGCGTCCCAGTTCGGCGCGGCGGCTTTGTTGATTGAGAGCAGCGCATAAAAGGCGAACACCGGCAGGCCAAACCACATCAGGAACAAGCGCCGCGGCTGTTGCCATGAACGTTTCCACAAAGCGACCACGGCGGTGGCGATAGCGAGAAAGACGAGAGGCGAATACGCCAGCAGATGTTGTCCGAGAAACGAGAGAAATTCCACCGGATGAATCCCGATGTGGCCTTCCAAGCCACCGCGCGATTTGAGATGGGCGAGAGTGACCCAGGCGTGTTGCTGATTCCAGATGATCGGCGGCAGACAGCAGGCGATGACGATGGCGAGCATGAGATAAAAACCGGGCCGGCGAAATTCCGGGCGCAGTTTTGGAACAAGCGTGAGCACGGCGATGATGGAGACGAGCTCGAGCGCGTTGGTGTATTTGCAGAGAAAACCCAAGCCAACGAACAGGCCGGTCAAGAGCCAGTGCCAGGAAAAACGCGGGTTTGTTTCCACCACGCGCCAGAATGCGAACATGGCCGTGATCCAGAAGAAAAGTGAGAGCGGATCGATGGTCATGACAAAAGAGCCGATGTTGAAAATGGGGGTGGCGTTAAGGCCGATCACGGCCCACAGAGCAGCGCGCGCGTCGAAGAATTTTCGCGCGAGATAAAACAGCAGGAGCGAACTGCCGGCGCCAAGGAGCGGGCTGAAAAAGCGGACGCCGAATTCCGTTGCGCCGAAGAGCATCGTGCTCGCACGCATGGCGAAGGCAACGCCGGGACCCTTCGAGTAATACGCCGGCGCAAGCCGTTCCGACCACATCCAGTAATGCGCTTCGTCGAATTGCAGATCGGTCGTGGCCAGCAGCGCCAGGCGCACGCCGGTGAGGGCGAGGACGAAAATCCAGACGGCGCGTTCGATTTTCACGACGACGCCTTCACGCCTCAGCGTTCTTGCTGCCGCTGTCCTCGGCGGCAGAAGCGTCTCGCCCAAGCAGGCTAGGATGTCTGAGCGCGAGCTCCGGAAAACGTGGCGCAAATTTCTGCCAGATCAACTCGCAAAGTCCCAGAATGAGCAGCGTCTCGGCGGCCGCGAGAAAAAATGTGCTCAGCACATCGCTCGGCCAATGTGCGCCAAGATAAACGCGCGACCACATGACGGCCACCGTGATGAGCCAGTAGAGCCTGCCCCAGCGCCGGTAAAAGAGCGTGCAGCAAATGCCGATGACGGTGTTGTTATTAGTGTGACCGGATGGAAAGGAAGCGCCCGAGCGCGAGCGTTCCTCCTCTGTCGAAATGCGGATGCGCGGGGTTTTGAACATGGTGAGGAGCATCGGCCGCGTTTTTTCCAGCTCGATCAGCCGCACGGTTTCCACCTGCTTCGGTCGCGGACGCGCCACCATGTTCTTGAGCGGATCAACCGCGGCATTGGTGAGACCGAGGGCGAGCGCAGTGCAAAAGACAAATGCGCGGCTGCGAAACCGGCCGAAGATGAGAAGCGATATGGCGATGGCGACGAAAAACGGCACCCAGATATCGGCGCGGCTGATCACGGCCATGAACAAGTCGAGCGCCGGATTCGTCCATCGCTCATTGATCAGATGAAGAATTGTCTCGTCCATTCCGTGCCGCGACAGCGCGAGAATAGAAGTGCGCGCGCTTTGAAACAAGCGGCTCTGATGTTCGCTTTGAACGGAGCGATCGCCGTGGCGCAGGCGCAGAATATGCCCGATGCGCAGGAAGTGCTGGCCGCAGTCCGGCTGCGTCAATCACAACAGCAGATCGATCTCCGCGGCCAATTGCGACAGGACGCGCTCATCGTGCCGTTTCGTCTGGTGCAGGAGGGCGCGGTCGTTCGCTACATTTTCACCAATCCTGATGAAACGTTGCAGCTTCGGCTCGGTGCGAAAGATTCGCGGCTGGACGAAATTACCCACACTGGCACAACGAAGATTTCCGGCACGCGCCTCGATGAGCCGGTCCGCCACACCGCCGTCACCTACGAGGACCTGGCCCTGAAATTCCTCTACTGGCCCAACGCCCGCATCCTGGGCTCCGATTTCATCCGCACCCGCAACTGCTGGAAAATGCAATTGCAAGCGCCGCCTAACGATTCGCAGTACGGCGCCGTCTTGCTCTGGGTAGACAAGGAGGGCGGCGCGCTCATGCGCATGGAAACCTTCGATCGCGCGGGCAGGTTGGCGAAGCGATTCGAGATCGTCTCCGCCCAGAAAATCGAAGGTCGCTGGTATTTGAAACAGATGCGAGTGGAAGCGATCGATCCGCAGAGCAATCGGGTGACGGCGCGGACTTACCTGGAAATCAAGAGCTAACTGCGCACCCGGGCTGGGCCAGAGCGACTCTTGCCTCGCCCTCACCTTATTCCTCTCCCTCAGGGAGAGGAGGACGCGTCAGCGCTGGTGAGGGAGCGTTAGGCGTCGGGGGTCCTATCTTCATCTGCCGCGAGCACGATTTGCGCGAAGCTGCGCGCCTCGAGGCTGGCGCCGCCGACCAGCGCGCCGTCAATGTCTGGCTGCGACATGAGCGCGCGCGCGTTCTCCGGTTTGGCACTGCCGCCGTATTGAATGCGGATGCGTTCCGCGGTGGCGTCGTCGGACAATTGCCGCAGCATCGCGCGAATGAAGGCGTGCGCTTCCTGCGCCTGCTCGGGCGTGGCATTGCGGCCGGTGCCGATAGCCCAGACCGGCTCGTAGGCGATGACGGTCTCCTGAAATTCCCTGCCCTCCAGGCCAGCGAGGCTGCCGCACAACTGCCGCTCCAGAATTTCTTCCACCCGGCCGGCATCACGCTGCTCGAGCGTTTCACCGATGCAGACAATAGGCCGCAATGTCGCCTCGTGGGCCGCGCGCACTTTGCGATTCACCATTTCATCGGTCTCGCCGAAAAGCTGTCGCCGCTCCGAGTGACCAAGCACCACGTAGCGCACAAAAAGATCGCGCAGCATTCCCGCTGAAATCTCGCCCGTGAACGCGCCGCTCCGTTCCCAGTGCATGTTCTGCGCGCCCATTTTGATCTGTTGCGAAGAGCCAAGTGCATCCGCCACCTTGGCGATGGCGGTGAACGGCGGCACGATCACCACTTCGGCCGATGGTTTGTCGCCCAGCTCCAGCAGCAAGTCTTTGACGAACTCCGCTGCTTCGGCCTGCAGCATGTTCATCTTCCAATTAGCGGCGACGATTTTCTTTCTCATATGTTTGTCATTCCGAGCGAAGTCGAGGAATCCCGCGGCGAAACGCACAGGTAACGCAGCGGGATCCCTCGACTCCGCTTCGCTCCGCTCGGGATGACCATCATTTTTCTGTCAATGCGGCGACCCCGGGCAGCTCTTTGCCTTCGAGCAGCTCGAGCGACGCGCCCCCGCCCGTGGAGATAAAGGTCATTTTATCAACCACGCCCGCTTTCTTTACCGCCGTCACCGAATCGCCACCCCCAATGATCGTGGTGGCGTTCGATCGCGCCAGTGCCTGAGCAATCGCGAACGTGGCCTTGGCGAAATCAGGAATCTCGAAGACACCGAGCGGCCCATTCCACAAGATCGTTTTTGCTATCGCGATCTCGCCTTCGAAAAGGGCGATCGTCTCCGGCCCGGCATCGAGATTCTGCCAGCCATCGGGAATGCCATGCTCGCGCGTGAGGCGGCCAGACTCGCGCGACTCCGCGCCAGCCTTGATTTCCCGCGCGATAATCGCATCCACCGGAAGAACCAATCTTACTTCGCGCTTTTGGGCGAGCAGCAGCAGCTCATTGGCGAGGTCGACTTTGTCGGTTTCGACACGGCTCGCGCCGATCGGAATTCCTTGCGCTTTGAAAAACGTGTTCGCCATCGCGCCGCTGATCAAAATCGTGTCGGCTCTTTCCATCAGCGCCTTAAGCACGCCGATCTTGTCCGACACTTTGGCGCCGCCCATGATGACGAGGAATGGCTTGTCCGGCCGGTCAAGCTCCTCGTGCAGGTAGCGCAGCTCTTTTTCCATGAGCAAACCCATGGCCGATTGCGCAACGAACTTCGTGATGCCGGCGGTGCTGGCATGCGCGCGATGCGCTGCCCCGAAGGCATCGTTCACGTAAATGTCGCCGAGCCTCGCCAGCGCCTGCGCGAACTGCGAGTCGTTAGCTTCTTCCTCGGGCTGAAAGCGCAGGTTCTCCAGCAACGTGACATCGCCTTCACACATTTCGGCGATGATCTTCTCCGGAATCTTGCCGATGGTTTCGTGCGCGAAGGCGACAGACTGATTGATCAACGTGTGCAGATAGTCGCCCACGGGCCGGAGCGAATATTTCTCGTTAGGTTTCCCTTTGGGCCGCCCGAGATGGGACATGAGAATCACTTTCGCGCCGTGCTCGCGCAGCCAGTTGATGGTCGGCAACGACTCGCGAATGCGCGTGTCATCGGTGATGACCATTTTGCCGTCGCGCTCTTCCATCGGGACGTTGAAATCGACGCGGACCAGCACGCGTTTGCCGCGCACATCGAGATCACGCAACGAGAGCCTGGCCATTTAATCCTGCTCCTGCACTGAACACTCGTAACCGCCAGCAATCACGCGCGGAGTATATCAAGAGTTGCCGTCATTGCATCATCTGGGACGACTGGAGCGACGTTGCGGTCAACGTCACGTTGAGATCGTGCAACAATCCATCGGCGACATCATAAATCCAGCCGTGCAGGGCGAGCGATTGCCCGCGCTCCCACGCGTTCACGACGGGATCGGTGCGGGCAATGTTTCGCACTTGCTCCATCACATTGAGCTCACAAAGGCGCGCGGCCCGGCCATCGGCGGTGGAGATTTCTCGCAATTCTGCTTCGTGTTTAAGCCGCAAATCCTGCACGTGTCGCAACCAGTTATCGACCAAACCATGACGCTCGCTTTCGAGGGCCGCGCGGACGCCGCTGCACCGGTAATGCCCGCAGACAATAACGTGCCGCACATGCAGAACGTCGACGGCGAATTGCAGCACGGAGAGACAATTCAGGTCGGTGTGAACGACGAGATTGGCGATGTTGCGGTGGACGAAAATTTCGCCGGGCGGCAAGCCGACGATCTGATTCGCCGGGACGCGGCTGTCGGAGCAGCCGATCCAGAGGTATTGCGGCGATTGCTGATGGGCGAGTCGCTCGAAAAACTGCGGATCCTGCTCGCGCATGCGGCCGGCCCACTCGGCATTGTTGCGGAAGAGCGGCGCCAGATCTTCGGCAACGTTCATACGGATCGGATTAAATCAGAAACTGACCGGCACGCATTACCTGTTCGCCATCGAACCAGATGTCGAAATCGCGTCCGACACAATCGATGTGCGTCTTCGAGATCCAATTCGCGCCGGTGTGTTCCGCATAAGGATGGCCGAAGGCGATGTGCACTCCGGGAATCTTTTCATCCTGCAGAATGTTGCCGATGATGCGAGTGCAGGCTGTGTTGGTGCCGATGGCGAATTCGCCCACGCGATTGCTGTTCTCGTCGGTGCTGGTGTAGGCGCGGAATTCATCGCGCAAATCCTTGTTCTCCGAACGAAGGGAACGGATGCGATTATTCTCCACCTCGATCACGAGCGGCGACGCCTGCAAATCGCCGTAGCGCTCGCACAGATAATCGCCGACCACACCATCTACCACGAAGACGCCGTTGGTATTTTTCGGTGAAGTGAAAATCTCGCCGCCCGGCAGGTTACCCCACTTTTCCGGAGTGATGAGGCCGCTGGTCTTGAGCCATTTCAATTTCGGCGAAAGCTCCGCTTCGAATTCGGTGCCGTGGGGGGTGCGGCAACGGACGCGCTCAGCCAGACGCACGCGCTCGATCAGCCGCTGGCTCAAGGCATCGACCGCGATGAAATCCGCACGCATGCCTTCGAGCATGATCTCGCGGTTGATGTTGACCATGTGGCCGTGACGAATGCGGTGGTGATTAATGACCGAGGTCATCTCAATGCGAGCGCTGAGTTCACCCGGCTGCGATTGCGCGGCGAAGATGGAAACCTGCGAGGTGGCGAGATCTTCCAGGATCGGTTCCGGCATGAATTTCAGCGGCCGCCGCGCGTGATGTTCGAGAAAAAAGACGCGGAACTCGGAGCCGACTTCCTCCACTTCCGCCTGCAGAGCCGCGGCAATCTCCCGCGTCTCGTCGTCGGTGATGATGGTGATGCGCTCCTCCGGCTTCAGCCGGAGACAAATGCGGATGGCATTGCGCGCGCCGGGCAGAAGTTCGGCGTCAATTGTCTCGGTCACGAGGCGATCGGGCATGAGCGGCTATTTTCGTCGTGGAACAGTGCCGGGCAACTGGGCGGGCAGGGTCGCAACCCGTGTGTCACAGGCGCCACAACATGGTGACGAGCAGATCGATGGCCAAAAGCTAGACCAGGAACGCGCTCAGCTCGTCATGGCTGGTGAGAGCGCACGCAGTTTGTCGATCACGCGCGGCACAATCTCCAGTGCGCGCTTGAGCTCGGCGTCGGTGTTGAAACGCCCGAAGGAAAACCGCAGGCTGGCGCGCGCTTCGTCATCGATCAATCCCATCGCGCTGAGCACATGCGAAGGTTTCAATGACCCGGTGCGACAGGCCGAGCCAGCGGAGCAGCAAAGATTTTCCTGATCGAGCATGAGCAGGGCCGCCTCGGACTCGATGCCGTCGAACATCAAACTGGAAGTGTTGGGCAAGCGCTGCGCATCAGCGCCGTTGACGCGCGCGCCTGGGACCCGCTCGAGCAGCGTTTTTTCGAACCGATCGCGTAACGCACGCACGCGCGTCTGTTCTTCACCCAAGCTGGCCAGGGCGAGCTCGGCCGCTTTTCCCAGCGCGACGATAGCTGCGGCATTCTCGGTGCCGGCGCGCCGATTGTTCTCATGGCTCCCGCCGCGGATGAGCGGCTGGAAACGCGCGCGGCGATTCACATAAAGCGCGCCGACTCCTTTCGGCGCATGTAATTTGTGCCCCGAGATGGAGAGAAATTGGATCGGGACCTGGCGCAGGCTGATCGGGATTTTTCCCGCAGCCTGCACCGCGTCCGTATGCAGCGGCACTCCTTTTTCCTCGGTAATATCGGCGATCGCATCCATCGGGAAAATCACACCGGTCTCGTTATTGGCCCACATGATCGAGACGAGCACGGTATCGAGCCGGATGGCATCGGAGAGTTCGCGCAAGCTGATGCGACCACAGCGATCGACGCCGAGATACGTCACTTCGTAGCCGCGCTGCTCGAGGTGCTGCGCTGGGTTGCGCACGGCGCTGTGCTCGACCGCGGTGGTGACGATATGTTTGCCATCGGGGCGACTGGCCAGCGAGGAATGAATCGCGGTGTTGTTCGATTCTGTGCCGCCGCTGGTGAAAATGATCTCGCTTGCCACGCAGCCGAGCAGCGCCGCGACCTGCTCGCGCGCCTCCTCGATGGCCTCGCGCACCTGCGCGGCAAAGCGATATCCGCTCGAAGGATTAGCGAAGTATTTTTCGAGGAACGGCTGCATCGCCTCGAGCACGGCGGGATCGATGGCGGTGGTGGCGTTGTTGTCGAGATAGACGAGCTCGTGCGGCGAAATCATCGTCTTTCCATTATGCCAGTTTTATGCCCGCCGATAAACATCATTCCGCCGGGCGCGGCGCGTTGCCGGGATGTCGCGGGCGATGATGCGTGTAGCGGAAATAAAGATTGCGCAGGTAAACCGGCAGCGGGAAAACGGCGCTCAAGACGCCGACGGAATCGTGACGATAGGCGCCGAAATAAATAAGGAGCAGGAGCGAGCCGATGGCGCTGCATTCCCAAAAGCCGACTGGGATGATGCTTTTGCGCGCGCGCTCCGAGGCAATCCATTGAATGATAAAGCGCGCGCCGAAAACAATGTTGCCGGTCCAGCCGACGATTTTCCAGGCGTTAACAGTCACGCCGAACGCGCCAAGGTCCGCGAGAAATGTCTGCATGGCGCGAACGTTCGCGAAGAACGCACGCAGCGGCGAGTCTTTTCCTGCGCGCGCAATTTCGGCTAAGCTGCGCCGGTGGAATCGATCTGGGACATGGCCAACCCGCACCTGCGCGGGCTGGGCGTCTATCAACCTGGGAAGCCGATCGAGGAGACGGCGCGCGAGCTCCGCTGTGATCCGCGCGAGATCATTAAACTTGCCTCCAACGAAAACCCGCTCGGCCCTTCACCGAAAGCCGTGGCCGCGATGCGCGACGCCGTGGCCAGGGCGCAACTCTATCCGGATGGTGGCGCGTTTTTTTTGCGCAATGCTCTAGCCGAAAAGCTAAACGTCGCGCGCGCGAACATCATCATCGGCAACGGCTCGAATGAAATCATCGAATTTCTCGCGCACGCATTTCTAAAGCCCGGCGATACCATCGTCACCTCCGAGCACGCCTTCGTCGCTTATAAAATCATCGCGCGCGTGCTTGGCGCGCAGACCATCGAAGCGCCGAGTCGCAACTACGGCCACGATCTCGACGCGATACTGGCGGCGATCACCAGCCGCACGGAAATGATCTTCATCGCCAATCCAAACAATCCCACCGGCACCTTCCTTCCCGCGCGTGAGATCAAAGATTTTCTCGACCGCGTGCCGCCGCAGCTCATCGTCGTATTCGACGAAGCTTATTATGAGTTCGTGGATGATTCGCCCGATCTTCTGCCCTACGTGCGCGAGGGTCGCAATGTGGTGTTGCTCCGCACCTTCTCAAAGATTCACGGGCTGGCTGGTGTGCGGGTTGGCTACGGCATGGGGCGCCCGGAGTTGATCGAAGTGCTGCAAAAAACGCGCGAGCCATTCAACGTCAACGCCATCGGGCAAGTCGGCGCGCTAGCCGCGTTGGGCGATGAAGAGCACCAGCGCGAGACAAAGCGCGTGGTGGATGAAGGCCGCGCCTTTTTGGAAGCAGAATTTACAGCCCTCGGGCTCCCATTCATTCCCAGCAGGGGAAATTTCCTGCTCGTCAATGTGGGCGGCGGCCTGGGTGTATTCCGCGCCATGCTCGAGCGCAAAGTCATCGTGCGCGCGATGAAAGGCTACAACCTGCCGGATTGGGTGCGGATTACCATCGGCACCATGGAGCAAAATCGACGGTGCATCGAAAAATTACGACAAGTATTGAAACGCTAGGGTGCGGACTGCATTGACCAGCCGCCGTAGTATGGTATTTAGTATGGTATGACTACGGTGAAGTCGACCTATTCGCTGGACGAAGACACGCTCAAGAAACTGCAGGCGCTTGCTCGCACGTGGCGGACTTCGAAAACGGAAGTGTTGCGTCGAGCCATTCGGGCAGCAGCTGAACGCGAGTTGCCGCGTCCGATCGAAGAGCGCGTTGCCGCGCTTCGCGCTCTTCGCCGAAATCTGCGCGAGCGCAAGGTCGATTTCGACAAGTGGATGCGGGACACGCGACGCGGCCGGCGGTAGATGATTGACCTCGACGCGAATTTCCTGGTTAAGATTGTGCGTGAGGAAGACTCACAACGTCTTGTCCGCTGGGCCTCGGCCCCACAGGAGATAAACGTCAGCGCAGTGGCCTGGGCAGAATTTTTGTGCGGTCCGCTAAAATCAGTGCACCTGACGGAAGCGCGACGTCTCATTGATAAAATCGAACCACTAACTGACGCCGATGCTGAAGTTGCAGCGCAGCTGTTCAATTCCACGGGCCGGCGGCTTCGCAGTATGCCCGATTGCATGATCGCGGCAACGGCGATTCGCCGGGACGCTGCGCTTGCAACCTTGAACATTCGCGATTTTAAGGCGTTCAAGCGTTTTGGCTTAAGGCTGACAGAGTGAGCACGCCGGCTTCTGGAGCCGAAACAATTGCCGCCATTTCCACGCCGGCAGGTGAAGGCGCGATTGCGCTGGTGCGGGTGACGGGGGAGAACGCTATCAATGTCGCGGCGGAAGTGTTCCGCGGGAAAGGTTTTCCTGCGCAATTTCAATCGCATACCCAGTATCTCGGCGAGATCGTCGAGAATGGCAGCGTTATCGACGAGGTGATGTTGTCGGTCCATCGCGCGCCGTACAGCTACACGGGCGAGGATTTGGTCGAGATCAGCTGCCACGGCGGAATGCTGGTGACGGGGAAAGTGTTGCAGGCTTGTTTGCACGCGGGAGCGCGTGGCGCGCAGCCGGGCGAGTTTACTGAGCGCGCTTATCTCAATGGCAAACTCGACCTCACCCAGGCCGAAGCGGTCATCGATTTGATCCGCGCGCAGAGTGACCTGGCGCTGCGTTCCGCGACGGAGCAGCTGGCCGGGCGGCTGGGCGAAGAATTCCGCGCGCTGCATCGCGAGATCATCGAGGTCCTGGCGCATGTGGAAGCGGCCATGGATTTTCCCGAAGAAGGAATCTCGCCCGATGGCGACGCGGCTATTCGCGTGCGGCTGGAGAATCTCTGCCGCCGGGTCGATGAACTTGCCGCGACCGCGCAAACGGGGCGGCTTTTGCGCGAAGGTGTGCGCGCGGTGATCTTCGGCGCGACCAATGCCGGCAAATCGAGTTTGCTCAACCGTCTACTCGGCTTCGACCGGGCCATCGTGAGCGAGATGCACGGCACGACGCGCGACACCATTGAGGAGAGGATCGATCTTCGCGGAGTGGCGCTGCGTTTATTCGATACGGCTGGTTTTCGCCCGCCGGAACATCCAGTCGAGCGCGAGGGGATCGCGCGCACCCAGCGCTCACTCGAGCTGGCCGATGTGCGACTTCACATCGCGGACGCGAATGCCTTACCGCCAGCCGATTTCGTGACTGACGGAGACGAGCTGCTCATTTTGAACAAGAGCGATTTGCCGGAACACGGGGATTGGAAGGACGTGCCAGCGGTTCGCATTTCCTGCAAAACCGGCGCTGGATTCGCCGCGCTGGAGGAGGCGATTTTTCAGCGAATCGGCGGCGGGAGATTAATGGCTGAAAGCTCCCGCGCGATCAATGCGCGGCATGGCGCAGAGTTGCGGCGCGCTGCCGCGGCGATCGATCGCGCGCTCGCTGCGCTTAATGGCGGTGGCACGCCGGAGATGTTCGCGATTGATTTGCGCGAGGCGCAGCACGCCTTCGACGAGCTGCTGGGGACGGCCGATGATGAGGCGGTGCGGAACGCTATCTTCAGCCAATTTTGCATCGGCAAATGATCTACGAGCAGCTCGTGCGACGGCTGCTCTTCGCACTTGATCCCGAGACGGCGCATCGTCTGGCGCTGGCCTGTTTGCGTTGGGTGCCATGGCCAAGGCGCGACACAGATAGACCAACGCCGGTCTCGGCATTCGGACTGCGCTTTCGCCATCGCGTCGGCCTCGCCGCCGGCTTCGACAAAAACGGAGTGGCCTTACCCGCGTGGGAAACGCTCGGGTTCGCCTTCGCCGAGATCGGCACCGTCACGGCACAGGCGCAACCGGGCAATCCGCGCCCCCGCATTTTTCGCTACCCACAGCAGCAGGCGCTGATCAATCGGCTTGGTTTCAACAATGATGGCGCGGATGTGGTGGCGGAGCGGCTGGAGCGGTTGCGTGCAGCGGGCAAGTGGCCGCGCATTCCCATCGGGATCAACATCGGCAAATCGCGCGCGGTGTCGCTGGAACGCGCGGTGGAAGATTATCTGTATTCATTTCGCAAACTTCAGCCGCATGCGGATTACATCGCGCTCAACATCAGCTCGCCGAACACGCCCCGGCTGCGCGAGTTGCAAAGCGCGGCGCAGTTGCAGGAGCTGTTGCGCGCCATCAACGCTGAACGCGGCGCCACTCCCGTGGTGGTGAAAATTGCGCCCGATCTCGAGCCGGCCGCGCTCGATGAACTCGTCACGGTGTGTGAGGCGAACGGCGTTGCCGGAATCATCGCCACCAACACAACGCTGGATCATTCTCCAATCCCGACGCCGGTGGACGAAGAAGGTGGGTTGAGCGGCGCGCCTTTGCGGGAAAAATCGAGTGCGATCATTCGTCAGCTCGCGAGCAGAACGCCGCTGTCCGTCATCGGTTGCGGCGGCATTTTCGATGCGGCTTCGGCGCGCGAGAAGATCGAGGCGGGCGCGACGTTGCTCCAGGTATACACTGGATTTGTTTACCGCGGGCCAGCGCTGATTCGCGAAGTCTGCACTCTCTAGCGGCGTGGGTGCGTGGGCCCGCCCCCGCCCGGGGGGGCAACAAATAAAAAACAACCACCCCCCCCCCCGCCCGGGGGCGCGCCAAACCCACCGGTT
>JBBPYF010000008.1:0-14968 GCA_038200165.1 Chthoniobacterales bacterium | reverse complement strand
TGGGCGGCGGGCGCGACCTGGACATTGAGCCACAGACAAATGGCGGTGCAGGCGAGCGCGAGCAAGGCCAGCGTAACGCACACCCGCGGCACACTGACGCCATTGGCGCGGAGCGCGACCAGTTCGTTATCGGCGGAAAGCCGGCCAAAGACGAGAAGAATGGCCGTGAGCAGTCCCCATGGGATGGTGAAGATGAGTGAAAAGGGGAGCACATATGCGATGAACGCGATGATGTACTCGACCGGGACATCGTGATTAACGAGAAGCGGGAGAAGCTTGCGAAAAATATTGCCGACGACGAGGACGAGCGAGAGGACGAATATGGCGAAGAGCAGATTGATAATCAGCTCGCGGCTGACGAATCGATCGACCAATTTCATCGCAGCAATCGTTAGCGCGCTTTACCGATTACGACAACCGCTGGTCACAGCCGGCACGCTCCCTCACCTGGCGCTGACGCGTCCTCCTCTCCTTGGGGGGGAGGATTGAGGTGAGGGAATTTCGATATTGCGAGGCTGGCGCGCGTTACTGTATTCGGACTCAGAACGAGCGCGAGACGCCGAGCAAGCCGCCCAGCGCGTTGATGCCGACATTGCGTGTTTGCGTGCCCGCGTTGGAGATGTGCTCGAAGAACAACTCGCTATTGAGCGACCAGCCACGACAAATCAGGAACCCGCTTCCCACTCCGGCGCGCAGGTCTGCCTCGAATGTTCCGCCGATGTCCTTCTGCCTTTTGCTCTCCGAAATATCGGAGACGAACGCGGCCGCGCCGCCCTGCAAATAAGGAACGAATCGCGCCGAAGGCTGCACGAAGTTATACCGCAACAATGCGCCGGCCGTGCCGAACTCGCTGCCCGGCCCTTCGAAAATCCCGCCGCCGCCGAGCTCGGCCAGGACTTCAAGATTGCCCGCAACAGACCGCTGCCACGCGGCGAATAGAGCATCCAGCCAAGCCGCAGCTCCGTGTCGGTGTAGTGATAGCTGATGCGATTGCCCACGATGGGGGAGCCGGCGACGCCACTCATCAGCTCCAACTCAAACGCGCCGCGATCGAAGCGGTCGTTCGTCTGCGCAATGGTGAGAGGTTGCCCGTTGTCGGTGCCGGCATGAGCAGTGGTGAAAGGCCAATCGTGAGCAACAAAACTGAGCATTTCATGAGGAGCGTCTCGTTAGCTGTGCACCCGGACACGCGCAAGGATTTTCTGAAGGACGGGAGCGCATCGTTCGACCAGGATCGCAGCACCTGTCGCGGCCGCGTTTTGCTTCAGAGCGAAGTCGATTACCTTCTGCGCGGTGGAGGAGTATGACGTAGCGATCATCGGAGGCGGACCTGCCGGCAGCACTGCGGCCATCCTTCTGGCCAAAGCGGGACGCAAGGTCATCGTGCTCGAGCGCGACAGGTTCCCGCGTTTCCATATCGGCGAATCGCTCCTGCCTTTCAGCATGGCCACATTCGAGCGGCTCGGTGTCCTGGAAAAACTTCGAGCCGGTTTCGTGGAGAAATTTGGCGGCGAGATCGCGGAGGCGGGCGGTGAGAAAGCGACCAAGTTTTATTTTAAAGACGGCTTCGGCGCGCGCACCGATCGCTCTTATCAGGTCACGCGGGCGGAGTTCGATAAAATGCTGCTCGATCACGCGCGGGAGAATGGTGCGGAAGTTCGGGAAGAGACTTCGGTCGAGGAAGTGAGTTTCAGCGAGGACGGGTGTTATTTGTGCATTTCCACGAGCCGCCCTCACCCTCAGGAGAGGGGACGGGATGCGCAGGCAAACTCTGACACGTCACAAAGCGATGTCCGCGAGCTGCACGCGCACCACGTCATCGATGCCAGTGGGCGCAATGCGGTCATCGGCACCAAATTTAATCTGAAGAAAAGCTACGAGCATTTGAAGAAGCTTTCGCTCTTTGCCCATTATGAAGGTGTCGCGCGCGAAGCTGGCATCGATGGCACGCTCACGCGTATGGTGCGCACGTTGGGGAGCTGGTTCTGGATTATTCCATTGAAGGACGATCGCACCAGCATCGGTGTCGTGCTCGACAGCGCGGAGTTCAGAAAAGCGAAACTTTCGCCGGAGGAATTTTTCGAGCGCGCGCTGGCCGAGCAGCCGCTGATGCGCGATCGCATCGGCCATGGGCGCCGCGTTTCGGAAGTCTACAGCGCGGCCGATTATTCTTATCGCAATGAAAAGCTCGCGGGCGAGCGCTGGCTGCTTGCGGGGGACGCGGCCGGTTTCATCGACCCGGTTTTCAGCAGCGGCGTTTTTCTGGCGGTCTTCTCGGGCGAGAAAGCGGCCGATACTTTGCACGAAGTGATGAAATATCCGCAGCGCCGTCCCCGTCTGTTCGGGCGCTACGAGCGGCAGGTGAATCGCGCGATGGACGTGTATCTGCGCTTCGTCGACTCGTGGTATTCGGGCAAGGAATTCATCGAGGTGTTTTTAACCCAAACCGATTTCCTCCAAATTCCGCCGGCCGTGAACGCCGTGCTCGGCGGCAACATCGGCAACCGCTTTGCCATTCGCTGGCGCATGGAGCTTTTCTATCTCATCGTGCGTCTGCAAAAACGCTGGACGCTTGTTCCGCGCCTTTCGCTTGTGCCGAAGCGTCATCCCGAGCGGAGTCGAGGGATCCCGCGGCAAAACGGACAGCTATCGCCACGGGATTCTTCGACTTCGCTTCGCTACGCTCAGAATGACAGCAGCGTCTAGTTGAGATGAGAAAATCGGCTGTCGCACTTCTCGCGTTACTTCTGGCGGGCTGCGCCATCCATCAATTCGCCGAACCGAGCCGGGAATGGACCACGCGCAACGGCCAGCTTTTGTATCACGGAAAAAAACGCGCGATCATCGGCGAAGTGCTGGTGCGGTTTTCTAATCGGGGCGATTTTGAGCTGACGTTCACCAAAGGTCCCGGTGTAAGCATGCTCACCATGCGCACCGACCCGCAATTCGCGCGGCTGCAGGGACTCCTCATTGGACTGCCCTGGTCGGGCCCAATCGCGCAGCCGCCCCCGCGGGCGCGAGGCTGGCTCGCGTTGCGTGAGCAAATCCTCCGCAATCCGCTGGCGCAAACGTTTCGCGCGCGCGCCGGCGACGAGAGTTTCGTGGTGCGGTTCTAATTCCGCCGCAGAAATTTCCGTATGCGTTTCAGCGACACCGTTGCCCATCTCGTTACTCGGCACCGCGCTCTGATGTGGACAGCGGTGGCACTGATCGCGGCGGCATGCATCGCCATTCTCACCACACGCATGCGGCTCGACACCGAGGTGCTTAATCTTCTTCCGCGCGGCTTCTCTTCGGTTGAAGGACTCAAAACTTACAACACCGATTTTGCGCAAACACGCGAGCTCACCTTCGCGCTCCTCTGCCAGCCCGATGATATCGACCGGCTCGAGGAATTCGCGCCGAAATTCGCCGACAAAATCCGGGCCCAGCCCTGGTGCGTGCGCGTGCTCGCCGGCTCGCCCATGGAAAGCCCGGAAGGAATTCACGATCTCCAGCGCATCGCCCTCCCGCTGCTTCTCAATCTCGAACCGGGTGAATTCGATCGCGCCATTTCCATTCTCGAGCCCCAGAGAATCCAGCAGCGGCTCGCGCAATTGCGCCGCGAAATCGAAGGCGGCTCGCCCAAGCCGGAAATGGAGCTCACGCTCGATCCGCTCGGTTTAATCGCGCCCTCGCTCAAACCATTCGCCGGCAGCGCGGCGATGGAGACGGACCAGCCATTCACTTCGCCTGACGGCACCATGCGGATATTCCCAGTCGTCACTAATCAGCCGAGCATCAGCGCATTCGATTGCCAGAAATTAATGAAAGAGGTGAATGCCTTTCGGGCGAGCGCGATCGAAGGTTGGGACGGGGGTAAGCTCGAGGTGCTCATCACCGGTCGCTCGGCCTACGTCGCTGAGATTTCGCTGAGCATGCGGCATGACATTGTCGCCACTGTGCTCAGCTCGATCGCGCTAGTTGGCGCTGTCTTTTTCATCGGCTTTCGGCGCTGGCTGCCGTTGCTGGGAATGGGAATCGCGCTTGGCCTTTGCTGCCTCATAGGACTCGCGGCCGGCCTTCTCATTTTCCACCGGCTCAATATGGTCACGGTCGGATTCTGCGCCATCCTCGTCGGCTTGGGCGTCGATTTTGCCATTCTCATTTATGGCCGCTACCAGCAGGCACGAAGTGACGGCGCCGTGCATCGCGCCGCCATCGCTGATGCCATTCACAGCCTCGGGCGCGCTATCTTTTTCGGCGCGCTCACCACCGCGGTTGGTTTCCTTGCTCTCGTGCTGAGTAATTCTTCCGGGTTCATCCAGCTGGGCGTGCTCATTGCCATCGGCATCTCCGCGGCTGGAATATTGATGACGACAATCTTCTTCCTTTTTGTCCCCCCGCGCAGCCGTCCTCCTGCACGCGACTGGATTCTGCACGCCGTGCAAAATTACGTGCAGCGCATGCTGCGCCGGCCCGGCACGATTCTCGCCTTGAGCGCGCCCATTCTGCTCGCGCTGCTCATCGTCGCCATTCTCCCGCAGGTTCCGCTGACCTTCGATTCGAGCGCGCGCTCAATGGAACCGAAGCACAGCCGCGCCGGCACCGCCCTGAGTCTGATCATGGAGAAAATGCCGGTGCGCTGGGAGCCGGTGCTGGGCGTACTGCGCGCAGCTAACGCGCAACAGCTGCACGATTATTGGAAAGCGCTCTCGCAGCATTGGGCGCAACTCCAGCGCGACGGCAAAATCAAAGGCTTCTCCACCCCCAGCGCGCTCGCCCTTTCCCCGCGCGACATGCAGCGCAATCGTGCGCAGCTCGCCCACGTCGATTTCGGCGCCGCCCGGGTCGCGTTGCAAAATGCGCTCACCGAAAATCGTTTCAGCACCGCGGCCTTCGCTTCCGCCTTTCAATTTCTCGACGAACTGCAAGCCGCCACCGCGCCGAGCTTCACCATTCCAGGCTGGCGCGCCCAGTTGCCGCCGCAATCGGCCTGGTGGTTCCTGATCGACCGTTACTTCGGGCATGACCCGCTTCTCACCACCGGCTTCGTCACCACCCACGCGCCCGTCACCACACAAGCACAGAAGAATGAGCTCGCGCGCGAGCTCCCGGTCCCGAGCGTTCCCATCACGCTTTCCGGCTGGAGTTATACCCTGACCGACCTCGTGCCGTGGTCGCATCGACAGCTTCTGCTCATCAGCGCGCTCATGGCTGTTTTCGATGCATCGCTCCTCGCCATCCTTTATCGCGACGGCCGTCTCTGGCTCGTGCAGGTTCTCACCCTCGCGCTTGCCATCGCCGCCATGATCGCTTCCATGAAGCTCGTCCAACTGCCGCTCAATTTGTTGAATGTGCTCGCCTTTCGCCTCGTTCTCGCCATCGGCGTCGATTACGGCATTTACGTGCTGCTCGTCTGGCAGCGCAGCGAAGACGTGGCGCGCGATCTTGCCGGCGTGACCAAGCCCGTCACACTTGCCGGACTCACCGCCATCGCCGGTTTCGGCTCGCTCGGCTGGGCCCATAATCCGATCCTTAGCGGCCTCGGTCTCGCCTGCGCCATTGGCTTGTTCTGGAGCCTGGCCGCGACAATCTTCTTCACCTTACCCGCGGCCGTGATGGTGAAACCGAAATTGCCACGTGACCGATCGGACGAAACTCTCCTCGAACGTCAGCATGCGCATTAACAACAAAGCCGTCATTCTGAACGCAGCGAAGCGGAGTCGAAGAATCCCGTGGCGTTACTTGTCCGGTTCGCGACGGGATCCCTCGGCTTCGCTCGGGATGACAGCAAAGAGACCTTTCTTCCTCTTCCTCTTCCTCTGCTCTGTGGTCTCTGCGCGCGCCCAAACGATGTCGCCCGCCGACATCAAAGGCTTGCTCGCCCGTGTCCGCGAGCATCGCGCCGCATTCCCGAACCTCCAGGCTGATTTCGAGGAACAGCGCAAGATTCATCTCCTCGATGAGCCGATTACCAGCAGCGGCAAAGTTTTTTTCCAGGCGCCGAATCGATTCCGGCTGGAGCGCCGCGGCAACTCGCCCAGCATCACCGTGAGCGACGGCTCGTTGCTCTGGATTTATTATCCGAAATTCAAATCGGCTGAGCGCTACGCCTTGGGCAAACGCTCACCGCTCGATGCCGCCATCACCACCATCACCACCGCGCTCAACCTCCAGGATGTGGAAAACATGTTCCACATCATCGGCAACAAGAGTGATGCCGGCTACGACCTGGAGCTGACACCGCGCAATCCCTCGATGAAACGCATTTTTCAGAAACTGCAATTGCGCCTCAACAACGACCTCTTCGCCGATCGCACCGAGATGATTCAGCCCAATGGCGATCACATTATCACCATCTACACAAATCCAGCGCACGCCGCGTTGCCGACGAGCACCTTCGAGTTCACTCCGCCGGCCGGCACTGACATCAGCACGCCGCTCGGGAAATAAGCGGCTTCTGGACGGCCTTCTAACTCGCGATCTCGCTCACATGGCGAAGCGCCCTCGTGAGGTCCTGCGCGTTGATCGGTTTGGTGAGATGCGCGGCAAATCCCGCGTCGCGGCTCCGCTGCAAATCTTCCTCCATTCCATAGCCGCTAACGGCAATACCTTTTGCGTCGCTCACTTTCGACAGCTCGCGCATTAGTTGAAGACCGTTACCGTCGGGTAGTCCTAAATCACTGACCAGAACATCGAGTTTCTCCGCCCGTAAGATCGCCAGAGCCTCACGAACGGTCGTCGCAACAATAGTCTGATGGCCGGCGCGTTCGAGCAGTTTGCGCATGATCGTGGCGGTTTCGGCGTGATCTTCGACAACGAGGATCCGCAGCTTCCGCGACGACGCCGAGGAAGAGTCTTTGGCAACAGGTTCCCTGGCGCGCACACCGGGGACTGCGCTTAGCTCCACGGTAAAGACAGCACCATGTCCCTGCTCTTTGTTGCGCGCAGACAGCTTCCCGCCGTGCATGTCGAGGATTTCCTTCGAGATTGCAAGCCCCAGGCCCAAGCCTTCACCGCTGGTATGCGCTTGCTCAAAAGCGGTGAAGATTCTGGGCAGCAGTTGAGCCTCAATTCCCGGACCGGTGTCGCCGACCTCAAGTGCCAGCACACCGGGCGCCGCATCGTAGGAGCGCACGCTGATCTCGCCTTCAGGAGGAGTAAACTTCGAGGCGTTCTTAAGAAGGTTCCAGAATACCTGCTCAAGCCGTGTGGGATCGGCATTCACCATGTGGTTGCGAGCCGACAGAGCTACGGAAAGACGCAGGTCCTTTCCTGTTATTTGGCTACGGACAATCTCGATCGTGTGTTGGAGAAGCTCATGCGCATCGCAAAGTTCCCGCTTCAATTGCAGTTTACCGCGCGTGATCCGCGTCAGGTCAAGCAGGTCGTCAATCAGGCGAGCTTCGAGTTGAACATTGCGGCAGATCATCTCCAAACCCTCGCGCACTCGTGCATCGACGTTTGGCTCATCCAGCTCGGCGCATGCCCACATCAACACCGGGTTAAGCGGCGTGCGCAGTTCATGGCTGAGCGCGGCCAGAAACCGGTCTTTAGCCTGATTGGCCGCTTCGGCTTGCTGCTGCGCAACGCGCAACGCTTCTTCCGTTCGCTTCTGGTCGTCGATATCCGTGTTACTTCCGAACCAGCGCACAATGTTGCCCTGAGCATCACGGATAGGCGAGGCGCTGGAAAGAAACCAGCGATACTGACCACCCTTGCCACGCAGCGGAAATGTGTCTTCCCAGGGCTCGCCACGCTGTAAGTGGCTGCTCCATTTCTCGACCACGCGTTTGATGTGGTCGGGGTGATGCACCTTTTCCCAGCCCCAACCCTGCATCTCCGCCAGCGTTGTTCCGGTGTAGTCGAACCAGCGTTTGTTATAAAAAAATATCGAACCGTCGGGATTCGCCATCCACGCCAGTGGGCCAATGTTGTCGGCCAATGTCTGAAAACGTTCGCTCGTTTCGCGCAAGGCTTGCTCCGCGCGCGCCCGTTCGATCCGTGTCCAAACACGCGCCGTTAATTCCCGCAGCAGGTTAATTTCGTCTTCACGCCAGCGATGAGGATCGCGTCGATACACCACCAGCGCGGCTTTCAATCCTCCGCCGCTGAGAAAGGGCGTATTGAGATACGAGCCGATCTCTAAGGCGCGGTGCTTCTCCAGTGCGTGCGAAGTGCGCGAATCCGTGGCGACGTCATCAACTACTATGGGCAAACCAGCAGTAAGTGCGCGGCGCAGATCCGCGGTCATGTAATCGCCCATTCGATAAACACCAACGTAATCAGGCGCACCCGAATCACGGCGCCAATCGCACACCACCGTTGCGGTGTCTGCCTCACAATCGAACTCGAGGAAGGCGCAGTGACTCGCGCCGAAAAACTCGCCGATGCGGCTGCCGGCACTGCGCATCATCTCTTCAGGTTTTGCCAGCCGCGCAATGTCATCGTTCACCGCCAGCAGAAGCTGCGACGCGCGCTCCGCCCGCTTCGCCTCGGTAATGTCGCGCGCGATCTTTGACGCCCCGACTACATTGTCATCCTTGTCACGGATGGGAGAGACCGTTAGTGAAACATCGAGTAGCGTCCCATCTTTCGCCTGCCGCAGGCTTTCGATCTGAGAGACAAGCTCGCCCCGGCGAATGCGACCGAGAATGTTCCGTTCTTCAGCACGTAACTCCTCCGGAATAATCAGCGTGATCGGCTTACCGATTACCTCTTGCGCAGGGTAGCCGTAAAGCCCTTCGGCGCCTTCATTCCAGTTGGTTATGGTGCCATCGAGATCGTGCGCGATGATCGCATCCGCTGACGATCGCACCAGCGCGGCGAGTCGCTGGCTTGCCGCTTCGTTCAATCGGCGAGCTGTGATGTCGCGCAAATATGCGGTGAACCCCCACTTTCCTTTCACCTGATACGAGGCGATTGAGAGTTCCACCATCAGGCTCGAACCATCGGCACGCAGCGCGTTAACTTCGATGCGATGCCCAAGCAACGGCCCCTCGCCCGTCGCCAGAAAATGCGCGAGCCCCCGCCGATGCCGGTCGCGCAGCTCAGGTGGAATGATTAACTCGGCCAGCTCCTTGCCCAACACCGCGCCTCGCTCATAACCGAAGACCGCTTCCGCCGCCGGATTCCATTCCCGCACCAGGCCGTCCGCATCCATCACGATTACGCAATCCAGCGCGGAATCGAGAATGGCCTGGGAATGTTGTTCGCCTGCCGTCACCGCCTTCTGGCTTTCCTGCGCGAACTGCCTCCCCGATTCCAGCAGCACATCCGTGAAAAAATCGTCGATAACCTGCCGAGCTTCATTCTGCCTCGCCTCGTGCAACTTCGGGGTTTCTCTGGCGAACTCCTTTAGCAAATCGGTCGTGACAATCCGCCGCATGATCGTCGTGTCGCGGATCAATTCCTCCAGGCGATAACCCTGATGCCACCGATGCATGCCGTGCTCGTGCGCGTGATCGCGTTCCTCGGGAATGTTGGACCGTCCGGCGTTTCGGAGCCGCTCCGAGAGATTAGCGCACAAGGCCGGCAAATGATCTACCAGTTGCGGACGCGTTAGGTTGTCCGACGAGTCAATGCCCGGCTGGCGATCAACCGCGCGCAACCAGCTCTCAACGATCCACTGGGTGCGGGCTTGAACGAAATCAGCTAATTGCGACAAGACCGACTTCACAGAAGGTGGCAAAGTTCCCGTCTCCGTATATGCGTCAAGCTCCGAGAAAACAGCGGCGTTTCACAACTAAACCATGAGCCCGGGGGGTCAACCACGGCGCACCGCTACTGCAACGCCCAACTTCATGTAAGCTAATTTCGCGCCGAAGTCCCTCAGCTGACACAGCAGAATCCGTTGCGGGTTTAGTGCGGCGTCGATCCTGAGATTTTCCACAACGGAAAGATGACTCCTAATTCTGGCATAATGTTGCAAACTGCGCCTCGGCCGCGACCGGCGCTTCCTGTTGAACGCAACAACCTGTTACGGCGCTAATCTGAGCAGGGAATGCAACGAGGTGCTCCACCGAAGAGGTGCATCGGTTTGTTGATGGCCTTCAAGGCACACGCTGCGCTGTCTCCCACTCCAGCCGCGGCGCGTCGCCCCAGAGATCCTCCAGCGCGTAGAACTCGCGTTTTGTTTGATGAAAAATGTGGACGATGACTTGGAGGTAATCGAGCACCATCCATTGACTGGCGGGGAAGCCGTCGATGGCGGCGGCCCGTACGCCATGTTCCTGCTTGAGCTTCGTCTCAATCTCACCCGCGATCGCTTTCAGATGCGGCTCGGATGTTCCCGAGCAAATAACAAAGAAATCGGTGAAGCTGGAAATCTCGCGCAGATCTAGGACACTGATCTCCTCCGCTTTTTTGTTGGCCGCGAGCTCCGCGCAAAGCCGGGCTAATGCTTCGGAATCGATGTCGGCACCTCCTTGTAAAGACGTTGCGCCCGGATGATCTCTTCCACCGCAGCCGGCACGAAATAGCGAATGGAGCCGCCCGCCCCGACCCGTTCGCGGATTTCTGTCGCGGAAATATCAACGCGGCGCTTCACACCTAGGTAATCGTGCCGCACTTCGGTTTTTGCGCGTGGCAAAACGATGAAGGTGACCATCTCGCGCAGCTCTGCGAAGTCGCGCCATCGCGGCAGGGCGGCCAGATTATCATCACCGATCAGCAGGAATAATTGCGCGGTTGGATATTTCTCGCGCAGCCATCTGACCGTCTCCACCGTGTAGGAGGGTGCCGGCCGCTGCAGCTCGCAGTCATCCACCTCGAAGAGCGCCTCGCCTGCAATGGCCGCGCGCAGCATTCGCAACCGTGCTTCAACTGAGGCAACCGGCGGCTGCTTAAACGGCGACGTCGCCGCCGGAATGAAGATTACCTTCGCTAAGTCGAATTGCTCAGCGGCTTCGCGCGCAAGGATCAAATGGGCGTGATGCACCGGATCGAATGTGCCGCCGTAAACGCCGATCCGTTCCAAGGTCAATAAAGTAGATAAGGACTGCGCTCAGCTTTGAAGCGCGCCACGTCATCAGACCAGCCGGCAACAATCGATGCCGGCCCTTCACCGCGGGCAAACTGCGCCGCGATGGACGCGCTGCCGTAGCATTTGAAAAACATCTCGCGTTTTCCCTGGCTGCTGCGGGCGATAAGGTTCGTGCGCAGCTCGCGATTCATCTCTGCCAGCGCGTAAACGTTGATCGCCGTCAGGTTGGCGGGACTCTCCGGCTCGATGTGGAGATAGCTTCCGCCGCGGTTACCGCTGCCGTATTTGCTGAAGGAAACGCGATCGAAGTTGTGCGAATTCATGGAGCTGGTGAACGCCGCCGCATTGACTCCCCGCGCCGACAGAATCTCGAAGGGCCGCGCACCGCCCACGCCCGTCTCCGGGCCATGCAGTTCGCCGATTAATCCAGTCGCCACGTAATACAACGGCGAATTCCAGCGCGGGATATTCGGCGACGTGGCCACCCATCGCAGCCCCGTATCGTCCCAGGTATAACGCCGTGCCCACCCACGCATGGCGACCACTTGCAAATCGCAACGGCCATTGATCCAGCCTTTGCCATTAATCATCCGGGCCAGCTCGCCGCAGGTCATGCCATGGACATACGGCACCGGAAATTGGCTCACGAATGAAATCCAGCGCGGCTCGACCAGCGGCCCTTCAATGCGCAGGCCGCCGAGCGGATTTGGACGATCGAGCACGATGAAATCGATGTGATTTTCCGCCGCCGCTTCCATGCACTTGCCCATCGTGCTGATGTAGGTGTAACTGCGGCAGCCGATGTCCTGGAGATCGAAGACGAGCACGTCGACTCCGCCCAGCATCGCCGGTGTCGGCTTGCGCGTCGGGCCGTAAAGCGAATGCGCGATCAGGCCGGTCACCCGGTCGCGGCGATTTGGAACGTAGCGGCCGGCTTTCTCCGTGCCGTCGAGTCCGTGTTCCGGCGTATAAAGCGCGACGAGGTTGGTGTGCTTTTTCAACAGCACGCGCGTGCGCATGCCGTGTGAGTCGACGCCGGTCTGGTTGGTGATAAGTCCGACGCGTTTTCCTTGCAGCAGCGCATAATCATCGCCCTCCAGCACATCAATGCCGAGCTCCACCGCCGCCTGCGCTTTCGCCGCGATCACAGCCGCCCAAAGCAGGCCGAGAAATTGATTTCGCGCGCGAGCCATCAAATTTAGCGTGGACGGTATGAAGCCCGCTTCCGCCGGTCAACTGCTCCTTGTCGGGGTGCGCGGACTTGAGCTTGAGCGCGCCGAAGCAAAGCTGCTGCGCCAAGTGCAACCGGGTGGCTTCATTCTCTTTGGCCGCAACATCAAAACGGCGGCGCAACTGCGGGAGTTGACTGACGCGCTGCGTGACCTGAGCAAAACCGAGCCCATCATCACCATCGACCAGGAAGGCGGGCGCGTCTCGCGTTTGCGTCTCATCGGCAATGAGCCGCCGAATGCGCAACAACTCCGCGAGAGAGGCGACCTCTCACTCATCCGCAGACATGGCGACATCACTGGCCGATTGCTGCGCGTATTCGGGTTCAATCTCGATCTCTGTCCCGTGCTCGATATTTCCTTCGATGATGATGCCGATAATTCGCTGCGCGGCCGTTGCTATGGGCGCGATGTTGATGAGGTGACCAGGAACGCCGGCGCGTTCAACGATGCCCTGCGCGGCGCGGGCGTCGCCAGCTGCGGCAAACATTTCCCCGGCTACTCCGCGGCCACGCTCGACGCACATCATCGATTGCCGAAAATAAATCGCACTCGCGCCGAACTCGAAGCCCACGAGCTGGCTGTGTTTCGCCAGTTCGCTGGCCAGGTCGATAGCATGATGATTTGCCACGGGTGGTATCCGGTCTTTGAGCGCAGGAAAAAACCGGCCTCACTCAGCCGGCATGTCGTCACCGATTTGCTGCGCGGCGAGCTGCGTTTCGACGGGCTCGTCATGACCGACGATCTCGATATGGGCGCGATCCTGAACGAGTACGCCTTCGACGAAATGCTACGGCTCACCTTCGCCGCGGGCAATGATCTCGCCATGATCTGCCATCGCGTCGAGAAAGTCGGAGACGCGCTGGCTGTGATCGAGCGTCTGCCGCGGCGCGACCTTGATCGCGCGCTCGAGAGTGTCGCGCGTTTCAAAACCAAGCTCATGCCGCAGGAACGCTTTTCCGAAAGCGCCTTCAGGAAAATAGATGACGAAATCTGGGATTTGCGTGCAGCCGTGCTTGGGGAAGAGCGCGCATCGGAACGCAGTCCGGAGGACGGCGCGCGCTCACCGGTCGAGCGTTACTGAGTGCGACAACAGTGCCAGCGCCAACGCCGAGTCGTTGACGCATTCCGCGCCAATCGCTAGCGTTTTCCCGTGCAACCGGACCTGGAGAAATTGCTTGTGCTGCAGGATCGCGATCAGCGCATTCGCCAGATCCAGGCCGAGATAAAGATGTCGCCGCAGCAGCGGAAAAACCTGGAAGCGCAGCTCGCCGCCACCGCCGCCAGTCTCGAGTCACTCAAGCACCGCGCGAAACAGCTCGAGGTCGATCGCAAGAAGCTCGAGCTCGATGTTGGCACACGCCAGAGCAGCATTACCCGCCTCAAAACGCAACAATACGAGACGCGCAAGAACGACGAATTCCAGGCCATGGGCCACGAGATCGAGCGCTACGAAAAAGAAATCGTGCAGCTCGAGGACCAGGAGCTGGAACTAATGGAACAGGCCGACAAATTGCGGGCCGAAGTCTCAGCGCAGGAGAAAACGGCGGCAGCCGCGCGCGAATCGGTTAATCGTCAGCTGAGCGATCTCGATGAGAAAGGTAAAACGCTGCAACGGCAACTGGCGGAGTTGGCGACGGAACGCGAAAAGCTCGCCGCCGGCATCGATGAAGATGTCATCGAGCGTTACGAACGGCTCTTCGCCAGCAAAGGCGATGCGGCCGTTGTCGCCGTCGAACATGGCGTCTGCACCGGTTGTCACATGAAAGTGACCACGCAAACGGCCGTGCGCGCGAAAAGCGGAAGCGAGATCGTCAGCTGCGAGCAATGCGGCCGTATCCTCTACTCAGCCGAGTAGCACCACGGCGCCCGACCACCCGTCATCCCGAGCGGAGCGAAGCGCAGTCGAGGGGGATCCCGCGGCGTTACCTAAAGATAATAGTCCGAAATTCCTCGACTACGCTTCGAATGCCTAGACATTAAACCTGAACTCCACCACGTCGCCATCCTTCACCACATACTCCTTGCCTTCAATCCGCAGCTTCCCCGTCTCGCGTGCTTTGGCGAACGATCCCAGCGCCACCAGCTCATCGTAGCTGATCACTTCAGCGGCGATGAACCCGCGCTCGAAATCGGAGTGAATCACACCCGCGGCTTGCGGCGCTTTCGCGCCTGCCCGAATCGTCCACGCCCGCGTCTCTTTCTCGCCTGTCGTTAAGTAGGTCCGCAAACCCAACAAATGATAGACCGCGCGAATCAACGCGCCTGCGCCGCTTTCGTTCACCCCGAGATTGCGCAGGTATTCCGCCGCTTCAGTTTCGCTTAATTCAACCAGTTCACTTTCAATTTCAGCGCTGATCACCACAGCTTCGGTGGCGAAATGGTTCTCCGCATATTCCCGCACCGCGGCCACGTAGTTGAGTGCGTTGTAGCCGCGGTCGCTGACCGCGGCTGGTTGCATTGTCATCGATTCCCCGCGGCCGGCAACCGCGGCTACAGACGCGAGATCGCCTTCAGCTACGTTGCACGCGAACAAGGTCGGCTTGGAGGTAAGAAGAAAGAAATTGCGGGCAATGAGTCTCTCTTCCTCGCTCAACGGCAGAGTTAAAGCTGGTTTGCCGGCATCGAGATGCGGCAGCAATTTTTCCAGGACCGCGCTCTCCGCTTTTGCAGCCTTCGATCCGGCGCGTACTTCCTTTTGTAACCGGTCACGTCTTTTTTCCACCGCAGCGAGATCAGCCAGCACCAGCTCCGTGTTGATCACCTCGATGTC
>JBBPYF010000007.1:0-4238 GCA_038200165.1 Chthoniobacterales bacterium | reverse complement strand
CGCGGCGCGGGCAAATCATTCGCCAGCTCCTGATGGAAAGTCTGGTGCTGGCAGTCATCGGCGGCGTGCTCGGGGTCTTCTTCGCGGCATGGGGGCGGGACTTGCTCGTCGCGCTCGCTCCGCAGGATGCAAAGCGTTTCCAAGAGACGCGGCTCGACTTTTGGGTGCTCGCTTTTACCGGCCTACTATCGCTGCTCACCAGCGTGCTCTTCGGCCTCTGGCCGGCGTGGCACGCGTCGCGCGCGGACGCGCAGAGCGCGCTGAAAGCCGGCGCGCATGGCGCGTCCGATGCACCCGCTGCGCGACGTTCGCGGGAGCTGCTGATTATCGCCGAGGTCGCGCTTACTCTACTGCTTCTCAGCGCGGCTGCGCTCGTGCTGCAAAGTTTCGCGAAAGCAACTTCACTGAAACTCGGCTTCGAACCGCGCGGCCTGGTCAGCGCGCAGTTATTCCTCCCGAGTCCCACCTACGAGAATTATGAGAAGCTGGTCGCTTTTTCGAAAGCGCTTCTAGAAAAACTCAAAGCGCTGCCCGGCGTCGAACACGCGGCTCTCGCCGCCAATCCCCCGCTCATGACCGGATGGCAAACCGGATTTCTGCCCGAGGGTATGGAAGAACCACCGCCCGGCCGCTTGCCGGCATGCGAGATGTCGGTGATCACGGATGATTATTTTCCGACCCTGAAAACGCCGCTGCTCCGCGGCCGTTATTTCACGCCGCAAGACACAAAGAGTGCGCCGCCGGTGGTCATCATCGATCAGGCGACCGCGGAAAAATATTTTCCCGGACAGGATCCGATTGGCAAGCGCCTTCGCATGGCAACGGATCCGAGCGGGCGCGTGCTGCGGACGATCGTCGGCGTTGTTCCACGTCTGAAAATTTACGGCTTTGCGGAAACGACCGTTCTTGCGCAGGCTTACCTTCCGCAGACGCAACAGCCCAACACCGGCCTCGTGATTCTGTTGCGGACTTCCGCTTCCGCGCAATCGCTCGAACGCTCGCTTCGGCAGAGCGTCGCTTCGCTCGATCCCGCACAGCCCGTGTTCGACATCCGCTCGATGCAGGAGCGCGTGGAAGAAACATGGTCCACGGCGCGCCTCATGGCTTTTCTACTCACCGCCTTTGCGGTGCTGGCGCTCTCGCTCGCCGTCGTCGGCCTTTATGGCGTCATGGCCTACAACGGCCTGCGTCGCACCCGCGAGATTGGCGTGCGTCTCGCCCTCGGCGCGCGGCGACGTCAGATCGTTTCGATGATGTTGGCTCAGGGAATGCGCCTGCTCGGCATCGGCCTGCTCGTCGGCTTCGCGGGAGCGATCATATTGTCGCGTGTCATCCGCAGTCTGCTCTTTGAGGTCAACGCGAGCGATCCCACCATTTATTTCACGGTCAGTTTATTGCTCGCGCTCGCCGCCGCGGTCGCGTGTTGGATTCCAGCGCGACGCGCCTCACGGGTAGATCCGATGTTTACGCTGCGCGCCGAATGAACAATCTTCGTTTCGCGCTTCGTCAACTTCGCAAAGCCGGCCTTCACGCTGACTGCACTCGCAACGGTCGCGATCTGCCTCGGAGCGAACCTCCGAGCACATCGGCGTCTCCTACGTGACTGCGAATTTCTTCCCGGTGATCGGGCTCGCTCCGCAACTGGGCCGCGCCTTTAGCGAGGAAGAAGATCGCGTCGGCGGACCGGCACTCGTCGTCATCAGCGATCGCTTGTGGGAGCGGATTTTTCAGCGCGATCCGGCGGTGCTCCCGCCGCGTGATCCAGCTTCACAACCGGCCATTCACCGTCATCGGCGTGATGCCGGCCGCGATGGCGTCACCGCAGGAAACCGACGCGTGGCTGGCGATGATGCCGCGCTCGAACAACGATGCCTGGCGCTCGCGCGCGATTCATCCCATGGTCCATGGCTGGGGGCGGTTCAAGCCCGGCGCGTCGCTCGCCCAAACCTGCGTCCAGATGAATGGATCGCGGCTCGGCTCGATGCGAGCCGCGGCCGGATTATCCGTCAGCTGCTCATCGAGAGCGCGCCCGTCGCGATGGCCGGCGGCGCGCTCGGATTTCTCTTCGCCCTCTGGAGCCGCGATACGCTCGTGGCCCTCGGTCCGCATGGAGTGGAATGTTTCGCCGCGATCACGTTCGACGCGCGCGTGCTCGGTTTCGGATTTCTCGCCGCAGCAGCCACCACCGTGCTCTTCGGTCTGTGGCCCGCGTGGAACGCGTCCCGCAGCTGGCGGAAGCTCCAAGGTCCAAGCTCCAATCGCAGTAGATTAATTGGAACTTGGTTATTGGGATTTCTCTGGAGCTTGGATGTTGGGATTTGGGATTTCCATTCGCCAATGACGGGCGATCAACGCCTTCAGCTCCGGCGTCTGCAATCGAAAATCCTCCTCATGATGGTGCGGTAATTCCGGAAACCACTTCCAGAGGAACATGCCCGCCAGCCACGGGTGTTTGTCCGTGAGATCAAGTGCGGCATCGAGACAGCGTTGCTGCACTTCTGCGGCGTGCTCTCCGCCGTTCTCGAAACTCCACGGCTCCGCTGCCGCACGGGCGTTTTCGTTGTAGCCGACCTCGACAAAAATGAACTGCTTGCCGCCTTGCCGCTTCGAGAATCGCTCCAGCTCGTGGCATCGCTTTTCCCACCCGCGTGCAATCTCCTCCGCGCTCGGGTTCGTTGCCGTCGTGAGCGGGAAGTACGCCAGCACGCCGAGGTAATCGAGCGCATCCCAGAACTTCACCTCCTCGTAATCGCCCCAATTCCCGCCGTAAGTGAGTTTCCCGAAGTAAACCGCTCGCACCGCCGCGATGATCTTCAGCCAGCGGTCGGTGAACTTCTGCGCGTGTGTGTATTCGAGACCGACGCAAAACAGTGGCGCATGGTGTGTCTCCGCCAGCTGCGCCATCTCCACGATCCACGCTTCGTAATCCGCAAAGAAGCGGTCCCACTCTTCCGCCGTGTCGAAGTTGATGTCGCCCCGCCAGCGAAACTTCGAACCCCAGTAGGCGATGTGCGGCACCAGCATCGCCGACATGCCGCGCTCCCGTGCCCAGTCGAGCGGCACCGTGATATGCCGGTTCTCATCGCGTTCGCGGAAGGTCACATGCCCGTCGTTCATGATTCGGGCATACGGGTGAATCGCGAATGCATTCGCGCCTAACGACTGCAACTCATCGAGCGTCTGGGCCATCTCCGGCGTCTGCCATTCGCCGCCCCAGGTCTGGCAGGAGACGGTCACGCCCTTTAGAAACGGCAACGGCTCGGCCACCGCGCTCGAGACCGCGAGCGCGAGCAGGGCAGGGCAGAGAAAGCGCAGCATCGGCACGCGCCTTTCTTAGGATGTGCTGCCGCCGCGAGCAAGGAGGGGCATCGGCAGCGGCGACACCGAGGTTACCCTGGTGCGCCCGCGTCGCCGGCCCACGACCCCAGCTCTTCTGCAAACCGCACCAGTGCGTGCTTGATCTCAGGCCCCGATCTTTCCCAACGTCGGAAGAGTTCGAGCGTCTTGCCTTCATCCAGCGCAGATTCATAGCTGTGGCGAAAAAGATGTCTGAACCCGAGCAGATCTAGCAGCAGCGGTCTCATCGCCGCACCAAGGACCGCCGGCCGCACCGGCGAAACATCGAGGAACATTTTTCGAGCAATTCGCGGTGCCATCGGGCCTTGTCTTTGAGGTGGTTTTCGAAGCTGAGCGAAATCTGCGCGAAGGAATTTCCCAGGGCGTTGTAACGATTGTGCAGCGCGAAGCTGAGGGACTCGATCACGGCGCGCGATGACTCCGCGGCAACGAGAGATCTCGCGTAGCTCTCGAGCTGGTTCATCGCCTCGAGATCTTTCAGCAGGACGGCGCGCAACGCAGCGGCATCAACCGGGTCGATTCTCATGCGGTAACAACATACCCTCCGCGAGGATTCGTTCGTCCCCGGCGCCGCGCAATCTCGGCGAGTGCTACTCCGCTTGCGCAGAGCGGCCGGTGGGTCAAGCGATCAGTCGGTGCCGATTCACGCCTTTGTGATAAACTCGGCACCCGGAAATGGACATCGAAAAGGTGAATGTGCTCGGAGTGGGGATTAGTGTGATCGACCAGGATCGCGCCCTCGAATTCCTGTTTGATGCGGTGCGGAATCAGCAGCGGGGCTACGTCACGGTGACTGGTGTGCACGGCGTGATGGAAGCGCAGCATGATCCTGAATTGCTGCGGATTCAGAACGAGGCGCTGCTCACCACGCCTGATGGCAT
>JBBPYF010000006.1:0-15521 GCA_038200165.1 Chthoniobacterales bacterium | reverse complement strand
GCCGAGTTTCACGCCAACCTCGCCCCCAGGTCCAATCCGCCGTCGGATCTGTGTCACCGTTACCCGGCGCGCCACACCACTGCTCAAAAAGCTTAGCTAACTAACGATATGTTGATTGTCATGAAAACCAACGCGACTGCGTCCGAAATCGATGCGGTCGCGCACGCTGTTCGCGTTATCGGTTTGCGCCCTCATCCTTTGCCGGGCGCAATGCGGACCGCCATCGGAATCACCGGTAATACCGGCGCGATTGATGGCCGCCGTTTCGAGAATTTGTCCGGCGTCGCCGAAGTCATTCGGGTGAGCAAACCGTACAAGCTCATCACGCTCGATTTGCGTCCGGAGAAAACAATCGTGCGCGTGGGCGATGCCTGCATCGGCGGCGACGAGCTGGCCATCGTCGCGGGGCCATGCGCGATTGAAAGCCGCGAACAGGCATTCGCTGTGGCGGAGACGGTCACGGAGAGCGGCGCCCGTTTTTTCCGCGGCAGCGTCTGCAAGCCGCGCAGTTCGCCTTACACCTTCCAGGGTTTGGGCGAAACGGGCTGGGCCATCATGCGCGAAATCCGGCAAGCGTTTGGATTAAAGATTGTGACGGAAGCGCTCGATGATTCCAGCCTCGAGCTGGTCGAACAATATTGCGACGTCATCCAAATCGGCGCGCGCAACATGCAGAATTTTTCGCTGCTGAAACGCGCTGGCCGCTCGACGCTGCCGGTGCTGTTGAAGCGCGGGATGGCGGCCACGCTGGAGGAATTTCTGCTCGCGGCCGAATACATCATGGCCGAAGGCAATTACAACGTCGTCCTGTGCGAGCGCGGCATTCGCACTTTCGCGCAGCACACCCGCAACACCCTCGACCTCGGCGTCGTGCCGGCCATCCGCCGCATTTCACATCTGCCGGTGATAATCGATCCCTCACACAGTGGCGGAGCCAGCCATATGGTGGCACCGCTCGCTCGCGCCGGCATTGCCGTCGGCGCGGACGGACTCATGGTCGAAGTCCACAATCAGCCGGAGGTCGCTCTTTCCGATGCGGCCCAGGCGCTGACACCGACCGAGTACACTCAACTCATCAAAGAACTGCGGGCGATTCGCGAACTCACCGGCCCATTTACGGTGCCGGCAATCTGAACCGATGCTCCTCCTCCTCGATAACTACGACTCATTCACCTACAATCTCGCGCAATACTTTGGCGAGCTCGGGTGCGAGCCGCTCGTGCGGCGTAATGATGAAGTCACCGTCGAGCAGGTTCGCGCATTGGCGCCGACTCACATTTGCATTTCGCCGGGTCCATGCACGCCGCGCGAGGCCGGCATAAGCAAGGAAGTCGTTGCGAATCTCGGCGGCAGAATTTCGATGCTTGGAGTTTGCCTCGGGCATCAGTGCATCGCGGAAGCATACGGCGGTCGAGTCGTGCGCAACACGAGTCTCGTGCATGGCAAATCATCGGTCATTCAGCACAACGGCAACTCGCTGTTTGCCGGTTTGCCGACGCCGTTTGAGGCCGGCCGTTACCACTCGCTCATCGTCGCACCCGACGACTTTCCCTCATGTCTCGAGGTGATCGCGTACACGCCGGAGGGCGAAATCATGGCGCTGCGTCATCGTGAGTTCCCCGTCTACGGCGTGCAATTTCATCCCGAGTCGATCCTCACGCCGGTTGGCAAAAGGCTCCTCATCAACTTTCTCGCGCTTACGACCTAGATGACCGCGACCACGCTCAACCCATCGTTCGAGGAATTCCTGAAACTGACTGCTCACGGCAATGTCGTGCCGGTTTTCGCCGAGTTTGTGGCCGATACTGAGACACCAGTTTCAGCGTTCAAGAAACTCTGCGGCGCCAATAGTTTTCTCTTCGAATCGACCGAAAAGAATGACATCTCAGGACGGTTCTCGTTTCTCGGAACAGAGCCGCGCGCGGTCATTCGGAGTTATGGACACGAAATCCGCCTGCTCCAACACGACCGCGAACAGCGGTTCGAAACATCAGGCTCTTCGCTGGATGAACTCCGCAAATTGCTGGGCCGTTACCGGTTCGTGGCTCATCCGCAATTGACGCGATTTGCCGGCGGCGCCGTCGGCTTTCTCGGGTACGACGCGGTTCACTTTTTCGAACCGGCTGTTCCGATTGCGGCCGGTGACGAACTTGGCCTGCCAGAAATGCTCTTTATGATTACGGGCAGCATTCTCATTTTCGATCATCGGCTGCGCACTTTGAAAGTGGTGGTGAATGCATTCCTCGAAGATGGGTCGCCAGACGAAGTCTATCGGCGCGCGAAAGAATCGATCGACGCGATTATTCGCCGGCTCGCGCAACCGACGGAGCTTCCACTGATTTCGCTCACGCCCCGAAGTGTGTCGCCGCCGCTACAAAGCAATTTTCAGCGCGAAGAATTCGAGCAGGCGGTCGCGCGAGCAAAGGAGTACATCCGCGCGGGCGACATTTTCCAGGTCGTCCTGTCACAGCGTTTCGAGGCGGAGTTCGTGGGCGAGCCGCTCGATTTGTATCGTTGCCTGCGTTTCATCAATCCATCGCCCTACATGTTTTGTCTCACCTGCGGCGATGAACTTGCGCTCGTCGGCAGTTCCCCGGAAATGCACGTGCGCCTCGCCGGCAACAAAATCGAGGTCAGACCAATCGCCGGGACGCGGCCACGCGGCGCGACGCCAAGCGAAGATGAAATAAACGCGCGTGATCTCTTGGCCGACGCAAAGGAGCGCGCCGAACACATCATGTTGGTCGATCTCGCCCGCAACGACGTCGGGCGCGTGGCCGATTTCGGCACGGTGCGAGTAACGGAGCTGATGGGCATTGAGCGTTACAGCCATGTGATGCACATCGTTTCCAACGTCACCGGTCAGCTCCGGATTGAGTGCGACGGGTTTGATTTGATCGAGGCGACGTTTCCCGCCGGCACGGTATCGGGCGCGCCTAAGATTCGCGCGATGCAAATCATCAGCGAACTGGAGAAAGGCCGGCGCGGTTGTTATGCGGGCGCGGTCGGCTACTTCGGGTTCGATGGCAATGTCGATTCCTGCATCGTTCTGCGATCGATCGTGGTGAAGGGCGGCAACGCTTACCTCCAGGCAGGCGCGGGAATCGTGGCCGATTCTGATGTGCGCGCTGAATACGAGGAAACGGTCAATAAGGCACGAGCCATGATGCAGGCGCTGGCCCTGGCAGGTGACTGAATTCACGCCATGAATGCTGAAGAAACAATCGCCGTTGCCCCTCTGCGCAAGACCCTCCCGCGCTTGATGCGTGGTCAGCATCTTACTCGAAGAGAAGCGGGAGAATTCTTGCGTGCGCTTTTGCAACCGGATGCGACCGATGCGCAAATCGGAGGTGCGCTCGTCGCCCTGGCGGTGAAAGGCGAAACCGCCGACGAGCTCGTCGGCATGGCCGCCGCGATGCGAGCATGCGCTGCAAAGGTCTGCTCGCGCTACACTCGCTTCATCGATACCGCTGGCACCGGCTCGAGCGCAGTCAAAACTTTTAATGTTTCCACGGCCGCCATCTTTGTCATTGCCGGCGCCGGACTTCCCGTGGCCAAGCATGGGGCGCGCGCCGTGACTTCGCGCGTTGGCAGCGCGGACGTGCTCGAAGCGCTCGGCGTCAACACCAGAGCTTCTTTGGCCGACACGCAGCGTTGTTTAAACGACCACGGAATCTGTTTCATGTTTGCGCCGCTTTTCCACGGCGCCACCGCGCGTGTGGCGCAAGTGCGTCGTCAGCTTGGAGTGCACACTGTCTTCAACTTGCTTGGTCCGCTTGCTAATCCAGCGCGGGCGCCGTTCCAACTTGTCGGCGTCTGGAATCGTGCGCTGCTCGAACGCGTCGGGTCGGCTCTTGCCCAACTCGGTCTTGAAAAAGCGTGGGTCGTTCACGGGAGCGACGGGCTGGATGAAATCACGCTCGCCGGCGAAACGAGCGTCGCAGCCTGTTCCGGTCAGGCAAACAGCCGAAGCGCTGTTGAGACGTTCACGATTTCACCGCGCGATTTTGGATTAGAACCAAGATCTATCAATCATCTCTGCAGCGGTGGGGCGCAGGACAATGCACGCCTCATCCGGGCCATTCTCGAAGGCGATGAGAGCGAAACTGTCAGGACCGCGCGCGACCTCGTCATCATCAATGCCGCGGCCGCTTTGCATGTGGGCGGGACGGCGCCAGACCTGTTGCGCGCGACAGCTTTGGCGCGAGAAAGCATCGAGAGCGGGCGAGCGGCTATGAAACTCGATGCCCTGATCCGGGAGAGGAATCGCACACCATGAGCCACGATTTGCTTTCCCAAATCGTGGCGCGCAAGCGAATCATTGTCGCCGAGCTTCGTGCGCGGAACGATGTCGAGAAGTGGCGAATGCGCGCGGTGCAGAAACGAGAAGGTCTGCCGCGATTTCGTCTAAGGGAAGCGTTGCAAGCAGAATCGCCCTCGCTGAAAATCATCGCGGAATTCAAGCGCAGATCGCCATCGCGTGGCGTGATCGGGCACCGCGCCGGGCCGAGCGAGATAGCCCGTTGCTATGAACGCGCCGGCGCCTGCGCTATCTCCGTCTTAACCGACAATGAATACTTCGGCGGTTCCATCGACGATCTCATTGCGGTTCGCGCGAGTACACGATTGCCGATTCTGCGGAAGGATTTCACGATTGATCCGATTCAAATCTATGAAACGGCCACGGCCGGGGCCGATGCAATTCTGTTGATCGCGACGGTTCTCGACGATTCTGCGCTCCAGACGATGCGCGCCATCGCGGAAGATGAGCTTGGACTCGACGCGCTCGTCGAGGTGCATACTTCGAATGAGTTGCGGCGCGCACTGGCAGCGGGGGCGAACGTGATCGGCAGTAACAATCGCGATCTGCGCACATTTAACGTCTCGCTGCGCACTAGTGAGCAGCTCATTGCCGAAGCGCCACGCGACACAGTCATGATCAGCGAGAGCGGATTGCATAATGCGGCCGAGCTGCGCCATCTTCATCTCCTCGGATTCCGCGGATTCCTCATCGGCGAAGCTTTGATGCGAGCGGCCGATCCGACGTCGGTCCTTCGCGGGATGATGGAAGAATTCGACCGATCCAATCTTCTGCCGTCAACAAGATGAATCCGGTGCAAATCAAAATCTGCGGCGTCACCTGCAAGCGCGATGCGGAAAAATCCGCGCAGCTCGGCGTCGAGATGATCGGGTTCAACTTTTACGGGCGAAGTCCGCGTTACATCGAACCGAGCAGGGCGCGAGAGATAATCGAGGCGATGCCAGAAAGGATTTGCGCAGTCGGTATTTTTGTCGAGCCCAGCGTGGAGGAGGTGCGCGCAATCGCGCCGATCGCGAGTCTTAATTGTGTGCAGCTCCACGGAAATGTCCCATCCGAAACATGTCGGGAACTCGCGCAACAATTCCGCGTCATTCGCGCGCTGCGCACGGGCAATGGTTTCCTGCCGGAAAAGGCAAAGTCATTCGGCGAGGTGCTCATCGATGCCGATCATTCGGAATTGCACGGCGGCACCGGGCAAACGTGTAATTGGGGAGCAGCTCGGGCCACGCGCGCCTTTGCTCGATTCCTCATCCTCTCGGGCGGATTGAATTCAGAAAACGTTATGCGAGCCATCGCAGCGGTGGCGCCAGACGCCGTTGACGTTTGCAGTGGCGTGGAAAGCGCGGCAGGCATCAAAGATCACGGCGCGCTCGAAGAATTCGTCGCGGCGGTGCGTTAGTAATGGAAGCGCACCATCAATGATCACGCGGAGCGAACCGGATGAACATGGCCATTGGGGCAGGTTCGGTGGCCGGTACGTGCCGGAGACGCTCGTTGCGCCGCTGGAGGAATTGACGCGCGAATTCACGCGCACCCTACAGGACGCGAATTTCTGGAGCGAGCTCGAGCAACTTCGCCGCGATTTTTGCGGCCGGCCGACGCCGCTGTTTTACGCGCAACGACTGACCGCGCACGCCGGTGGCGCAAAGATTTTTCTCAAGCGCGAAGATCTCGCCCACACCGGCTCGCACAAAATCAACAACGCGATCGGTCAGGTCCTGCTCGCGCGACGTATGAACAACCGCCGCGTCATCGCGGAAACCGGCGCGGGCCAGCATGGCGTGGCGACCGCGACCGTTTGCGCGTTGTTTGGTTTGCCTTGCGTCATTTACATGGGCGCGGAAGACGTGCGGCGACAGGAACTCAATGTCTTTCGCATGCGTTTGCTCGGCGCCGAAGTTGTGACGGTAAACTCCGGCACGCGCACTTTGAAGGACGCGATCAATGAAGCGCTGCGCGATTGGGTGACGAACGTGCACGACACCTACTACTTGCTCGGCAGCGCGCTTGGCCCGCACCCATATCCGCTGATGGTGCGCGAGTTTCAGAGCGTGATTGGCCGCGAAGCGCGCGAACAGATTCTTTCCCAAACCGGCCGGCTGCCGCACGCACTGCTCGCCTGCGTCGGCGGCGGCTCAAACGCGATCGGTTTGTTCCATCCTTTCATCGCTGATGAAAATGTGCGCCTGATCGGAGTGGAAGCGGGCGGTTGCGGTGAGACGATGGGCAAGCATGCCGCGCGATTGCACACTGGCGAGGGGAGCGGTGGCGGCCGGGTCGGCGTATTGCAGGGCACGATGTCTTACGTTTTGCAGGATGTGAACGGACAGATCGCGAGCACTCATTCGGTTTCGGCCGGATTGGATTATGCGGCGATTGGACCGGAACACGCTTTTCTGCACGATTCCGGGCGGGCCGAGTACATTTTCGCGAGCGACGCGGAAGCGCTCGAAGGCTTCACGCTCTGCACGAAGCTGGAAGGAATAACGCCGGCGCTTGAAACGTCGCATGCCATCGTGCCGGCCATGCGCATCGCGCAGACATTGGCGCGGGAAGATTCCATCATTGTGAATCTCTCAGGGCGCGGCGACAAAGACGCGCAGCTCGTTGCGCAATTGCAGAAGCAATGAGCCGGATTGAAAAAATATTTGCCGAGCTCGAGCGCGCGGACAGCGGCGGATTTATTCCTTTCCTCACCGCAGGCGATCCCGACCTCGCCACGACGGAGCTTTTGCTCATCGAACTCGCCGCGGCAGGCGCAGACATCATCGAGCTCGGAGTTCCGTTTAGCGATCCAGTGGCCGATGGCGAAGTGATTCAGCGCGCCTCCGACCGCGCGTTGCGCAACGGCGTCACGTTGTCAGACATTCTCGAGTGCGTGGCCCACGTGAGACGTCGCATCGATACGCCGATTGTCTTGTTCAGCTATTTCAACCCGCTTCTGCAATTCGGTGAAGAACGTCTTGCCGGTGAAGCAAAGGATGCCGGCGTCGATGGCATGCTGGTGACCGATTTGATTCCGGAAGAAGCGACCTCATGGATCGAGCGACTCCATGACCATGAGCTCGATCCGATTTTCCTAGCCGCGCCGACCACATCCGACGAGCGGCTCGCGCGCATCGCGCAAGAAGCGGGCGGGTTCATTTATGCCATCTCGCGTGCCGGCGTCACGGGCGCTCGCGATTCCCTCACGCGCGATGCCGAAACAATCGTGCGACGGATTCGCTCCGTCAGTGACCTACCGGTGGCGGTTGGTTTTGGAATTGCCACGGCCGAACAGGTGAACGACGTCTGGCAGTTCGCCGATGCCGCCGTTATCGGGAGCGCACTGGTGAGCGAGATCGAGAAGGCCAATGGCGCCCTGGATGCGGTCGATCGCGTCGGTCGCTTCGCGCGATCTTTGGTGGGACCGACCAATCGAACTTGATCAACAATCTGCGAACGCGGCGCGAGAGGTGATGCCAATTCCCGAGCATTCAACTCGCCGGGCGAGAAGTGTCGCGCGGTCATTCTTTGCGCACGATGCGACGCGCGTCACGCTCGAGCGGCGGGTAGTCAATTCCGCGAGGGCGCAGATAAAATTCCTCGATGGCGATTTTGGTCAGCGCGGCCGCGGGTAAGGCGAGGATCGCGCCGGCCAGGCCAAACAGCCAGCCCATGGCGATGGTGAAAAACAGGATCAGCACCGGATTGAGCCGCATCTCTTTGCCGAGAATGTAAGGGACAAGAAAATTCACCTCGACCTGCTGCACAAACAGGATGACTGCGAGCGCGAGCCAGAACTTCGTCACGCTCATGCTGAGCGCGACGAAGAGCACCGGGAACGCCACCAGCACTGGCCCGATGTTTGGTAAAAACTCGCCGAAAAAAGCGAGCACGCCGAAAACAAACGCCGGCTGCACGCCCACGCTCCAAAGCAAAATGCCGGTCGATGCGCCGGTGATCACGCCGTTGATGGCGACGCCGCGCGCCCAGGCCGTCATTTGCTCCATCATGCGAATGAGGGTGCGACGCGCTTTCTCGCGGTGCCGCTCCGGTATGAGCGCGAGATAGCCCACCACCAGTGGCTGCGGGTTGGCCAGCACGAAGATCAACAGCAACACGGCAAAGACAAAAATGAACACGCCCCCGACGATGCCGATGGTGGAACGCAGCAGCACGTTGGCCATGGCCCCGGCCTGGTTGCCCACGGTGGTGGCGATCTGGTCGGCCTGCGGCAGCGCGTTTTGCAATGCCGGATAGCGTTGGGCCAGATCGGCAATGTCCTTGCGGATCGATTGCCATGCGCCGGGCGCGCGCCGCACCAGCAATTGAAGCTGGTCGGCAAATGTCGGCACCGCCACCGCCACGATGAGGACGACGACAGCGGCAAGCGCGATGAGCACCAGCGCAACGCCAATCCCGCGCGGCACGCGATGTCGCTCGAGCTTGACCACCAGCGGGTTCAAAACCATCGCCAGCAAAATAACGATGCCGAAGAGCAGCAAAACCGGCACGAGCGCGCGCAATAACATCCACGTCACGATGAGCAGCACGACGAGGATAAGCAGCCGCCGGCCGTCGCGGTAGGTGAACCCGCTGCGTTCCTCCTGCTGCACCTGTGCACCATCAGTCATAGGAGCGCAGCCGTCATGGCTGTGCGGCCGGCGGGCGTCTCGCCTGCCGGATTTGCCAGCGAAATCAGCCTCTCATGCACGAGCTTGCCGGGACCTGGTATCACATTTTGTGATACCAGATTCGCAATCTCCTTATCCGTAAAGCTGAAACATGAAATCGGAGGGGAATCACGCGCTCGACCTGCACCACCAGTGCCTGCTCTTGCATCAGCGCGTTGTAGCATCGCAGCTTGTTCTTGGACAGTCGATGCTCCGCAGCCAACCCGCCGCGGTTGCACCCGCGATTCATTCTTGTGAGCGCACCAGCCGATCAACTGCACGTTTACCTCAACGACCACCTCGCCGGCTCCCTCGCCGCCATTGAGCTTCTCGATGATCTGATCGCACATCATCCCGCGCATCGGCTGGCGAAATTCTTCAGCGAGATGCGCGGTGCTATCGCGGCCGATCAGGACACCCTCCGTTCCTTGATGGAAAAAATCGGCGCGAAAGAAAGCACCGTGCGCAAAGCCGGCGCCTGGCTGGGCGAGAAGCTCGGCCGGGCCAAGCTGCGCTTCAGCGGCGAAAACAGCATCGGTTTAATGCAGGCGCTCGAAACACTCGTGCTTGGCGTCACGGGTAAACAATTGCTCTGGCGCTCACTCGCAGCCATCAGCTCAAATATTGTCGAGCTTCAGGGCACCGACTTCGCCGAACTGGAGCTGCGCGCAAAACAGCAGATCGACCAGCTCGAAGCCGAACGCCTGCAATTGTCGCGCGAAGTTTTTTCGGACCGCGAGCATTCATAGATTTAGTTCGGCGGCTTTCCCCGAAACGGATCCGGTTTGTCAAACCGCGGCAACGTCGCGGCGCGGCTGGTGCGCGCGCTTTCGAAGATCGCTTCGATGATGCGCTGGTCCTGCAAGCCTTCTTCGCCCGGTGTGTAGGGTTGGCGATCATTGATCACGCAATCGGCCATGTGGTCGATCTCATTCGCGAACTGGTCCGACTCCGCGATCTGCGGCAACCCCGGCTCGTCCGGTTTGGCGAACATTTTCAGGCCGTGGTACGGGAAGGACGGATCCATCCCGAACGTGCCACGCTCAGCAACTACGCGGTACGATTTCGTGTCATACGAATCGAAGGAGCACATGCAATTCGCCAGCACGCCGCTCGGGAACCGCATCTGCCAGATGACGGTTGCATCGACTTCCTTGAAGCGCGGATCGCCCGCTGGCCGAAACGCGCGCGCGAAGACTTCGGTCGGTTCTTCACCTAACAAGAAGCGAATCGTGTTGATGCAATAGACGCCCACATCGCCGACCGCACCGCTGCCGGAGAGCGCCTTGTTCAATCGCCACTCCATCTGTTCGACGCGCTGGCCATTGGTGGAGTCGATGTATTTCACGGGCCCGAATGTTTTCTCGCGCACCAACCGCTGCATCGCGCGGTTCATCGGTTCGTATTGAATCCGATACGCGATCATCAATTTCACTTTCGCCTTCTTGCAAGCATCGATCATCTGCTGGCACTTCATCACGCTGGTCTCCATCGGCTTCTCGCAAAGGACATGCTTTCCCACACGCGCCGAACGTTCCGTGAACTCGCCATGCATCGAGTTCGGCAGCACGATGTAAGCGACCTGCACATTCGGGTTGTCGCGAATGCGCTCGAAGTTTTTGTAATCGTAGACCGCATCAGCGGGGACGCCGTTCTCCTGCGCCAATTTCTGCGCTTTGGCCGAATCGCCGCTCACCACCGCAGTCAGTTTCGCCTGTTTCGAAACGCGAAAAGCCGGAATGAGCTGGCCCTGACTCAGCCGGCCCAGACCAACGAGCGCGAAACCGACGCACTTTTCATTCGGTAAAGGCTCGCCGGACGCCGCGCTCTCCGACGTGGCCGCTGGCGAACCGCCCGGATTCTGCGCCGCAGCCGTGAAGCGCATCAACTGCGGCGCGAACGTCGCCGCGACGATGCCGCGCGACGCTTGCGAAATGAAACGGCGTCGATTGAAGGAGGTCAGCAAAAAATCCGTGCTCATGCACAGACTTCGCGTCGCAACTCACGCGCGGTCGCGAGTGATTCCTGGGGAGCACAGGCTGGCAGCTGTGCTCCCGAGCATCGGAAGAGAGTTGCGCTGCCTGCGGCGAGGTTCAAAATCGTCAACACCGATGAAGCTCAAATTGCTCGTACTCACATTGATCGTCAGTTCAAACGCGCTCGCGCAAAATGCGTCGCCGCAAAAACACCCATTCACCTTTGAAGACATGATGAAGCTCAAGCGCGTCGGCGCGCCCGTGCCTTCGCCCGACGGGAAATGGGTCGTCTTCGATTGCGAAGATGTCGATCTCGAGGCCAACACGAAGACCTCGCATTTGTGGATCGTGCCGGCGCAAGGCGGTGAATCGCGCCGCTTGAATGAAACGCCGAACCACGAAGAGCGGCCGCGGTTTTCGCCCGACGGCAAACGTCTGATCTGGACCTCAAAAGCGACCGACCCGACACAAATCTGGATGTGCTATTTCGATAGCGATGGCGGCACGCTTGCCGGCAAACCGCACCAGGTGACGAACATCTCGACCGGCGCGGATGGCGGCATCTGGACCGGCGACGGCAAAAACATCGTGTTCGTCTCGGCGGTGTATCCAGATTGCAAGAATGACGCGTGCAACAAGCAGCGCGATGAAGAGCTGAAGAAGAGCAAGGTGAAAGCGAAAATTTTCACCAAACTGCTCTACCGGCATTGGAACGCGTACACGGAATTCAAGCGCAGCCATTTGTTCGTTGTTCCAGCGGAGGCGGGTGTAGCGGCGGTTGTGCCAACCGCCGAGCCAACGGTGCCGGCGCTTGGCACAAGCGCCTCTACAACCCCGCGTGATCTCACCCCGGGCGATCACGATGTGCCGCCGTTCAATCTCGGTGGCCAGGACATGTATGCGGTCTCGCCCGACGGTCAGGAGCTCGCCTACACCAGCAACATTGATGAGGTCGAAGCCACGAGCACGAATAATGAGATTTTCATCGTGCCGATCGGCGCCGCCGGGGAGGGCGAGCGTCCTCGCAAACCGAAGAAGATCTCGACCAGCCTTGGCAGCGATTCGACGCCGCTCTATTCACCCGATGGCAGATTCATCGCCTGGCGATCGCAAGCGCGGAACGGCTTCGAGTCGGACAAGCAGTCGCTGGTTCTTTACGAACGCGCGTCAGAAAAGCTGCGGAACCTGACGGAGAAGTTTGATCGCTCAGTTGGCAGCTTTGCCATGCCGTCCACTCCACCTGAGCCGCGCCTGAAGTATGTCACTCCAGTTGTGTTCACCGGTGAGGAGGGAGGCGAGTCCCCTATTTTTTTCATGCTGTTGGAAGCTGAGTTCTCGCCGCCGGCCAAACTCGCGCAATTACACGCAGACGATCTCGTGTTTGGTCCCGACGCGGTTTACTTCACGCGAATGTCCATCGGTGCGCCGAATGAGATCTGGAGACTCGAGTTTGTTAGCGACAAGCCGAAGCACGATTTCGAACCGGTCACCCACATGAACGACGCGCTGCTGTCGCAGATCGACATGCAACCGATGGAGTCGTTCACGTTCAAAGGCGCGGAGAACGCGGACGTGCAGGGATTCATCATCAAGCCGCCAGGGTTCGATGCGGCGAAGAAATATCCGTTGAAATTTTTGATCCATGGCGGGCCGCAGGGCGCGTGGGGAAATGATTGGAGCTATCGCTGGAATCCGGAACTGTTCGCGGCCGATGGCTACGTCGTGGTCATGATCAATCCGCACGGCTCGACCGGTTACGGCCAGGCGTTCACCGATGCGGTGAGTCGTGATTGGGGCGGGAAGCCGTTCGTCGATCTCACGCGCGGGCTCGATTACGTGGAGAAGACTTATCCGTTCATCGACAAAACGCGGGAGGCGGCGCTGGGCGCAAGCTACGGCGGTTACATGGCGAACTGGATTCTCGGCCACATTGACCGCTTCAAGTGCATCGTCTCGCACGATGGGATGTTCAACGCTGAGTCAGCCTACGGCACCACGGAAGAGCTCTGGTTCAACGAGTGGGAATTCGGCGGCCCGCCGTGGAAGAACCGCGACCTGTATCGCAAATTTTCGCCGCACCTCTTCGCCGACAAATTCAAAACGCCGACGCTGGTGGTGCACGGGCAGAACGATTACCGGCTCGATGTGAGCGAAGGCTTCCAGCTCTTCACCACGCTGCAAAAGCTGAAGGTGCCGTCAAAATTCCTCTACTTCCCCGACGAAGGTCACTGGGTACTCAAGCCGCAAAACTCGCGACTCTGGTACAAGACGGTAAACGACTGGGTCGATCAGTGGTGCGGCGGAAGATAGGCGTCCTCGCCTGTCCCGGCCGGCGGGCGTCTCGCCTGCCAATTCCTCAGCAACTCCGCGCCACGCATGAACACATCATCAGCCAAGCCGACCGCGCGTTTTATCTGATAATCGCGCTCCAGCAAGTTCGGCTCATTCCGCCAACGGCGGTAACTTTGCTCATCGATCAGCCCACGCATGCGCGCCCAGCGCGCGTAGCAAAACACCGGGAAATCGCTGCCGTGCACGAGCCGATTGACCGGCGGTGGTCGCAGCGCCGCGCGAAAGGCGTAGCTGCGAAACGGAGTATTGAATGCGCTGTTGTCCGCATAGAGCCGTTCGTAACGCTGCATCATCGCGATCAACACATCGAGGTAATCGCGATCGAACAGACCACTCTTTGTCGCTGAGTGCGCCGCGATCATGGTCACGCCGCATTGCAGCGGCCACTCCATCGTGCGTGGATCGGCGTAACGCCGCGCGTTATTCGGCACGGTGTGTTCGCCCCCGGTGTGCACGAGCAATGGCAACCCGGCTTCCGCCATTCGCTCCCAGAAACCGGTGTAACGCCGGTCGTTGCAATCGACGCTCTGATAAAGCGGCAACAGCTTCAACATGACAGCGCCGCGTGCGAGACATCTCTCGAGCTCCTCCAGCGCATCGCGACGCGCCGGATGAATGGAGACGACCGGGAGAAACTCGGAGTACCGTTGCGCCAGCTCGAGCACGTAATTATTTGGCACGTAGAACAGCTCCTTGTCGGCGAGGTGTTCACCACGCTCATCGTAGACGTGGTCCATCGCGAGAATGGCGGCGGCATCGAGCGACGAGTCACGCACGAGACCGAGCAGGCGCTCAATGTAGAGCGCGTCAAAGTCCTGCCGCAGCGCCGTTGCATTTAGCCCGATGTGCCGCAATACCAGGGGCAGCAGCAATCGCCGCCAGCCGATCTGCAACGAACAGCCCGTGCCGCCCGCGCCCGTGCCGACGATGTGCACGTGCATGTCGATGATTCTCATCGCCTATTCTCTTTGCGAGTTGGCGCGAAGGGTTACAGGGCCGCTCTGATCATTTGCGGTGTAACGCGCCTACTTGGCCGTTTCCTTCGGCTGTTCCGCTTTCCACACCGGCCCGGTTTTGGCGAACACCGGCGCTTCCACGCCACCACGGGTCGTCTCACCGGCGGCAACCTTGAAAATCGGCAGGATCGGATTTCCCTTCGAATCCTTGTCGTAGTCCCGCCATCCTTTTCGATGAGCAGGAAGGCCTTGAAATCGCCGCCCGGCCATTCTCCAATGACAATGTCTAGCGATGATCGCGCGACTTGAGAAGCGCGATCAAATCATCAGTGCGCGGCGCTGGCGGTTTTCGGGCCGTGCTCGAGGCGGACGAGGTCGCCGAGGATATTGATGGTTTCCTCGCGCTCGGGATCGATGGCGGGCTGTTTGGTGTCGTCGTCGAGATTGCCGAGGACGTCGTTGTCGGTGTCGGAATCGCCGGCCGCTTCGGGGGCGACTTTGGCTGAGCCGTTCTTCTTCGCCTCGGCCAGTTTGCCCGGATACATGATGAGCTGGAGGTTCGGTTTATCGACGGTGTCGAGGGTGAGACGATAGACGCGCGGCTCTTCGGTATTGCGCGCGAGGCGTTCCTTCGAGCGCAGCTCTTTGCGCGCCTTGTCGTCGGTTATCTCCTTCTTCCGCACATCTTCGTTGAGCGAGATGCGGTTTTCATCGATTCGGTGCCGCAGCCGGTCCATGTCTTCCATGACGTAATGGAATTCGGGATCGTTCCCCACGCGTTGAGCCGAGCGGCGTTTCAGCTCATCGACATAAAGCGAGACCGGCTCGCTCCATTTCGTGTATTTGGCTTTCGGCACTTCGTCGTAAGGCAAGCAATTCTTGAGCGCGCCTTCGCCGAACTCCGGCAGATCAGTGAGCGACGGCAGGACGATGTCCGAGGCGACGCCGTGCAGCTGGGTCGAGCCACCCGCCACGCGGTAAAATTTCTGAATGGTCAATTTCAGCGCGCCATCTTCCTGCGAACGGCTGCCGAGGAGCGAAGTGAAACGCCCGATCTCGAGAATGGTTTGCACCGTGCCTTTGCCAAATGTGCTCTGGTCGCCGACAACGACGGCGCGTCCGTAATCCTGCACCGCCGCCGCGAAAATCTCGCTGGCCGACGCACTTTGCCGACTGGTCAACACCAGCATCGGCCCGCCATAAGCAATGCCGCTGTCGGGATCACTCGAGACGACGATGTTGCCATTCGAGCCTTTTGTCT
>JBBPYF010000005.1:0-12410 GCA_038200165.1 Chthoniobacterales bacterium | reverse complement strand
GGGCGGCCCCGCGCCCCCCCCCCCCCCCGCCCCCCGTGGTCCCGCCCCCCCCCACCCCCCCCGCCCACCCGAACCCCCCGCCCCCCCCCGCCACCCCCCGGGGGCCCCCCCCCCCCCCGGCCCGCACAGGCCAGATGCCTATGCTCCGAGTCTCGGCAATTGCATTCGTCCGGTCTCGGCAAAGTCTTGAGTGCGCTGACCTGTTTTCTTATACTCAAAACTGATGCGCATCCTCGTTATCGAAGACGAAGGGAAAACGGCGGCGTTTTTGACCAAAGGATTAAATGAAGCCGGATATGTCGTCGAAACCGCAGCTGATGGTAAAACCGGAACCGAGCTTGCTGCCTCGAACCGTTTCGATCTGCTCATCGTCGATGTCATGTTGCCGAAGAAGGATGGCTGGAGTGTGGTGAAATCATTGCGGAGCGAGAATGTGCGCACGCCCATTCTCTTCCTCACCGCGCGCGACACCGTGAATGATCGTGTGAAGGGACTCGAGCTTGGGGCCGACGATTATCTAGTGAAACCCTTCGCTTTTACCGAACTTCTCGCGCGCGTCCGCTCGCTCCTGCGCCGTCCGCCGCCCCGGCCAGATGAGCACGTGCGCATCGATGACCTCGAGATCGATACCTTGCGGCACAAAGCTACTCGCTCCGGCGTGCCTCTTCATCTTACGACGAAGGAATTTCTCCTTCTTACTCATCTGGTGCGGTCCGCCGGCGAGGTCGTATCGCGCGAAGAGATCGCCAAGGAGATATGGGACATCACCTTTCCCACCGGCACGAACATCGTTGACGTTATGGTGCGGCGGTTGCGGGCCAAAGTCGACGACCCTTTCCAGACGAAGCTGGTCCATACCATTCGCGGCGTCGGCTATGTCTGCAAAGCGGCCTGAACCGCGCTCGATCGCTTCGCAGCTCGTTCTTCTTTTCACCCTCGCCGCCGTTTTGCTTCTTTCTTGCGGCCTCGGCATCTTCTACTTCATTGTCGTGCGTCACGCCTTCGAGGAGGACAACGCCGTTCTCGCCGATAAAATTTTTGCCCTGCGCGCGACTTTCAAGAAAGGAGGCGTGCCGCTCCTCGCCGATGAAATCAAGGCGATGGCCACCGATAGTGGCTGGCGCTTGCGTTTGTTCGATCCGGCTGGGCATATCCTCGCGCAAAGTCCGGGTATGGATGAATCGCTTCCTCCCGGTGTTTTCCCCTCCCCCGAAGCAAAGTCGTGGCAATTCGTTTCCCGCAATTACCGGCCCGCCGGCAGGCTCTTCTCGCTCGCTGCCACGCACGCTGAACGGGACGGCGCGAAGTTCACGCTACAGATCGCGCAGGATCGTTCCGGCGACGCAGAGATCACACGCGAGTTCGGCGCGCTGCTTGCCGTGCTGCTCGCGCTCGGTTTGCTCGCTTCAGCCGCCATCGCTTTTGCCGTGACCAAACGCGGTCTGCGCCCGCTCACCGAGATGACTCAAGCGGCCGCCCGCATCGGGCCCGCGCGCCTGAACGAACGGGTCGCGCCGGCGCGCTGGCCCCGCGAGCTTCAGCCACTCGCGCGCGCCTTCGACGAGATGCTCGACCGGCTGGAAGATTCCTTCACTCGGCTCTCGCAGTTCTCAGCTGACCTGGCCCACGAGCTTCGCACTCCCATTGCCAATATCCGCGGCGAAGCGGAAGTAGCACTTACCCGGCCGCGCGCGCCGGCGGAGTATCGCGAAGTAGTTGAGTCTACTGTAGCTGAATGCGAGAGGCTTTCCGGCATTGTCGACAACCTTCTTTTCCTTGCCCGGGCCGAGGCGGCGGACCGGAAAGTCGCGGCCAGTATCTTCGATGCTCGCGCTGCCATCGAGAAAATCGCAGCTTTCTATCGCACTATCGCGGAGGAACGCGCTATCACCATTCTCTGCCAGGGCGAAGGTGAGATCCTGGCCGAACCATCATTATTCAATCGCGCACTCAGCAATCTTCTCGACAATTCGCTGCGCTTTACCTCCGAAGGCGGGACGATAACGATCACCACTACACGCTCTGCTACTAAGACCGAAGTCACTGTCGCTGATACCGGCACAGGTATTCCGGCGGAGCATCTGCCGCGTGTCTTTAATCGATTGTATCGGGCCGATCCCTCACGCAGCTCGGGTGGAGCGGGCCTTGGTTTATCCCTGGTTCGGTCAATTGTTCATCTCCACGGCGGTTCGGCTGCCATAGCAAGTGAAGTTGGGCGCGGGACGAAGGTGACAATTTTGTTCCCGGCACAACCGCAGGCTGCTACCGCCGAGACCAGAGTAAGTTAGTTAACGAGTCGTGAGCAAACTGCTGTTAATTGCGTTGTTAATGTTAGCCGGGACGACCATGGCCGCCGGTCTGAATATTAACCGCATCGACGAGCTCACCGGCGTCAAAGGGAAGTTGAACGAGGCCGAGGGAGCTTACAGGGTAAGCTTCGGGCGCGATGATGTGCCGGTCACCGTCGATGGCTGGCGCCTGCCGGCGTTCATGGGAATGACTAACTCGGCCTCCTTCATCAAAGGCGCTCATAGTGAAGCGATGCTTCTGGCCGAACTCCCGTTGTTCGAAGATGAAGTCAATCTCGCCATGTTCGTCGCGCTCGAGAGCGGATTGAGTGTAACTGCTTTGCACAACCACTTCTTCTTCGAGCATCCCAGGATCTTTTTCCTCCAGCTCCAGGGCGAAGGAACCACTGAACACCTCGCTTCTTCGTTCCGGCTCGTTAACGACAAGGTAAAAGAATTTCGTGCATCGCACCCGGTGCCGGCCGACACCTGGGGTAAGCCAGCTTTACCAGCGACAAGCACGCTGACCGTCGCGCCACTTAACGAAATCATGGGCAGTCCAGGTGAGCTAAGCAAGGGAATGATCAAGTTTACTTTTGGGCGCAGCACCAAGGTCCGAGATGTCACGCTTGAGAGCACGATGGGAATAGATAGCTCGGTCACGTTCGCCGGCACAGATGATAACGCAGTGGTCGATGGACAGCTCGCCGTCATGGAAAACGAGCTGCGCCCAACCCTGAAGGTTCTGCGCGAAGCAGGAATCAACATTGTTGCGATTCACTCCCACACGGTGGGTGAAGAGCCGCGCATCATCTTTTGTCATTGCTGGGGGCGCGGCCCTGCGGAGGGCCTGGCGAAAGCTATTCACAACGCCCTCGCACTCGCCGGCGGTAGGTCGGCGGCAAAGAAGAACGCGCCTTAAGTATAATCGCACAGGGCTTACGCTGTAGCGGCGATCTATGACCGCCGAAAGCCTGCAATTTACAATAGTCGGCGGTCACAGACCGCCGCTACAGTGGCCAACCTACGCGCGCCAGTATCGGCAATCGCACCATACCTGCGTTATTGAATGCCGGCGCCATCTTGATTATACTATTTGCCATGCTCTTCCTGGGTTGTCTGAAGTGGGGCGCGGTCGGCTTTATCGTCGCATTTTTCCTGATGTTCGTTTTCGAAGCCACGCGTATCCATGACGACATCCCGGTACCCGAGTTTAAGCGCAAGCATGCCAGCCGCGTGGCTCTCGCCCTTTCCACCTTTGCCGGCATTCTTTCAGGACTTGTCTGGCTGCTTGTGCAGAATTGGGATTAGCGTCCGGGTAGATAACTTCAAAGCGTCAAGGCAATTAAGCAAACGCGTGCGCGTAGTTCGACTAACGGAGCGTTGACCACGGGATGAATAGCTCGAACTGGCGCATAAGTTACTAACGTGGTCCGCGCCGCGGTGCAGCTACTTGACTTCGGCCAGCTTCTTCAAATCAATGCGCTTCGCCCATTCCTGCAGCGCACCTGCATCCTGCCCTGTCGTTTCGATCTGGACGAAATAGCGTTTTGCCACCATCAGCCAGAGTGTTCCGTGCTTGCCCTCGTTCTCGAAAGTCTCGAACCCGGCATTGCCATCCACTGTTACTGACTTCGAATAACCATCAGTAGATGTGGTATTGAAGTTCCACCCGGCCGTGGCAGTCTCGACATAGTCGGGATTAGCCGCCGAATCGAGAATACTCACCGAAGTGCCCGGCGCCTTGTCCCCTGCTCCTTTGCGATAGTCGCGGTGGACATTGGTCAGCTTGAAACCACCTGCGTCCGTGGTGGAACCCTCCGGTTTGTCCGCGGTCCAACCAGCCGGCGCGTTCGGCAATAACGGCAGCAGTTTCGAAAAGTCGACGACGTTAATAAGCGAAGGGAGTTCCTGTGCGCGGCTCAGTTGTGGCACAAGTAAAGCGCAAACGGCGATAAAAACTAAGAACGCGAGTCGGCCCAGGCGGGCCAGCGAACCCGTCATCCCGAGCGAAGTCGAGGGATCCCGCGGCCAACCGCGCAGGCAGCGCAACGGGATTCTTCGACTCCGCTTCGCTCCGCTCAGAATGACAATGCTATCTGCGCGATGGTTTAGAATAACGTACTCGATTGACTTCATCAGCGCCGTTTGTCAAGACGCGAACCATGCGACGCACGCTCTTTTGGATCGTTATCATTCTTGGCTTGGGGATAAGATTCTGGCGAATCGACGCGCCGTTCGAGGACCGCTGGAGCTGGCGTCAAAGTGATGTCGCCGCCATCGCGCAACTACTTCGAAAATGATTTCCATTTCAGCCGACCGCAAATCGACTGGGCGGGCGAGCAATCTGGATTCGTCGGCACCGCGTTTCCGCTGCTGCCCTTTCTCGCCGCGCTGCTCTACACGGTTTTCGGTGTGTATGAGTGGATCGGGCACACCTTAACCATTCTCTTCTTCGCCGTTTCGCTTCCTTTTATGTTCGCGCTTGTCCGCCGTGCTTCGGGTGAGCTGGCCCGCAGTCCTGGCCCTGATCTTCTATTGTTTCGCGCCGCTCATGATCACGACAAGTCGCGCATTCATCCCAGACATGGCTTCCCTCACCTGCGCTCTTGCCGGCCTACATTGTTTCTGGCGCGCGCTTGATTCACCCGCGCCATCACCAAGTCGTCGATGGCATCTGCTTCTTTCCGCTGCATCGCTCGCGTTGAGTTTCTTACTCAAGCCGCTAGTGCGGTAATCGCGGCGCCGTTATTCGCAATCGCCTGGGAACGCTTTGGCGGACGCGCGGGTGTTGCGGCGAGGGAAAATCCGGGCATCGTCACGCCGGCGCGCACCTGGGCCTTTCGGAAGGGCTGGGGTTTTCTCGAACGCCATGGCATTTACGACGCCAACCCGCGCGATGCCGAACAGCTCATCGCGGCCTTGTGAACCTTGCGCGCCCGCGGCGCCAGCCACATCGCATTTTATCGCGGTGCGATCTGATGGCTCGATTACTATGCAAAATTCGCCGAGTATCTGGCGCGCACCTCATCCCTGGTCAGCGCATCGGCCGATTTTCGCATTTACAAATTCAACTCCCAATGATGGACTCATTCCAAATCCGCGACGCCACTCTGGCTGACGTGCCGGTGATCCTGCAGTTGATTCGTGATCTCGCTACCTACGAGCGCGCGCCGAATGACGTCGTCGCAACTGAAGAAGGATTGTGCGATGTCCTGTTTGGGCGCGAGCCGTCGGCGAAAGTGCTGCTTGCGTTTGAAGGAAAAGAGCCGGTCGGCTTCGCCGTTTATTTCTTCAATTTCTCCACCTGGCTCGGCCGGCCCGGACTTTATCTTGAGGATTTGTTTGTCAAACCAGAGACGCGTGGCTGCGGCTACGGTCGTGCGTTGCTCGTGCAGCTGGCGCGCATTGCGCATGCGCGTGGCTGCGGCCGAATGGAATGGGCGGTGCTCGATTGGAACGAACCGGCCATTCAGTTCTACAAAAAGCTGGGCGCCAATGCTCAGGATGACTGGACGGTGTTCCGGCTAACGAGGAATGGCATCGAGCGGCTGGCGGAGTCCTGACGCTCGAGCCACAATCACAGATCGGAGCACAGCGCGCGTGAGAATCGAAGATTACGGCTTCCTCAGTGACACCCAGACGGGCGCACTCGTCGCGCGGGATGGCTCGATCGATTGGCTCTGTTTTCCGCGCTTTGATTCTCCTGCATGCTTCGCCTCGTTGCTCGGAGACAAGAAAAACGGCCGCTGGCTCATCACGCCAGTCGTTGAAGTCACGGGCGCGACGCGCCAATATCGCGGCGACACGTTGATTTTGGAAACGACGCTGGAGACGGCGGACGGCGCGGTGCGACTGATCGATTTCATGCCGCCCCGTGGCACCAATCCCGACATCGTGCGCATCGTCGAAGGCGTGCGCGGAACACTGCCGCTGCGCCTGGAGCTGATCATTCGCTTCGATTATGGCGATATCGTCCCTTGGGTGCGGAAACGCGACGGCGCCCTGCAGGCCATCGCCGGGCCGAACGCGCTGATGTTGCGCACGCCGGTAAAAACGCGCGGCGAAAATCTCACCACCGTAGCCGAGTTCGAACTGCGCGAAGGTCAGCGCCTCCCTTTTGTGCTCACCTGGTTTCCGTCACATGAAAGGCCGCCGAGAGCGGTCAATCCCGAGGACGCGCTGCGCGACACCGAAAATTTCTGGAGAGACTGGGCTGGCCGCTGCAACCACAGCGGACGATGGCACGATGCCGTCGTGCGTTCGCTCGTCACGCTCAAAGGTCTGACCTTCGCTCCTACGGGCGGCATCGTCGCGGCAGCGACAACATCGTTGCCGGAACAAATCGGCGGCGTGCGCAATTGGGATTACCGCTACTGCTGGCTGCGCGACGCCACTTTCACCCTCTTCGCTTTCATCCGCTCCGGCTATCTCGATGAAGCGCGCGCCTGGCGCCAGTGGCTGCTGCGCGCCATCGCGGGCAGCCCGTCACAAATGCAAATCATGTACGGCGTGCGCGGCGAACGGCGTCTGCCCGAGTTCGAGCTGCCGTGGCTCGCCGGGTACGAAAAGTCGCGCCCCGTCCGCGTGGGCAATGCGGCATCGAATCAGTTTCAGCTCGATGTTTATGGCGAAGTCACGAGCGCGATGTATCAATCGCAGCGGGCCGGCATCCCAATGGAACGGACGGCGTGGGCGTTGCAAAAAGCGCTGCTCAAGTTTCTCGAATCGCATTGGCAGGAGCCGGATGAAGGCATCTGGGAAGTGCGCGGCGGGCGCAAGCATTTCACCCATTCCAAGATGATGGCGTGGCTGGCTTTTCATCGCGCGGTGGAAATGATGAAAGAGGCGCACCTCGATGCCGGCGATCAGCTCACGCGTTGGGAAAACATCCGCGACCAAATCCACCGCGAAGTCTGTGAGCGCGGTTACAATCCGAAGGTGAAAGCGTTCACCCAGTATTACGGCTCGGACGCGCTCGACGCGAGCATTCTCATGATGCCGATCATCGGCTTCCTGCCGCCGCGTGATCCGCGCGTGCTCGATACCATCGCGGCGATCGAGCGCGAACTGATGGTCGATGGCTTCGTCCTGCGTTACCTGCCACAGGAGGAAAACGTCGATGGATTGCCGGGTAATGAAGGCGTGTTTTTGCCGTGCTCATTCTGGTTCGTCACCTGCCTCGATCTCATCGGGCGCGGCGATGAAGCGCGCGCATTGTTCGAGCGATTGCTCACGGTGCGCAATGATCTCGGGCTGCTTTCAGAGGAATACGATCCGCGCGCGAAACGGCAGCTCGGCAATTTCCCGCAGGCTTTCTCTCATCTCGCGCTGGTGAGCGCCGCGCATTTCCTGGAGCACGGCGTCTCCGTCATTCGCGAGAAGAAAGGCGCGGGTGTGGAAGAAGCGCTGAAAAAATAGCGAGCTGCAGCTCAGGCATGAAACGCGATTGCTGGAGCACGGCCCGTCCTCGCCTGTTCGGCCGGCGGGCGTCTCGCCTGCCGAGTAGAGACTGCGCGATAGTCGCACGTCGAAGCGGCCCATCCGGGTAGCGCACGCGTGCGACGTGCGTAGCCGAAACGTAACACGCACACGCTCGCACGAACGGCGGCGCGATTCATTAGCATGAAACCCGCAGGCGACAGAGCTGGCCACAATATCTCGTTCTGGGAGCGCACCACCGAAAAATTTCGTAGCGCGCCTTTGAGCGATGATCTCGAAACCGATGTGTGCGTCATCGGCGCCGGCATCGCTGGCATCTCCGCCGCTTACATTCTGACACGCGAAGGCCGCAGCGTCGCAGTGCTCGACGACGGCCCAGCCGGCGGCGGCATGACCGGCCGCACCACGGCGCATCTGGTTAACGCCGATTGCTTGAGATCGAGCGAATCTCGGGACCGCCGATCATTCAGAACGTCAGCGGACCGGCCTTGCGTTTCCCGCGCCAGGCGCAATTCCATCCGCTCAAAAATCTGAACGCGCTGGCCGAGGCGATCACGCGCCGCGGCGGAAAAACCTTCACTGGCAATCGCGTCGTAAACGTCACCGGCGGCGATGTTGTTCGGCTGGAAACACGTGAAGGCCACACCATTACTGCGCGAGCCGCCATCGTCGCGACGAACTCACCCATCAACGACCGCTATGTCATTCACACGAAACAGGCGCCTTACGCCACGTATGCGCTCGGCTTCCGCGTGCCGCGCGGCCTCATTCCGCACGCACTTTTCTGGGACACCGCGCAAACCGCTGCGGAAGAGAAGCAGCTTTTCGGGCCGGTGCCATATCATTATGTGCGGCTCGCGGCCGATGGTGATCACGACGTCCTCATCGTCGGCGGCGAAGATCACAAGACCGCGCAAGCTTTCGACTTCGACGCGCGTTTCGCGAATCTCGAGGAATGGACGCGCAAACATTTTCCCGGGGCGGGCGAGATTATTGATCGCTGGTCTGGGCAGGTGATGGAACCGGTGGATGGTCTCGCCTACATCGGTCCCGAGCCCGGCGGCGAGAAAAACGTTTACGTTGTTACCGGCGATTCCGGCAACGGCATGACGCATGGAACGATCGGGGGAATTCTGCTGACGGATTTGATTCTTGGTCGCGACAATCCATGGGCGGAAATTTACGATCCGACACGCAAAACGCTGAAGCCACTGGTGGTCGGCGACTACGTGAAAGAGAATGCGAATGTAGTAGCTCAGCTACGCGACTACCTGACGAGCGGTGACGTTTCCACGGCAGAAGAAATTGTGCCGGGCCAGGGCGCTCTGGTTCGCGAAGGATTAAGGAAAGTCGCTGCCTACCGCGATGAAGCGGGAACGTTACACAAGATGTCAGCCGTCTGCCCGCACCTGAAGTGCATCGTGCGCTGGAATGCGACGGAGAAAACGTGGGATCGCCCCTGCCACGGCTCCCGCTTCGATTGCACCGGCACCATGTTGAACGGCCCATCCAGCAGCGACCTTGAGGCCGTTTAAGATGGACGCCTGAGCGGGCGGAAATCCTTCCGTCTGTTCAAGGTCGGGTTTCTGTTTACACTCGCCCTCGATGGAAGAAGAGAGCGAATTGCTGGCGTTGCGGCGCGAGAAATTGGCGGCACTGCGCGAGCGCGGCGTGGCGCCGTTCGGCCATGCTTTCGAGACCAGCGGCAATATCGCACAGGCGCGGGAGCAATTTCGCGAAGGCGAAACACTGCGGATCGCCGGGCGAATCACGGCTCATCGCGACATGGGCAAGAGCCATTTTCTCGACCTGCGCGATGCGACGGAGCGATTGCAGATTTACGTGCAGGCGAAGGAGCTCGGGCCGGAGACGATGGAGATTTTCGGGCTGCTCGATCTTGGCGATTTCATCGGAGTGGAGGGGACCTGTTTCACCACGAAAACGGGGGAGCCGACGCTGAAGGTGCACCGGCTCGAACTGCTGGCGAAATCGCTGCGGTCGCTCCCGGAGAAATGGCACGGCTTGCAGGACGTAGAGGCGCGCCATCGCCAGCGGTATCTCGATCTGATCACGAACGAGCAATCGCGCGAGGTGTTCGCGAAACGGTTTGCCATCGTGCGCGAGATCCGGCGTTTTTTGGAAGAACGCGGATTTGTGGAAGTGGAAACGCCGATGTTGCAGGCCGTGGCAGGCGGCGCGGCGGCAGAGCCATTTCGCACGCATCACAACGCGCTCGGGATCGATCTTTACCTGCGCATCGCACCCGAGCTTTACCTGAAGCGATTGCTCGTGGGCGGGTTCCCGAAGGTTTACGAGCTGAACCGGAATTTTCGCAACGAAGGAATCTCGCGCCGGCATAATCCGGAATTCACCATGCTGGAGGCCTACTGGGCGTATGCCGATTTCGAGAAAATCGCCGAGCTGGTGGAGGAGATGGTTTGTCAGGCCGCGCAGAACGTTCTCGGTGATTTGAAAATCGAGCATCGAAACGCGGAGGGGAATGTCACGCGCACGATCGATCTGACGCGGCCATGGCGGCGGGCGCGCTACACCGATCTCGTGCGCGATGTGGCGGGTCCGGACTGGTTCGAGATTTTAAGTGAACAGCGGCGCGCCCGCGCCACGGGCGAGCTCGGAGTGGAGATTCTGCAGCAGCTGGCCGATTTCGAAGTGACGCAGCATGTGTTCGAGAAGCTCGTGGAGGAGAAGACATTCGATCCCCTTTTCGTCACGCATTGTCCGAAAGAGCTGGTGCCGCTGGCGAAACAAAACGCTAACGAGCCGCAGCTGGTCGACGTCTATGAGCTGATCATTAACGGCGTCGAAATTTCACCCGGCTACTCGGAGCTGAACGATCCCGTTATCCAGCGCCAACGATTGCTGGAGCAGGCCGGCGAGGAAACGCAGCAGCTCGATGAAGATTTTCTGCTCGCGCTCGAGCATGGAATGCCGCCGGCGGGCGGGTTCGGGCTCGGGATCGACCGGCTGACGATGATGCTGACCGGCGCGGAGTCCATTCGCGATGTCATTCTCTTCCCGCTGTTAAAACCGAAGCGGACGACGTAAAATGGGCCGATGCTTGGGCAACGCGATCCATCGACTTCCGCTATCACCAAGCCTGACACGTCGCTCGAAATGACTGGAGTCGCGGCTACGCAGCCAGCCGCCCCGGCCGACGATCCCTGTCTGGAACGCAGCATCCCGCTGCGCAATGTGCCGCTTTTCGCCGGACTCGATGATGAGGCGATCGCAAAGCTGTGCCATTTTCTCCAGCTCGAGGAATTCCCGCCGCGCCAGTTATTTCGCACCGGCGACGCAGCCGACGCCATGTATCTCATCGTGAGCGGGCGGGTACGGATCACCGTCACTGACGCCGACGGTCGCGAAGTCATTCTGGCGGCGCTGGGCCCGGGCGACTTTTTTGGCGAAATGGCAATGCTCGATGGTCATGGCCGCTCCGCTGATGCGTCGGTAGTGGAGCAGGCACAGCTGGCGGTATTGACGCGGCAAAACTTCCTCGAGTTCATCCGCAGCGATGCCACCATCGCCGTGCGCATGCTCAGCACGGTGACGCACCGGCTGCGACGCACCGATGATCTGCTCCGGCACCGTATTTCGCGTAACGCCAACGAAGAAGACGCGCGCAATCTCACCTTCGCTGATCACGCGGCGGACAAGATCGCGCGCTTCGGCGGTAGCTGGAAGTTCATCATTTTTTCCATGACGGTTTTCGGCCTCTGGATGGCGGCGAACGTCGCGCTGCTGCGCGCCAGGCCTTTCGATCCATTTCCATTCACGCTTTTGAATCTTGTCCTGGGAATCATGGCCGCGTTGCAGGCGCCGATCATCATGATGTCGCAAAACCGGGAGGCGCAGAAGGACCGCGTACGCGCGGATCTGGATTACCAGGTGAACTTGAAGAATGAGATGTTGCTCGGCGAAATCCTGCGCATGTTGAAGAAGCGCGAGCACGATGAGTTGTTGGGACTGAGCGAGGACGAGTAGGCGCGTTATCATCCCGAGCGGAGCGGAGCGCAGTCGAGGGATCCCGTAGCAAACCGGTCAGGTGACTTCCACGGGATCCCTCGACTTGTGCTCGGGATGACAGACGTCGCGAGGCATCCATTCTGCTCCCGAAGGCAGGCATGGGCAGCATGCATTCGCACTCCAAGCATCAACGCGAAGCGGTGCGCCAGCTCGTCTACACCGTGCTCACGCGCGATATGTCGACATTTACCTCGGATGCATTCCGCCATTGGATCAAAGAGACCGACAGCAAATTCCGTAAGGTGGGATTGACGCTGAAGTTCGAGATTCGCACTCGCGTCGTCTATTTCCAGGTGAAGGAAGTCCGGAGCGGACGCACGGTTCACCATTTCGATTCATCGACGCGAGTGCCATTCGACGACCGCGACATCGTCATGTCGCTGGAGGAAACCCAGCCGCTCTGGCGCTGAGGTGAACGTTTCTGCCGCCGAGGACTCCGAAAGCGTTCGCGAGCAGGCGGACGGCAGCTACAACATGCAACGCGCTACGATTGGGGCGCGGAAACCTCGGCCAGGACGTTGCGCAGCTCAGCGAAGTCGACCGGTTTCGTCAAGTGGTAATCGAAGCCCGCTTCCTGGCTGCGGCGCACATCTTCCTCCATGCCGAATCCGGTCAGCGCGATTCCTTTGAGCG
>JBBPYF010000004.1:0-10652 GCA_038200165.1 Chthoniobacterales bacterium | reverse complement strand
CTACGGGTCAAAGCGTGTTTGCCGCTCTCCGTAGCTTATCGCAGCTTACCACGTCCTTCATCGCCTATTGGCACCAAGGCATCCATGATGCGCTCTTTGTAGCTTGATCAATCTGTTCCACCCAGCTACTTCCAAAGCTGCCATACCTTGCGAACATCCGAGAGCACCTTGCGGGGTCAAATATCCGGAAGCTATTCAGCACTAGAAGTAGCTGGGCAGAGATTCTTTGATAACTGAAACTCTCTCGCCACCAATCTTGCGATTCGGCGGCGTCTTGATTTCAGACTCAGCTCTTAAAGTTGTACTTTCTTACTACCCTGTATGTAGATGTCAAAGAACCAGCCCCGACCTTCGCCGGGGTAAACATTCCGCACAATTCCGGACACAAAAAAACTCAATCCTGTCTTCCGGTCTAGTCCGCCTTCGCCAAGGCTACGGCGCGATAAACCGGGACAAAATTGAGTGCCAATTTGCAGTCCCAAAATGTGCGAGAACAACCCCGAAAGTCTCCGGGGCCCGCGCTCAGCGGGACGTGCAAAATAATGCTTCTGCCGCCGGCGTCAAGCCAAGAGCCACGCTTTTTGGCAAAAAAATCGCGCAAGCGCAGATCACTGGCTCTGAGGCACGAAATCTTTTGAACTGCGACCGCCCGGCTATATCGTGCGCACGAGTGCCGATCCGTTTTGCAAAAAAGACCCGCGTGGTGCGGCAGAGCTCCGATAACGGCGCCCAGACGAACAAGTCAACGCGGGTGGCTCTCAAACCGGGCGCAGCCTGGCGGCGGCGAAGTTTCCTGGCCGAAGTCGTCATTCCCTCGCTCTTCACGAAGCGCTCCGGTGAACGCGTCGCGCCGCGATTTCCCAAGCTTCGTCCCGGCGAGTTCTGCATTACGTGGATCGGGCATGCCTCGTTTTTGATTCAAACGCACCGGAGCAACGTGGTGGTGGACCCCAATTGGGCAAAATGGCTCAAGGTGATTAAGCGGCTGAAGCAGCCCGGTTTGGAGCTGCACCACTTGCCTGAGATTGATCTCGTTTTGGTGACGCATGCTCACTTCGATCATCTCGATCGGAGAACTTTGCGCCACATTGCCGCGGACCAGCCGATTGTTGTGCCGATCGGTGTAGGAACGCTGGTGCACGATTTGGGATTCAATCTCGTGCATGAGCTCGATTACTGGCAGACGATCGAGCTTGATGGTTTGAAAATTTCCCTTACGCCATGTCATCATTGGGGCGCGCGGTTACTGGCTGATCTGCACCGCGGTTTCGGAGGCTTTGTCATCGAAGCCAACGGGCGGACGATTTTTCACTGCGGTGACAGCGCTTACTTTCCGGGATTTGCAGAAATCGGGGAACGTTACCCGATCGACATCGCCCTGCTTCCTATCGGCGCATACGATCCGCCGAGCGGGCGCGAAGTTCACATGAACCCGGAACAGGCGGTGCAGGCATTCGTCGAATTGCGCGCGAAGAAACTCGTGCCGATGCACTACGGCACATTCCGCCTGGGCTACGAGCCGCTCGATGAACCGCTGGCGCGTTTGCTCTTGCGCGCGCATGAAGCGGGGATTGAAGAGAACGTCCTCGTCATGAAAGAGGGCGAGCCGGTGGTAGTCTAAGGTTTCCGGCCACGGATGGACACGGATGAAACACCGATGGCCTTTCTGCATCCGTGAGAGTCCATGTTAATCCATGGCCTGATGTCTTCGGGTCAGTAGCCGCCGCGGCACTCGTTGTTGTTTTCTCCCTCCTGCTCCTCGCGCGCGATCCGGTCATTTTTTGGAATGACGATTACGAAATTTCAATTCTGCCAGTTTGCGCGGATATCGCGCGGGCCTGGGGCCAAGGTGAGTTTCCGCTGCTGAGCCCGTATTCGTGGGTCTGCGGAAATCTCGCCGGTGAATTTCAGTACGGCACCTTCTCGCTCTTCATCAATGCGCTGATTGTTGCCATCTGGAAACTGCCGCTGACGTTCCCGCAGCAGGCGGCCGCGCTCTCGATGGGACACCTAGCGGTGCTGGGCAGCGGCGCGTTCGTGCTCGCACGGGAGCGCAATCTTTCAGTACCAAATTCGCTCCTCGTTGCGCTGATCGGTTCGCTCAACGGCTGGATCATCTGCTGGGGCGCCAGCGATTGGTTCGGCGCGCTCGGCGCGTTTGCGTGGTTGCCGTGGGCGTGGTGGGGAGCGGAACGCGCGCTGGATCCGACGCGAACCCGCTGGCGCTTTCTTTGGCCGGCGCCATTCGTTTACCTGCTTGTCACGGGTGGATTCCCTTACACGGTGTTGATGCTCCTGCTCGTCGTCGGATGGCTCGCTCTTCGCGAGATAATCTCGAGCAGAGGACTAAGCAGGATCGGACCGATGATTATTGGGGGCGTGCTCGGTTTCGGTCTCGCCGCCCCGGCATGGCTCGCCCTGCTCGAACATGTGCACGGCTCCGCGCGAGAAGCGCTGCAACCCTCTTCACATTTTCAATGGCTGGTGCCGTGGAATGCATGGCCGGCGCTCGTGCTCCCAAGCTGGACGGTGAAATGGCCTGATTTTTCATCGCGCCTCACGCCGCACACCACGACGGAGCTCGCGTGCGGATTGATCCCGGTACCGGTGATCATTGCTGCTGTGATCGCAAAGGCAGGCGCGTTCATGCGAAAAATAAAATGGGAACTCGCGCTGCTCTTGTTTGTTGCCGTTCTCGCCATGATTCCGACGGCCGGTGTGTTTCGCTGGAGCTTTCGCTGGCTGCCGCTGTTCCATCTTGTGCTCGCTATTTGTGCGGCAGAAGCATTGAAATTAACCACAGAGGGCGCAGAGATCGCAGAGGAAAAACCAAACCAAAAGTTCTCTGTGTTCGCTGCGGTGGAATCACCTGCTTTTCTCCTTCTCGTGATCCTAATCGTGCTCGTGCTCGCGGCGAATGTCTTCGGGTTGAACGGCGACTACTTGTTTCCGCTGAGCGCGATATTGGTCGCACTGGCGGTTTTGTGGTTAATCGTCGAGCACAGTGCGCCGTGGCGTGTTCGGGAGTGGTCGCCAGCTGCCATAGTGTTCATCGCGCTGCTCAGCACGTACTTGTGCATCCCGCCCAATTGCGGCGTGCCGAAATACAACTTTGCTCAATCGCTCCTGCGTCCCGAGCCGCTCGAGCCGCAACGGCTCTACCTCAGTTTTTATCCTTCGCCGGAACACGCTTACCGCGAAGAAGCGCATCCGCAGCCGGTCGGACAAACCGTGCGGCCGGGCAGCACGTCGATGTGGGCGGGCTTGCGGTTTGTGAATGGCTACAGTCCAATTCGGCCAGCAGGCGTGGCGCGCGATTTCGCCGCCGCGATTCATGGCGAGATCGATGCGAACATGGCCGAATGGCTGGCCTGGAGCGAAGCGCATCAAGACGCTCTGCTCGAACGGCTCGGCGTGGACGGTATCATCATCGCGAAAGAATTCGATTTCGCGCCCTTGCCTTCGAGCGATTGGCGGCTCGTTGCGGCAAATGACGAAGGTCGCGTTTTTCATCGTCGCGGCGAAGCGATGGCGCGCGTGCGCTCGGTCGACTGGGACAAGAGCCATGCTCTTGCCGCGATCAGCGACATTGTTGATCGACGTAATTCAGTGGATTGTTCGGTGAAGGTTCCGGCGGGGACGCGCGGCGCGCTGCTTGCATTTTCGCGGCCATATTTTCGTGGCTATCGGGCCTGGTTAGGTGAACGCGAGCTTGCTGTCACGACGCTGCGAAATTTGATTCCGCTGGTCGAAGTCCCTGCCGGGGCAAGCGGACGGCTGACACTGACCTATCGCCCGGGGTGGCTTGTCTGGGGAAGCGGAACAGCGATTGGCTGTGCCCTGGTTTGGATCGTCTGCGCCTTTATCGCGCTGGTGCAGAGAAATCGCGCACCGTAAATATGCCTGTCGTTTCCGTCCTCCCCCTGATTCGCTGCTGCGGCAGCTCCTCCAAGCCCGCAGCATCGTGCAAGGCATCACGTGTCGCTCGACTCATGAGAATGGAAGTGCCCAGCTCTTTGTTCAGGTTCTCGATGCGCGAGGCGATGTTCACCGTATCGCCGATGACGGTAAATTCCATCCGCTCGGGTGAACCGATGCTGCCGACGATGGCGCGGCCGGTGTTAATGCCAATGCCGATCTGAAGCGGTGCTTCCCGCGTCGCACCCAATTCGGTGTTCAACTGCTCGAGCCGCTGCAACATCGAGCGGCCGGCGCTCACCGCCTCATCGGCGTGTGTCGTTGCGGGCGCGCCGAGTCCGAACATCGCCATAAAACCATCGCCGAGGAATTTGTTGACGATGCCGCCGTGCTCATTTTCAACCACTGCCACCATCGCGTGCAGAAATCGGTTCAGGAGATTGACCACGGTTCGAGGATCGGCCTGGGCCGCGCGCGCAGTGAAGCCGCGAATGTCGAGGAACAGAATGGTCACGGTCTGTTCGGTCCCGCCGAGCTCTGGATCGCGGGTGAGGATTTGCTGCGCGACTTTTTCGCCCAGATGTAATCCGAAGACGCGCCGCAGCCGCTGCTTCTCTCGCAGTTCCGCGATCATCTGGTTGAAATCGCCAACCAGTGCGCCGAATTCATCCGCGCGCCGCAACGGCAGCCGCATATTCAATTCACCCTCACCCACGCGGTGAAAAGCGGCGCGTAATTCGTCGACCGGTTTCGCAACCAGCCGCGTGATCATTATCGCTGAGCAAAGGCCGAAGGCGATTCCGACGGCGCCCACGAAAACGGCGAACCATTGCGGATGAGTCGAAGGCGAAGGCGGCGCGAACATCAACAAGAGGAGCGAAGCAATCGGGCACACACCGGTGGAAACCGCCCACATTAGACCGCGCGTGCGCAGCGATGGCGGGTGCGCTCCGGCGACGCGATCTGGTCGCGTGTCGCGAAAGAAGACGAGGAACAATCCCCAGTGGCTGGCGATTTCGATGAGGAAAAAGGTTTGGGTGACGGCGATAAAGGCGGAAACTAGGAATGAAATCGGCAGGTGCCAGAGCAATTGCGAATGAACCTGGGCCCCCGTCGTTATCAGCGCGAGGAGAAATACCGGAATGCAACCGAGCCACGCTGCGATCGAAATGGCGGCGCCGATCCAGGGCAGGTTGACAAGGCGGCATCGTGCCCGCTCCAGTTTTTCGCGAGGGACAAAGTGGCCACCGATAAGCGCGTGAAAAACCGGGCGCAGCGAAAAGATAATCCACATCCAGACGGCGATCGCAGCGGGGTAAACGAGCGCATTGTAAACGACGACGGTGAGGGCGAAGCGATGCCGCAGGGCATTCGTCACCAGCAGCGGCTGGATGACGACGGCGTTGTACCAGATGTTGAATGCGCTGCCGAGCAGCTGCGGAATGACTGGCGCGAGCGCGGTGACGACGAGGCCATAGCGCCGGGCCCGTCGCGACAGTTCGTGCTTCACGGGATCGTCCATGGAGAAAAGTACTCGAGGAGCACGAGGTGGGCGGTGAGGTCGCGCTGCTCGAATAGCCGTACGATCTCAGGAAAATTCGTTAACCTGCCGAACGAAAACCCGCGCTCGACCGGCGACAAGAAATCATCCTGGTGACTCGGCAGCACATACCTGGCGTGGAGTCGATCAACTGCGACTGGCAAACGCTTTCTGCTGTCTGCTAATGCCACGCCCAGGATTGCAAGATCGACCGGCGCGATCTCGCGTGGCGGCAGTTGCTGCGATGTTCCACCTGAGTCGATGTAGATTTTCCTGCCAGCTGCTTCGATGACAAAAGCAAGCGGTTCACCCACGAGCCAATCCGATGGCTTCGCTGGCGCTGCGGTGGCTTCCCGGCGCGTTCCCGCGAATGGAACTCTGCCGAAGAGGTGATCGTGTGTGGCCGCCAGGACAGTGATTTTCCACGGCGCGATCGTGCGCGTCATTCCTGATTGCACAACGAGGCAGCGTTCGCGATTGAACCCGGCCGATATTGCGAGATTTGCGGCTGTCTCTCCGGTGACGAGCTGTGCACCGGTGCGGCAAGCGATTTCCGGCACATCGAGCAAATGATCGAAGTGTCCGTGCGTCACGAGCACGGCATCGACTCTCGGCTGCACGTGTTGCAAACCTTGCCCGATGCGCGCCTGATCGGGGCGAAGCCGGCGGTTCAGCGCCACCTGCATTAAGCCAACGCGGCTGAAATAAGGATCAACCAGCAGCGCGTGTCCTCCGGTTTGAAATTCATAGCCATTCACGCCCAGATACGTGACCCGCACGCCTTCGCCACGGCTCGCGCCCGCGTCAGCAACGATGAAGCGCGAATACTTTTCCAAGCCCGCAGCCGCGAATTGCGGAAACAAAACGATGGCCAGCAACGCCGGCTTCATCAAAAGCAAAGATTTAGTAAACGTCGCGCTTGTAACGCTTGTCCGCCTTCATTTGCTCGACGTAGGTCTGCGCTTTCTCAGGAGACTTCCCGCTTTGCTCCTGCACGATTTTGCGCAGCGCCGCGTCCACGTCTTTCGCCATGCGCAGCGCGTCACCGCAGACGTAAAAGTGCGCGCCGCTCTCGAGCCACCGCCACAGCTCGGCCGCGTTCTCGGTCATCCGGTGTTGCACGTAAACCTTGTGCGCCTGGTCGCGTGAGTAAGCGAAATCATATCGCGTGAGCAGGCCGTCGCGCTTCATCTCCTCGAACTCTTCGCCGTAATAGGCATCGCATTTCTGCCGTTGCGCACCGAAGAAGAGCCAGTTGCGGCCGTTTGCGCCGGTCGCGCGGCGTTCCTGCAGAAACGCGCGGAATGGCGCGATACCAGTGCCTGGGCCAACCATGATGATATCGACGTCGTTTTCCGGCAGGTGAAAATGCTTCGCGCTTGTCGGGTAAACCGGAACCGGTTTGCCATCGCAACGTTCGGCCAGAAAAGTCGAGGCCACGCCTTTGCGTTCCCGGCCATGTGATGCGTAACGGATGACATCGACGATGAAGTGCACCGAATCGGGAAACGCGCGCAGGCTATTGGCGATGGAGTAAAGCCGCGGCTGCAGTTTGGTTAGCAAGCTAACGAATTCCTCGGCCGCGAATTTGACCGACGGATGCTGGAGCAGAAAATCGATGATCTCCATTCCCCAGAGATAATTCTGGAGATCCTGCTTCTTCGCCGGATCGAGCAGCTCCTTGAGCAATGGCGCAGCCGACGCCCGCTCGGCGATCGCCTTAAGGAATTTCGGGGTCGGCGCGGTGATGCTGTAGTTGCGCAGCAGCGCCTGGCGCAGAGGCGCCGTTTCCGTTTTACCCACCGGCACCGGCTCATCGCCGCTTGCACCGATGGCAAGGATAATTTCGTCCACCAGCTCGGGATCATTGCTCGCGTAAACCGCCATGGAATCGCCCGGCTCAAAGGTGAGGCCCGAGCCTTCCAGGGAAGCTTCCAAGTGCCGCGTGTCCTTCTCCGATCCTTCACCGCTGAGCTCGCGGTTCACCAGCATCTTGCCAGGAAAGGGATTACTGCGGGAGTAAGCTGTCTGCATCAGGAGGAACTACGCGGCAGTCTAACCAATCGCAAGTTTGTCATTGCGCGCCACGCGCCGCGTGCTGTGTCATTCCGAGCGAAGCGGAGCGAAGTCGAGGAATCTCTAGCTATTCAATCAACGCGAATAATCAGAGATGAAAGCGCCCGCGCCCGACCGGCTTCGAAGTCTTGCCTAACGGGCAACCAATGCTCGCGGATCATCTGTCATTCCCAGCGCAGCGCAGCGAAGCCGAGAATCCTGGCTCTGGCTTGCAGCCAGCGATTGACAGAAAACCAGCTTTCTGGAAATATGGCGAAATGAAGACGACCCTGGATTTACCCGATGAACTGATGCGGAAAGTAAAGATCCGCGCCGTGCACGAGCAGAAGAAGCTTAAAGATACGATCGCCGAGTTATTGCAAAAAGGAATGGCGGCAGACAAACCGCGTCGGCCCAAGATTCCGAAACCAGTCAAACTACGCGGTGGGCCGTTGACCATCGATGAAATCGAAGCGGCAATAAGTTGGGGCCGTGATTAGCGATGATTCTGGTAGATACCAACATCGTCGCTTATCTGCTGATGGAGGGCGATTTCACCGAAGCCGCGCAAACCCTGCAGAGAAAAGATGCTGATTGGCGTAGTGAAGCATTCATTATGGTCGAGTTCACAAACGTGCTCGCGGCATCCATTGCCTCCAGGAGAATGACGTCGCTATTGGCAGAGGATTTTCTGTCGAAAGCGACTGCTTTGTTTGAAGGCAAACTGGCGCCCGTGCCTCACGCCGCGGCGCTGGCAATCGCCGTTCGCTTTGGCGTCAGTGCGTATGATGCGCGCTTCCTCGCATTGGCCGATCAGCTTGGCAGTCGCCTCGTAACCCAGGATGCAAGACTGCGCGCCGCCGCACCCGGGCTAACCCAATCGCTGAAGGAAGCGATCGCATCAGCCTAAGTGCACCCAGCCCGGAGAATCGCTGACGTCATTTGATTGCGAAGAACTTCTTCGCTGAACTAAAACGGCGCAATGTTTACAAGGTGGCGGTCGCTTACGCGATCGTCGCCTGGCTGTTGATTCAAGCAGCGTCGATTCTGTTCCCAACCTTTGAAGCGCCTGCGTGGGTGATGAAGGTCTTCGTTACGGCGCTCATTCGTGGGCGTTTGAGATGACGGCAGAGGGCATCAAACGCACCGAAGCCTTCGAGGGCGAAGGTCAGATTTCGCCGGGTCGCGGATGGATTTATGTCACTGCGATCAGCGTAGCGTTGTCGATCGGTCCGTTCTTTCTGGGACGATTCAGCGCGCCCTCGAGAGCAGGGAGATCGGCCAGCGAGACTACGCAGAAATCCATCGCCGTGCTGCCATTTGAAAGTCTGAGTGAAGAGAAATCCAATGCCTACTTTGCTGACGGGATTCAGGACGAAGTTTTGACTCGGCTTTCGCAGATCGCCGACCTCAAGGTCATTTCGCGCACATCGAGGAGCCGCGACGCTGAATAGCTTTTCTTCCGAGCTGAAGCGACGCAATGTCTACAAGGTCGCGGTAGCCTACGCGGTCGTGGCGTGGCTCCTGATTCAGGTCGCGACGCAGGTTTTCAAACAAAGTCGTAGCCAATATCGAAGTTGGGGCATCTGGGCCGGGAGGAGATATAGCTGCTGGGGAGGGCGCTGTTTGGGTGCGGGCTACGAAAGTCTTGTTATCTGTTATTGATCCAAAGACAAATCAGGTAGTGAAGCGATTCGCCCCTGCGCAGGGAAGTGGAGCAGTAAGAGCAGGAAAAGGCTCGGTCTGGGTCTCAGCGCATGATGTGAACAAAATCTGGCGACTTGATACACGGCATTGATAACCAAGGACGGCATCTAACACGAGCATGCAGCGGAGGCCGCGAAGCGAGTCTCACATCGTTAGGCAAATGCCACACGCAGCCCCGCTGATGCGAGGCGTTATGTGTCTTCGAGACCATTCAGCAGTGAAAATTTAAGAGCATGAAAATACTTACAACCTTCCTTATAACCGCCTTTTGCGCAGCCGCTATCAGTGATAGCGCTGAACCGGGCGGTTCTGATTCTTCTGTGCGAGGCATCGTCGGGACGTGGAAGCTCATCGCCTATGAAAATCGCCTGGCAGATGGCACGGTCGAGTACCCCTACGGGAAGAATCCGCTGGGGCTTCTCATCTATGACTCTACAGGCCACATGGCAATCCAGATCATGAAGGTGCCGCACCCGAAAGTCGCCTCCGGTGATGAAGAGAAGGTGACAGCGGAGGAGAAGGGGCCACTTTTCGACAGCTACGTGGCATATTTTGGGAAGTACGAGGTTGACTGGGCGCGAAAGATGGTAACGCACAAGGTCGAGGGGGACTTGTACGATGTTTACGTGGGGACCTCACAGGAGCGGCCGTTTGAGCTAAAAGGCCACCGGTTGACCTTCGTCCCACGTTGGGAACGAGATGGCAAACCCGTGCAAGGGGTACGAGCTTTTGAGATGATGAGGTAAGAAGTGCACGTCCTTTTGTTAGCGCGGGGCGCCACATAACAACGCCATGCAGACATGGGTAAGACCGCCGACGCGCAGACTACCTACACACTCGCACTGCAGGCGATTAAGCCCTCGCCGGGAACGATTGTTCCGGTCGATCACACTCTTCTGCCGTGCGCCCTTGCCCTCACTTACGCCGGCCTTGGAGATAAGGAAAATGCGCTGGCGGAGGCGCGAAAGGCGGTGACTGACTATCAGGACGACGCTTTGGATGAGCCGCAGGCCGAGATCACCCTCGCGCAGGTCGAAGCCAACGTGGGTGATCTTGACGCCGCCATTGCCTCCCTGCCGCATCTCCTCGAGGTTCCCGACGGGCTGACGCCAGGTTTGCTTCGCCTCGATCCTTATTGGGATCCGTTGCGGAACGATTCGCGCTTTCAGGCCCTGCTGAAATCGAATGGGACCGCGGATAAGACCCCATCGCGATGAACGAATTCCTGCAACGCCTGAAGCAACGCAAGATCGTGCAGTGGTCGGTGGCCTATGTCGCGGCAGCGTTCGCGTTACTGCAAGGGATCGACATTGTCGCGTCGCGCTTCGGCTGGCCCGAACAAACGATGCGCTTCGTCATCATCGCGCTCAGCGTGGGGCTGTTCGTCACGCTGGTGCTGGCCTGGTATCATGGGGAACGCGGCGCGCAGCGG
>JBBPYF010000003.1:0-19124 GCA_038200165.1 Chthoniobacterales bacterium | reverse complement strand
TTACTCGCGAGAAATTGCAACGGCGTTTGGCACAAACGCCTCTACACCTACTTCACCGGCTCGGCCCGCCGCGCGTTTTGCTGCGCGTAAATCATCACGCCCTTGAGCGCATCGATTGCGCGCAGCATCTGCGGATCGCGCGTGCGGACCTGCGTCTTTTCGTCTTGCGTCTTCGCGTCACTGTTGCGCGAAGCGAAGAGCGCCCTTTCCTGCTCCGCGTTCATCGGCACAGCAATGTTTGGGGTAACGCCGTTGCCGTGGATGACCTGCTTGCTCGGGGTATAATATTTCGCCGTCGTGAACCGCAGCGCCGATCCATCAGGCAACTGCAAAACGTTTTGCACCGAGCCTTTGCCGAAAGTCGTTTCGCCCACCACGATCGCACGCTTCAAATCCTTCAACGCACCAGAGACAATCTCGGCGCCGCTGGCGCTGCCTTCATTCACCAGCACCGCCAGAGGCAAGCTCGGCCGTTCTTTCCCCACACCTGAAGTCGCATACTCGCGCTCCTGCGAGGCCGCCCGGCCCTGCGTCGAAACCACCGTGGTGTTCGGCGGCAAAAATTGCGCGCAGACATCGACCGCGCTGTTGAGCAGGCCGCCGGGATTGTTTCTCAAATCGAGCACGAGCGCCTGCATTCCCTGCTTTTGCAATTCATCGAGCGCCTTGCCCAGGTCCTCCGCCGTGGGCTCATTAAATTGCACGATGCGGACGTAGCCTACTTTGAATGGGCCGGAGAGATCGCGGTCGAGCAAATGCGCCGCTTTCACGCTTTGCACTTTCACCTCCGCGCGCTCGAGCACGTAATCCTTCAGCTCTTTCGTCGATGGCCGCAGCATCGTGAGCGTCGCTTTCTGGCCTGGTTTTCCACGGAGCAAATTCACCGCCTGTTGCAACTCGAGCTTCTCCGTCGGCGTACCGTTGATTTTTAGAATCTGATCGCCGGCGAGAATGCCCGCCTTGGCCGCGGGCGTATCTTCCATCGGCGTCACCACCGTGAGCACGCCATTTTTCAACGAGACTTCGATGCCCAGCCCGTTGAAGCGGCTGCGGGTATCGTCCTGCATGTCGCGAAAATCATCCGGCTCCATAAACTGGCTGTGCGGATCGAGCGAAGCGAGCATGCCTTTCATCGCGGCATAGACGAGATCGTGATAGCTCGTTTTGTTGCCATCGACGTAATCCTGCCGCAGCAACTGCACCGCCTTGGCAAAAACCGCGATCTCGTTGTAGCCGTTGTCTCCATCGGTCTCGGCCGCGTGCAGATTAAACACTCGCATGACGAGCAATGCGTTGATGGCCGCGAGCAGCGCCACGATTGACAAAACAAACCGCCTTTTCATCCCGGCACGATTGTCGTTCAGGACAAAATCTTTGGCAATGTGCAAAGGGCCGATTTAAGATCCGCGCGCGCCGTACCCGTGGTCGCTGGCCACGGGACGCGTCTCCGCAGATGAAGCATTGTTTCTGGATACTCCCGCTCGCGCTCTTGCTGCCTTCGGGTCTGCGCGCCACGCAGGACACCGACGCGGAATTCACCGCCGTGGCCGAGGAATTCATCAAAGGCTATCTCAATGCCCGCCCGCTCCTCGGCACCGAGCTGGGACTGCACGAATACGATGGCCGCGCGCCGGATTTCAGCCGCCTCGCCCTTGATGCGGAACTCCAGCGGTTGCGCCGCTTTGACGATCGGCTCCGCAAATTTTCGCCGGAGAAACTTCGCCCGCGCACGGCCATCGATCGGCGCATTCTCCAGGCGGCGGTGGCGAATGAGCTTTTCGAGATGCAGGAAGTGCACAAGTTCGAGCGCAACCCCATGACCTACGCGCAGTGCGCCAATCTCAACATCTACATTGCGCGCAACTGGACGTCGCTGGAGGAGCGCGTGCGCAGTCTCACCGCGATCGAGTCGCAAATTCCGAACATCCTCATCGCCGGCAAAACCAATCTCGATCCGGTCCTGCCGCGGCCATATGTGGAACTCGCCATCGATATCGCGCGCGGCTCCGCCGATTTCCTGCGCACGGACATGGTCGCGGCGGTCGCCGCGGTCAAAGATCAGGAAGTGCGCGGCAACTTCATGGAGGCCAATCGCAAGGCCGTGCTCGCCTTGACCGATTTCGCCACCTGGCTGGAGAAGGAGAAGTTACCAAAAGCAACTCCCGAGTTTGCCATCGGTGAGGCGAAGTTTCAACGCTGGCTGAACGAGACGGAGCTGGTGGATGCGCCGCCGGAAAAGATTGTCGAGATCGGGCTGGCGCAGATCAAGGAAGAGCAACAGGCGTTCGCCGAAGCAGCCAAAGTGATCGACCCGAACAAGCCGGCCACGGAAATCTTCAAGCAGATTCAAAAGGAACATCCGGCGGCGGAGCAGTTGATTCCGGAGATCGGCAAAAGCTTGGATCAAATCCGCAACTACGTGACCGAGCACAAGATTGTTGGCATTCCCTCCAATGTGCGCGCGCAGGTCAAGCCGACGCCGCAGTACGACCGCGCCACCACCTTTGCTTCAATGGACACCCCGGGCCCATTCGAAACGAAAGCGACGGAAGCTTTCTACTACGTCACGCCGGTCGAGCCGGATTGGACAGACCAGCAAAAGGAAGAATGGCTCACCTCATTTAATAAGTACGACGCGGACGTGACTTCCATTCACGAAGCGTACCCGGGTCATTACGTGCAATACCTGCACCTGAATGCCTCGAACGCGACGAAAATCGAGAAAATCTTCCACAGCTACGCTTTCGAAGAAGGCTGGGCACATTACTGCGAGCAGATGATGTTGGAACAGGGATTCGGCGGGCCGAAGAAACCACCGGGTTCTGACGAGGAAAAAAAGCGCGCAGCCAAGTATCGCATGGCGCAGGCGTGCGAGTCGCTCCTGCGTTTGTGCCGCCTGGTTTGCTCGATCAAAATGCACACGCAAAGCACGTCGGTGGATGAAGCGACGAAGTTTTTCATGGAGAACTGCTACTACGAAGCGACACCTTCCCGCAGCGAAGCCATGCGCGGCACCTTCGACTACGGCTACATGAACTACACCCTGGGCAAACAGGAGATCTTGAAGCTGCGCGATGACTACAAGGAGCAGGAGGGAGACAAGTTCTCGTTAGAAAAATTTCACAATCAATTCCTCGACCACGGCATGCCGCCGATTCGCCTCCTGCGCGAAGTGATGCTTAAGGATAAGACTAAGTGGGATGAGGCGCTGTAGCGCTCCCGCTCGTCATCCCAAGCGAAGTCGAGGTATCCAGCGGAGATACCTTTAAGGTAACTTCCACGGGTTCCTTCGACTCCGCTGCGCTTCGCTCAGGATGACTCGTGGCGTTACTCTTCGTCAGATGCCAATAACTCCGGCAACAACGGCTGCGGATTCTCCGGCATTTCTTCCACGTCGCGCAGCTTCCTGCTCAGCGCGCGCGAGCGCACATCCACGTCTTCCATCTTGCGCGCGGCCTGCTCCAGCTTGTCCTTCACGGCGGACAAAGCCTCGCCGAATTTCCCAAACTCCGTCTTCACACCGGCCAGCAAATTCCAGACTTCGCTCGACCGCTTCTGGATGGCGAGCGTGCGAAAACCCATTTGCAGACTATTCAGCAACGCCGCCAGCGTCGTCGGTCCGGCGAAGACAACACGGCAATCACGCTGCACCTGCTCGACCAACCCGAGCCGCCGGATCGCTTCCGCGTAGAGCCCTTCCGTAGGCAAAAACATGAGCGCGAAATCCGTCGTCTTCGGCGGATTGATGTACTTCCCACAAATATCTTTGGCGCATTTCTTCAGCTGCGTCTCGAGGCCGCGCATGGCTTCATCGATTTTCGCCGCGTCGCCCTGCTCCTGCGCTGCGACAAGGCGCTGATAATCCTCGATCGGAAACTTCGCGTCGATCGGCAGCCACACCGGCGCGCCGTTATTGTCGCCGGGCAATTTGATGGCGAAATCGACGCGCTCGCCCGTCTCCTCCCGCGTCTGCACATTGCGCGCGAACTGGTCTGGTGTGAGCACCTGCTCGAGCAGCGAACCAAGCTGCACTTCGCCCCAGCCGCCGCGCGTTTTGACGTTGGCGAGCACCTTCTGCAAACCGCCGACATCGCTCGCCAGTTGCTGCATCGCGCCCAGTCCTTGATGCACCTGCTCGAGGCGGTCGCTCACCAGCTTGAATGATTCGCCCAGCCGTTTCTCCAGTGTGCTCTGCAACCTCTCATCCACCGTCGCGCGCATCCTCTCGATCTGCTGCGTGTTTTCCTCGCGCAATTCCCTCAGCCGCGCATCGACATTGTCCGTCAGCCGCCGCGCCTGCGTCGTCGCCTGGTCGAGCTGCGCGTGCACCATCGCGCTGAGTTCGCCCAGCGATCTCAAGGTCGAATCGCTCACGTTTTTCAGCGTGCTGCCCAGCTCATCGCGCTGTGCTCTGGCCGCGCCGCCGAATTCCTCCCGGCTGCGCGAGAATTCATCCCGCACACTTTTCTCGCTCCGTTCCTGGCCGTGCTCGAGCAGCTCGAGCCGCTTCGCGATTTCGGAATCGTCTCCGCGACTTCGCGTAAGCATGAACACGAGCAGCGCCATGACAGCAGCGAGGCCGAAGCCAAACAGCGCGTAGATCGCAGGATTCACTTCCAGCAAGTACGTGAAGTCACTCGATGTTCAACTGAACGTCACCCGCGCTTGCACCCATCGAGTGGCATGCTAATCAGCGCTACCGGATTTTCCGAAAGTAAATGGAACCGACAACGACACCAACGCGCGCTGACATTCCAGAAGCGGATAAATGGGACCTGACACACCTGTTCACCGATGTGGGCAAATGGCAGGAGGATGTGGCGTGGATCACGCGTACTTTCCCGCATATCTCGCAGTGGAAAGGGCGCGTCGGCAAATCGGCGCCCACGCTGGCCCAGCTGCTCGAATTCGAGAAGCAGCTCGATGAGAAAATCGAGCGCGTCTATCATTTTGCCTCGCTCCAGCTGGCCGAGGATAGCTCGAACAACGAATACCTCGCCCGCGTCGGTCAGCTCCAGAATTTGATGACGCAGATCGGCGAAGCTTCCGCCTTTGTCGTGCCCGAGATCCAGGCCATCGATGACGCGCGCTGGAAAGAGTTCATCAACGATCCAGCTCTGAAGGAATGGCGGATTCAGTTGCACAAAATCCGCCGGCTGCGGCCGCATGTTCTCTCCGAGAAAGAGGAACGCCTGCTCGCTCTCGGTGCGGCCGCGCTCAGCGGATACGATGACGCGTTCTCGCAGCTGACCAACGTGGACATGAAATTCGGCTTGCTCATCGACGCCGATGGACGGGAGAAGCCGCTCACCCAAAGCACCTACAGCTCATTCCTGCTCAAGCGCGACCGCGAAGTGAGACGGCGCGCCTTTACTCAGCTCTACAGTGAGTTCGCCGATCACCAGTTTACTTTGGCGGCGTCGCTCGCCTATTCGGTCAAGGCCGATGTGTTCCGCGCCCGCGCTCGCAACTACCCAAGCGCACTGGAAGCATCGCTCTTCAAAGATGACGTGCCTGTCGCCGTCTACGATGGTCTGATCGGCGCGGTGCGCAGCGGCATTCCGGCCTTGCTGCGTTACTACGAGCTGCGGCGCCGTGTTCTCCAAGTCGATGAACTCCATGCCTACGATACCTACGTTCCGTTAGTTCCCGAAATCGAGACGCGCATCTCCTTCGACGAAGCGATCGAGAAAGTGATCGCCTCGCTGCGGCCGCTCGGCGACGAATACGTGCAGACTCTGGAAGAAGGTCTGCGCGGCCGCTGGTGCGATCGCTATGAAACCAAGGGCAAACGCAGCGGCGCTTTCTCCAGCGGCAGCTACGGTGCGCCGCCTTACATCCTGATGAATTACAAGGAGGATGTGTTCGCCGATGTCTACACCCTCGCTCACGAGGCCGGTCATTCCATGCACACCTGGTTCGCGCAGAAGGCGCAGCTCTTTCAGGATTACGATTACCCGATCTTTCTCGCGGAAGTGGCCAGCACCTTCAACGAAGAGCTGTTGACACATTTCTTGTTAGAAGAAAGGCGCGACCCGAAGATGCGCGCCTATATTATTAATCGCCAGATCGACGACATCCGCGGGACAGTTTTCCGGCAGACGATGTTCGCCGAGTTCGAGAAGGCAATTCACGCCGTCGAGGAATCAGGCGGTGCGCTGACGCTCGATCTTTTCAAGAGCGAGTATCGGAAGCTACTTGATGCGTACTTCGGCGGCGCCGTCACCATCGATCCGCAGCTCGAACTCGAGTGTCTGCGCATTCCGCATTTCTACAGCGCGTTTTACGTTTACAAATACGCCACCGGTTTATCTGCGGCGGTGGCCCTCTCCCAGCGGGTCCTCGCGAGCGAAGCCGGCGCCGTCGAGAAATACCTCGCTTTCCTGAAATCCGGCGGCTCCAAATTTCCGCTCGAGACCTTGAAGGATGCCGGTGTCGACATGACGACAGCCGAGCCAATCAACAGTACGATCGCACTCTTCGAACGTCGTCTGGTCGAGCTCGACCAGCTATTGTCCCAGGTAGAAGTGTCCGCTGTGTAGAGGCGTTTGTGTCGAAAGCCGCGGTGGTTAGGTCCGGCGCTTGGCACGAGCGCCTCTACAACTTGCGTCCACAGAGCGACCCTTGCAGCCCATTCTAGAAATTCTTAAGCCGTGGCCGCAGTTGGCAAGGCGGCTGCTTAAACCAGAATGCGTGACTTTCGAACGACAACTGCGCGCCGCCTGCGGTTACGCCGAGCTCGGCATGACGGCCGAGTCAGTCGCGGAATTGAATGCCCTCGATAACGAATTCCAGCAGCGCCCTGAAGTCCTGCAATTGCGCCTCCATCATCTCATGCGCAAAAAACAATGGACGCGCGCCCTCACCGTCAGCCGCAAGCTCTGCCGCGTCGCGCCAGAAGCGAGCGCCGGATTTCTCCACGCCGGTTTCTGTTTGCATCAAATCGGCCGCACCGCCGAAGCGAAGAAGCTCCTCCTTAAAGGTCCGACCGCGCTGCTGAACGAGCCGATCTACTATTACAACATGGGCTGCTACGAAGTGCTGCTCGGCAATTTGCAAGACGCGCGCGTGCATCTGGACATTTCCTTCAAGATGGACGCAAGTTTCCGCGACCTCGCTAAGAGGGATCCCGATCTCGAGCCGCTGCACGATTCCTTGTAACCGCGGGCTCTGACCGGCGGCTTCGCAAAATACTGGACGGCTTGCCGAGCGTCGCCCCAGATTGGGCGATGCGCCTGGATACGCGGCGATTGCGCGAACGAATCTCGCCTTTGTTCGAGGAAAACTTTCGCGGTGAGCTCGGTGCCGCTGTTTCGGTCTGGCAAAACGGCGAATCAATTCTCGAATTGCATGGCGGTTTCTGCGACGCGCGCCGCGAGCAGCCATGGAGCGCCGACACACTCGTGCTCGTCTGGTCCGCGACCAAAGGAATCGGCAGCGCCTGTTTATTGCACGTTTTGCAGGAACATCGCGTCGAGCTCAGCCGCCGCGTGGCGGAATTCTGGCCGGAGTTCGCGCAGAACGGCAAAAGTGAGATCACCCTCGCCGAGTTGATGTCGCATTCCGCTGGCCTCTGCGCACTCGGCGAAAATGCGGATGTGACGGATTACGCCGCGGTCATCCGCTCGCTCGAAAAACAAGCGCCGCTTTGGCCCCCGGGCAGCGCGCATGGCTATCACGCACGCACGTTCGGATTCCTCATCGATGAGCTGACGCGGCGCATCAGTGACGCGTCAATTTCGAGATACTGGCGTTCGACTTTCGCGGAACCGCTCGCGCTCGATTTCTGGATCGGTTTGCCTTCGGAACTGAACTCGCGCTGCGCCACCATTTACGCGGCCAAGGCCGGCAAGGCACCCGAGCCGGCGCAATTCTACCATGACCTGGTCACGCCAGGCACTCTTCAGCGCCGGACGTTCACCTCGCCGCATGGACTGCACGCCGTCAGCGCCATGAATAAGCCGGAGAACCGCGCGCTCGACATCGTCTCCTTCGGCGGCATCGGCAGCGCCACGGCGCTGGCGAAGTTTTACGCCATCCTCGCTAACGGTGGCGAAATCGAAGGCCGGCAGTTCTTCGCACCTTCCACCATTGAGCAAATGACAACAACGCTCTCGGACGGCGTTGATCGCATCTTCGAAATACCGACGGCGTTTTCCGCTGGATTCATGCAGGATGCGGCTGCATCGCGTCGAAGAATCTTCGGCCCATCAAACTCGGCCTTCGGCCATCCCGGCGCCGGCGGCAGTCATGCCTTTGCCGATCCAGAACACGGAATCGCCTTCGCTTACGTCATGAACCAGATGGAGCAAAGGTATTGCCGACGGAGAAATCGCTGCGCCTTGTGGAAGCGATCTACGCGCACTAATCATATTCCCCCATCACCGTCACGACAATCTTCCGCCGGTGCGCCTCGCGGCGATGCTCGAAGAGAAAAATCCCCTGCCAGGTCCCGAGCTGCATCTCGCCATTCGCAATCGGAATCGTCTCGCTCGTGCGCGTGAGCACCATCCGAATGTGCGAAGTGCTGTCATCAGCGCCCTCGTCGTCGTGCTCATAAGTCGCCTCCTCCGGCACGAGCCGCTCGAAAAAGTTCTCCAGATCGCGACGTGCAGCCGGCGCGGCATTCTCCATGACAACCAAGCTGCAACTCGTGTGCTGCACGAAGACCGTCACCGTGCCATTACTAATCTCGCTCTGGCGCACCACTCGCGCGACCTTGTCGGTGATTTCGTAGGTGCCTTTACCTGAAGTCGCGACGGTGAATTTATCCGAGGTCACGCGCATCCATCGCAACTTAACGCAACTCGTCATCCCGAGCGACAGTCGAGGGATCCCGTTGCATTAGCTGAAAGGTCACGTCGCGGAATCCCTCGACTGCGCTGCGCTTCGCTCGGGATGACGGTGCTTTCGACTTCGCTCGACATGACAAGGATGCCGTGGCGTATTGCTTCCTATGCAGGAGGACCTCGAGCGGGTGCTCTTCAATGAAGCGACGATCCTGCGGCGCCTCGACGAGATCGCCGCGCGCATCTCCCATGATTATCGCGATCGCGACCTCACCGTCATCGCCATTCTCAACGGCAGCCTCATCTTCATGGCCGATTTGTTGCGCCGGATTCCGCTGCCGCTGAAACTCGATTGCCTGAGCGTGGCCAGTTATCACGGCGGCTTGCAAACCAGCGGCGAAGTCATCTTTCGCCAGATCGCGCCGCCGGATGTCGCCGGCCGCCACATTCTCCTCCTCGACGACATTCTCGACAGCGGCATCACCATCAACGCCATTCGCGAAAAACTGCAGACGGCCAATCCGCTCAGCATCCGCGTCTGTGTGCTGCTCCGCAAAATCAAAGAACGCGCCCGCGCCATCGACGCCGATTACGTCGGCTTCGATATTGCGGACGAATTCGTCGTCGGCTACGGGCTCGATTACATGGAGCGCTATCGCAATCTGCCGTGCATCGGCGTGCTACGGAAAGAGCTGGTGCGACCATGAAGGTGCGGACGGAATTCTATTCCCGTTTGCGGGAAATCGTGGGCGCGCCGGCGCTCGAGGTCGAGCTGCCAGATGACGCGACTGTGCATGAGCTGGTGGAGAAATTGTGCGGCGATTATCCGCGACTGCGCGATTTCACGAAGAGCGTGCTCTTTGGCATCGGCGTCGAATTTGTCCAGGCGAATCACTCGCTCGATGATGGTGACGTCGTTGCCATCATGCCGCCGGTGCAGGGAGGGTAGCACGTCATCCCGAGCGACAGTCGAGGGATCCCGTTGCGAAACGCTCAGGTAACTCCTCGGGATGACAGAAGCTCAGTCCCGGAAATTCTTGAAGTTCGTCGCCACGCCGAAGTCTCTGCCGCGCACGAACTGAATCACGCTTTGCAGGTCGTCCTTCTTCTTCCCCGTCACGCGAATCTGCCGGTCCTGCAGCGTGCTCTGCACTTTGAACCCACCGTCCTTGATCGCGCGAATAATCTCCTTCGCTTTTTCCCCCTCCAGTCCCTGCTTGATCACAAGCTCCTGCCGCGCATGCCCGACCGATGAAATCTGCGGCTCGCCCTGGTCGATGTTGCGCAAATCTGCGCCGCGCTTCGACAGCTTGCCAATCACGATTTCGCGCAAGCCGCGCAACCGATTCCCATCTTCCGCCGTCAGCGTGATCTTGTCCTTTTCATATTCGATCTGCGCCGTGCTGCCTTTGAAATCGAAACGCGTGGCGAGTTCTTTGCGTGCCTGGTTGAGCGCATTGTCGATCTCCTGCTTGTCGACTTCAGAGACGATATCGAACGACGGCATGACTTAGTCTCACCATCGGCCTCCGCGCTTCCAATCTTTTTCTGGAGGAGACGCGCAACAGCTCCATCAGAGTGCTTCCATGATGCGGATGCTCCCATCCGTCGCGCGCAGCGTTAGGCTCGATAACGGCGCCGGGCCTATCGTTTCGTTGATCTCGGAGACACCACCGCGTTTACGTTCAGCCAGCTCGGTGAAATCGCTGGCTACGCGACCATGCACACTCACGGCATGGAGCTTGAATGAAGCGTCGCCCGGAATCACGGCGCGCGCATTACCGTTCACGAGCGCGCCATCGATGGTGATCGGGCGTTCCTCATCCCAATCAAAAAACAGATCGAGGCCGCCGCTCTGCACGCGCAGTTTTTGGTCGCAAAAGCAGTTGTGGGAAATGAGCCGGCCATTGCCGAGCGAGGCGTTGATGGCCGCGCCGCGCATGCCGTGAATAATGAGCTCGCCATTCGGTATATCGAGCGATGCAATGCGCGCGTGCTGCGGCAGATTGATGATGTAATCGACCGTGCCGGAGCGATCGCTCAAGCCCCAGCGCGGTTTCGGCAGCGCCGTCGTGCTAATATTCACGGAATCGCTGCCGCCGCCGTCGATTCGCACCTGAATGGCGTTGAGCCGTTGCGGTGAGAATGCTTTGCGAATCGCGACGATCTTTACTTCCTCGGCTTCAGCGCCGTAAATTTCGACGGAGCCATCGATCGTCTGGAGCGAAAACGTTCCGTCGGCTTTGAGCGGAACGGTTTTCTCGATCGTATCCTCCAGCACTTCCGCGGAGAATGCCGAGCTAACGAGACACAGCAGGAGTGCGAGCGCCGCCGCCTTACTCATACCGCAGCGCCACTATCGGGTCGACGTTCATGGCGCGGCGGGCCGGCAGGAAACTAGCCAGCAGCGCAGCGAGGCTGAGAACCAGCAGGACAATCGCGTAGATGGAAACGTCATGGGCGCTGACACCGTAGAGCAGGCTGTTCATCAGGCGCGTGAGGGCAAGCGCGCCTAGCAAACCGGCGAGCAAGCCGAGGCTGACAATGCTAAAACTTTGCCACAGGACCATCTGCATCATGTCGCGCCGTTCCGCCCCGAGCGCCATACGGATCCCGATCTCCTTTGTCCGTTGCGCGACGCTGTAGGCGATGACGCCGTAAATGCCGATGGCCGCAAGCACGAGCGCGACTCCCGCGAAACAGCCGAGCAACGCCATGTGGAACCGGGGCTGCGCCAATGTGCTGCCGATAAGATTCCGCATGGGCTGGAGTTTCGGGACGAAGACGTCGCCATCGAGCTGGCCGATGGCATTGCGCAAGGCGGAGTCGAGACCGCTGAGGTTCGCGCTGGAAGTGCGCAGCACGATATTGAAACGGCGGCTCGGGTCCTGCGCGTCGGTGACGTAAAATTCCGGAATGGGCGCGATGGCGAGCGATTCGTGCCTCGTGCTGCCGACTTCGCCGATGATCTCGTAAACCAAAGTTTTATTCTCCGGCTGATCAATGCGGATGTGCTGACCAAGAGGGCTCGTGTTCGGGAAAAAAGTGCACGCAAATGTTTCATTCACCATCGCGACCAGCGGCGCGTTCTTGCCATCACGCCCTTGGAAATCGCGTCCGGCGAGCAGCGGGATGCGCATGGCGCGGAAGTAATCGCCGGTGACGGTGAGATGCGATGCGTTAGGGTGATTTCCCGGGCCGGGATCCGGCCGGCCTTCGATCCAGAACGATGAAGCGCGATCGTTGCCGGAGAAAGGGAGCGGCTGCGCGCCACCCACGGCTTCGACTCCGGGCAAGGCTCGCAGTTTGTCGATGAGAGAGTTGTAGAACGGCTGGAACTTCGAGGGCGTGGCGGAGTATTTCGCGCCAGGCAAAATGACTTCGCCGGTGAGGACGCGCGATGAGTCGAAGCCCGGATTGGTCGTGCGCAGATTGTTGAAGCTCTTGATCAATAGACCTGCGCCTGCCAGCAACAGCATCGAAAGTGCGACCTGCGAAACGACGAGCATGTTGCGCAAGCGACGCGACTCGGGACCAGCGGCGCCGCGATTTCCTTCCTGCAACGCTTCGTTAACGTTCGGGCGCGCAGCTTGCAATGCGGGGACTGCGGCGAAGAGCAGCGTGCTGAACACGGCGGCGGCAAGGGTGAAAAAAACAACGACGGCATTGATGCGCACTTCGTCCAGGCGCGGAACGTCACTCGGCCCGAGCCAGCGCAACAAATCGATTCCCCACGATGCCAGCAGCAAACCGCCGCAGCCGCCGAGAAGCGCGAGCAGCAAACCTTCGGCCAGCAATTGCCGAACGACGCGAATGCGGCTCGCGCCGAGCGCGGTGCGGATGGCAATCTCCCGGCGGCGCGCGGTGGCGCGGGCAAGCAGCAGATTGGCCACGTTGGCGCAGGCTATTAACAACACGGCGGCGACAGCCGCAAGCAGCGTGATCAATGCCGGACGGACATTGCCCACCACGTCATCGCGCAGGGAAACTGCGTAGCTTGTGCGAGCGGTGTTCGTGTCAGGAAATTGTTTCTCCAGCCGGCCGGCGATACCTGCCATTTCTGCGCTCGCCTGCTCGAGTGAAACCCCAGGCTTGAGACGGCCAACCAGCCGCAGGAAATGCCCGCCGCGGTTGTTAATCTCCGTCGGGACGAGCGGATGCAGCGGCATCATGTAATCAGGTGAACTGCCAACCGGAAAACGGAAGCCGCGCGGCATGACACCAAGAACGGTGTACGGCCGGAGCGAGAGTTTGATTTCGCGGCCAACAATATTGCGGTCGCCGTTAAAATCGCGCTGCCACATCTCATAGCCGAGCACGATCACGTGCACATCTTTCGATTCTTCCTCCCGCGTGTAGCCGCGGCCGAGAAACGGCTGCACTCCGAGCACCTTGAAGACATCAGAAGTGATGGCCACGCCGACGAGCTCGCGCGATTGCTGGCCAGTGCCGAACACCGCGGACGCAGGAGTGTAAGCTGTCAGTCCCACCAGCGTTTGCGATTGGTCGCGCAGATCGGCGTAATCCGGAAACGAATCCGTTTCGCGCTCTGATTCATTGGCGACTTTGCTCCACACCGCGACCAGCTCGTGCGGATTTGGAAATGGCAACGGCCGCAAAAGCACAGCATCGATGACACTGAAAATCGCGCTGTTGGCGCCAATGCCGAGCGCAAGCGTGAGAATTGCGATGAGAGCGAAGCCAAATTGCTTGATGAGCTGGCGCAGGGCGAACTTGAAATCAGAGATCATAAACAAATGTCATCCTGAGCGAAGCGAAGCGAAGTCGAAGGATCCTACGGTGTTACTTTTGAGGCCATATGACCGGATTCCTCGACTTCGCTCGGAATGACAAAAGTGTCGTTCGACATGGTTTTCATTCGTGACGAAGCGCTACAACTGGATCGACCCGTATTGCAGTGCGCGCCGGCAGATAACACGCGAGCAATGCGCTGGCTGTGAGTAGCACCGCAACGGCCGCGAACGTGAATTGATCAGTGGGACTGATTTGGTAAAGCGCAGCGGACAAAACGCGCGTGATCGCGTAAGCACCCAATAGACCCGTGATCAAACCGGCCCCGATAAGACTCAACTCGTGCCCGAGTACGAGCCGCAAAACATCGCCTGCGCGTGCCCCTAGCGCCATTCGCAGCCCGATCTCGCCGGTGCGTTGGCCAACCGAATACGCCATGATGCCATACAGACCGACGACGGCCAAAAGCAGACCAATGGCGGCAAAGCTTCCCATCAAAATCGCGCTGAAACGTTCTCGCATGAGGACCTCGGCCAGATACGATGTCATGGTTGTTACGTTGGAGATTGGTTGATTGCGGTCGATCGAGTGGATCGCGTTGCGAATTGGGACGACCAGATCCGCGGGGCTGCTACTGGATCGCACAACTAACTGCAAAGGATTGCTGCTTTCCTGCTGCGCGTACGGCAGATACCAAGCCGGGCGGTCGGTCCTGAATTTGAACCGGTCCTCTTTGATGTTTTCCACCACACCTACCACTGTCAGCCACGGAAAATTCGTTTCGTTTGGGCCGCCGCGCCTTATTCGTTTGCCGATCGGGTCCTCGCCCAGCCAGGCCTGTCGCGCCAACTCTTTGTTGATGACGACCACCGGCAACGTCAGCGGGGTATCCTCCTCCGTCAGCGCCCGACCTTTCAATAATGTGGCACCAAGCGTTCTGAAGTACTCCGGGCTGACCACGCGATGAATCGTCGCTGGCGGCGCTCCGGCAGAAGACGGCACACGTCCTTCGACCGTGTAGGATGAAGCGGAGTCGAACAGTTGAAGCGGAAAGTTCGTAGTCGTAGAGGCAGAGGCGACACCGGGCAAAGCTCTCACGCGCTCCAGCACCTGCCGGGCAAAGGCGACGCGCTGCGTATGTTCGGGATATTTATTGGGCGAGAGCGCCATCTCCATGATCAGCAGATTGTCGGGCCGAAAACCAAGATGAATCCGCTCCAGTCGGTAAAAGCTTTGCACGATTAGCCCGCCACCAACGAGCAGCGTCGCAGCTATTGCGATCTCGGCCACCACCAGGAGGTCAAGCACGCGCCGTCCGCCGAAAGCACCGCCAATGCGCTGTTCCCGTTGTTTTATTACAGTGATCAGGTCGCGCGACCGAATCACTTTTAATGCTGGCGCAAACCCAAAGATCGCCACCGTTACGACCGACAGTACCAACGCAAATGCGAGCACATGCGCATCGATGCGGAAGTCGCGCAAAAGGGTCGCAAGCGAAACAGCCTGGACAGGGCTCAGGCTGCCGAGCACAGGCGCGATCCAGTACGCTATTATCAGGCCGACAGCGCCTCCGAGTAAGGCAAGAACCAAACCTTCCGTGAGTAACTGGCGAACCACTCTCGAGGGCGCCGCACCCAACGCGAAACGAATGCTGATCTCGCGTTCACGCGCAACGCCTCTCGCGAGCAAAAGATTTGCGAGGTTGGCGCAGCAGATCAACAACACGAAACCGACACCTGCCGCCAGGGCAAAGAGCGCTTTGCCCGTTGTGCCTTCGAGATCTCCGATCAGATTTTGGCGCAGCGAGATAAGCTTATAACTCCAGCCGCGCCTGAACTGCGGATACTCCTGCTCCAGACTGCGGGCGATGCGTTTTAACTCGGCATCCGCCTGGCTAAGACTTACACCCGGCTTTAGCCGCGCAACAAAATCGTAACCATTCTGAGCGCGCTGCTCCAGCGGTAGGGTTTCAATATTGACCTGGAGAGGAACCCAGACATCCGCCGCGAAAGGCATGTTGAAGCCGGGCGCCAGAATGCCTACTACGGTGTAAGTGCCGTCCTCGAACTTCAATGCTCGTCCAATTATGCCTGGATCAGCACCAAACTCGCGTTGCCACAGCTCATAACTGATCGCTGCGACCGGCGCGCCATCGGGCCGATCTTCTTCGGGACGGAACAGCCGGCCCGCTGCAGTCTTGACGCCCAAAGTAGCAAGGTACTCGGTCGAAACGGCAGCGCCGCGCAATCGCTGCGGTTCGCCCCGCTCGAGCAGGTTAAACAAACGCTGGCTGCCGATCCCAGTGCTGGTGAAGGAATGGCTTCCTTCCCGGTACGCCGCATATTCCAGCAGAGAGGTTGTGTAGGGATCAACGCCATCTCGCATGGCGTAGCCGGAGGCGAGCTGGTGAGGGTTTTCCACCGGCAGCGGTCGAAGCCATAACGCGTTGAGGCCGCTGAAAACTACTGTGCTGGCTCCAATGCCGATGGCTAACGTCGCAATCGCCACCGCGGCGAAACCAGGCGCTTTCGCCAGCATGCGCAACGCGAATCTGAGGTCGCCAATCATAGTTTATCTGGGCTCAGGTGCTCTCGTAGAAAAGCGAGCGCGCGCGTGACGATCTCGCCGGAGCGGGCACTCGGTTTATTGTCAAAGCCGTGCTCGCCATTCGGATGATTGAGGATCTCGATGGGTGCGTTTGCCTTGACCGCGTCGCAAATAAACCGGTCGAGCCCCTGGAGAAGATCCGGAATTTGATCGCGGCCGGCGCGGGCAATCAGGAGTGGCGGCCACTGCTCCGTGCGTGACAGATAGCTAAACGGAGAGAAGCGCGTTAGGGCATCGGCGGTCATGTACTGGCGATGGAGTGCCGTTCTTTCAATATCGATCAAGGGATAGAAGCCGATCACACAACGGACGAAATCGTAGTGATCGCGCAGCGGGACGCTCAACAGCGGTCCACCGGCTGAATAAAAAATGAGCGCGAGCCGTTCCTTGTCGATGCCAAACTCGGCAGCGTGCCCGCGCATGAAAGCGATCAGGTCCTGAAGATCGCTTGCGCCATCATCCAGGTGGGGATCGGGAAAACCGACACGATGGTTGAACGTCACGCCGATAAATCCTGAAGCTGCAACGAGGCGTCCCCACGACGTGTAAATGCCCCATTCTTTCGGTCGATAAGGAACATCGGGAGAGACTCCGCCATGGACGAAAATGACTGCCGGGCGATCCGACCCCGCCGCGCTTTTCGGCGGGCGATAAACATCCGCAGTCAGCTTCGGGTTCTCTTTGTAAACGACGTCTTTGCGCACCCCGACTTCATCCATGCCCGGAAGGCGCAGCACGACCGGCTCGTCCACGTTCTTGCGGAACTGCGCGAGCTGTTCTTCGCGCGAAACTTTTTCCTCTGATTCGCCAAGCGCCGCTGTGGCAGCAAGCAGGAGCAACCAACGCGGGACGGAAGCAGCCGTGCTTGTCAGGCAAGAGCTCATCAGACGATCCAGCCGTCGCGCAGTTGCACGATGCGCTTGCCGTAGCTCGCGTTTTTTTCGGAATGCGTGACCTGCACGATGGTCATGCCGTCATTGTTGAGCTTGCGGAAGAGCTCCATGATTTCTTCACCCTCGCCGGAGTGGAGATTGCCGGTGGGCTCGTCCGCCACCTCTTCTGCGCGCGTGAATCCGTGGCCCAGCATCGGCTTGACCCCGAGCACATCGAAGAATTCTCCGGAAACTTCCTGAGCGCGCAGACTTTGGGCTGCGCCCCTTCCGGTGAGGGCGAGATTGGTGTTTCGATGCACGGCGAGCGATTGGAAGCTCTTCGCCTGGCTGCGGAAATCAGCAAAATCAGGGAAGCTTAATGAGTTCAGATCGGTCGAACGCTCGCGCGTGTCCTGCGCCCCAACGGCGACAAGCTGATCCGGAGCCGGATAAGGCAGCGGTTTCAGAAGCACCGCGTTGACCACACTGAAAATGGCGGTGTTGGCGCCGATGCCGATGGCAAGCGTGATGACTGCGATGATGGTGAAGCCGGGCGCTTTCAGCAGCATCCGGAGCGCGTATTTGAAGTCGATCAGCATAAAGATTGTGCTATTTCAAAACAGTTCCGAGAAACTCGGTGACGATCTTCTCGACAGGTTTGTAATACTTGCCGCCGCTGGCTTGTGTAGTCGCGCCTAACGAGTCGTATTGTGCGAGGGCGTGCGTGACGCGCGGCAGCTCGACGTATTTCGCGAGCGCGCCGTTCATGTTTACCGAGTCCACAATTGCGCAGCCGTCTTCGCGCGGCATGATCCAGTCGTATTCACCGCGCACGACGAGCACCGGCACTTTCACCGCCGACCAAGCCTCGCCGAGATTCAGATCCTGCAGTTGCTGGTAAAACGCGGCGGGCCGCCCGTATTGCGTCACGTCGCCATCCTCCCAGATGCTTCTCCATTGCGGATGCGCGGTGAGGATCTGCTTCGGCGTCTGCTTTTCGATCAGATACAGCCGGTAAAAATCGACGAGCGCTTTCAGGTCGGCGTTGATCTTGCCCGGGTCGATTCCGCGCGCTACGCGGCTCTGCCGTTCAATTGCGAGCATGTGTTCATACCACGTGCGCCCCCAACTGCCGACCGCGACATAACCTTTCACACGATCCCCCGGCGCGGCGAAGGGCGCGAAGCCGCCGCCATTGCTCAACCCAACAACCGCGACGCGCTCCGCATCGATAAATGGATAACTCGCGATGCTCTTAAATGCTGCTGCGAAGCTGCTGATCTCCGAGTCGAAATCCGCTTCCGCGCAAACCCCTTCACTGTCGCCGACGCCTGGCTTGTCCATTCGCACCACGGCATAACCTTTTTCTTGTGAAGCGGCGAATGCGGAAGCGACAAAGCCGATGGTGAACAGGAATGCGAGGTTTTTATTCATAGCGAAGAGCGACCATGGGATCGATGCGGTTCGTTACTCTATCGGCGGCGTCGGCACAGGTTCCGTCAAAGCGGGCGTGGGCTCGAGATACAACCGCCCGTGAGGCGCATCGAACGTGATGATAAAGCGGCGCAGAAGTTCCATTCCGATCATCGGATTAGGGCCACCCGGTCCCCAGACATGTTTGATCGAATACGGCCCGATTTTTACCGAGGCGAAAACACCGGAGTAAGACTTGAAATTTTCTCCCAGGCCGTTGCCCAGGTTGCTGCTGCGCACTTCGTCGGATTGCTGAACGATCTCGTCATTGACCGACGATTCTGAGCCGGTGTCGATCCGCAGCCTGTGCGTGACGGTGTGACCCGCGGGCACTTCGAGTTGGGCTTTGAGATAAAGCTTGTTGTCTTCGACGATAAGCGGGATGGAAGCGCCGTCGCCGGTGTACTTGAATGAAGCGGGATCGAAAACGCTGAAGCGCGTTGCGAGCGGATCCATCCGCACGACGAACTTCGTGAACAGCTCCACGCCCACGAGGCCTTTGCTTCCAGAGGGCATCGGCGCCTTGCTCAGATCGATCACCCACGGCTCGGGTAAGTCCACCTTGAAGCCGTTCAAGCTCATGACGCGCGGCTTCGTTTTCGACCTCATCACTTGTCCCGTGCCCGTGCCG
>JBBPYF010000002.1:0-33392 GCA_038200165.1 Chthoniobacterales bacterium | reverse complement strand
GGCAGCGTCATGTCCACGATCTCGGGAAAGTTCATGCGAAAGACCGGCAGGAAAATGCGCACGCTGGCGTCGCCGAGATAGAAGTCCTCCATCGGCGGTGGGCCGACGATCGTGGCGGGATAAATCGCATCGCGCCGGTGCGTGATCGCGGTGAGATGAAACACCGGGTAATCTTCCACCGCAGTGTAGAACCCGGTGTGATCGCCGAACGGCCCTTCGGGCCGCATCTCGCCCGGTTGCACGAAACCTTCGAGCACGAAATCGACATCGGCGGGAACTTCCAGCTCGACGGTTTTGCATTTCACCAGCTCGACTGATTTCTTGCGCAAAAACCCGGCGAAAAGAATTTCATCCAGCCCATCCGGCAGCGGCGCGGTCGCGGCAAAAGTGTAGGCGGGATCGCCGCCGAGCGTCACCGCGACCGGCATGCGCTCACCGCGTTCATAATAAACTTTACCGTGCCGCGCGCCGACTTTGTGCACCTGCCAGTGCATCCCGGTGGTGTGTTCATCGTAAATCTGCATGCGATACATCCCGACATTGCGCGCGCCCGTTTCAGGGTCGCGCGTGTGGACGTTTGGCAGAGTGATGAAGCGGCCGCCATCTTTGGGCCAGCACTTGAGGATCGGGAGATTGGTGAGGGGAAGGTGATCGGTGATCGGTGAGCGGTGAACGGTGGCTTCGAAGCGATGCACCACTTCCTGACACGACGCGCTGCTCACTCGCTTCGGTCGGGCATGCAGCAGATGGATTCCCTGCTTGAGCAGGCTCCAGCCTTCGCGCAGATCAGTGGGCGGTTTGGCTTTGAGGATGAGCTGAATTTCCTGCGCAAGATCGGCAACGTCGTTGATCCCCAGCGCCATGGCTACGCGTTTGCGCGAACCCATGGTGTTAATTGCCACGGGGAAACGCGACGTCTTTCCATCCACCACCGGCTGCTCGAATAGCAGCGCCTTGCCGCCGCCTGGCGATTTCATTTCGCGGTTTGCCCATTCCGCGATGACAAGATCGGTATCGACCGGCTGCGCGATGCGCTGCAACTCGCCCGCACGGTCCAGTTGCGCGATGAAGTCGGTAAAGGAGCGGAACGCCATCGGAAGCTAAGGAGCGTTCCGATTCAATAACACGCCGAGGAAGGGCGCGCTAGTAACGGTAAGGACCGACGAGAGACTGGAAAGAAACGACGCGCCCGTTCGTGAAGGTAACTGTGCGATACGGATACGGGATGCTCGGCGGAATGTAGGAATAATAGAACGGGTCGTAGAACGGATCGCCGACGAAAGCAAAAGAGCGACCACCATGACGCGTGCGCACGACGGCGACCCCGCCGCCGAACCCAAATCCGGGACCATACGGATAACCGTAGCCATATCCTCCGTATCCATAGGCTGGGGCGTAGTTCACGTAAATCCAAGTCTCGGTCATTTGCCCACGCATGGCTCCGGCGGCTTTCTGGTCGGGCCCGCCCCAGGCCAGCCAGACAGCATTCTGCGACATGCCGGTGCGAATCCGCCCCGAAGCCACAAGCTGCTGGTCAGTGGGAGAAAGGCTGTTGAACAAATCGCGGTGCTCGGAAATGCGCGACTCGGTGGTGGAGCAGCCGGCGAAAAGCAGTGCCGCGAGCGCGAGCGGCAGCGCCACAAAGGATGAATGTCTCACATTCAAAACCATACGAACAGGCTCGCGGTCAGTCAATTGCCTCACTTCCTTGATTCAACCCTGCCGCAACCGTAACGTTGCGCGCGATGCAAGATCGTTTCGGGCATCATGTCTCTTACCTGCGCGTTTCGGTCACTGACCGGTGCAATGAGCGCTGCCGTTATTGCATGCCGGGTGAGTTGCAGGAATGGCTGCCGCGCGCCGAGGTTTTGAGTTTCGGCGAAATGTTGCGGCTGGTGCGCGTCGCTGCGGCTTTGGGCGTCGACAAGGTCCGCGTCACTGGGGGCGAGCCGCTCACGCGGGCGGGCATTGTCGAGTTCTTGGGCCACCTCACGCAGATCGGCGGCATTAAACAGGTGGGCCTTTCGACCAATGGAACCTTGCTCAGCCGGCGCGGTGTTTCGGGTCAGACGATCGCGCGGGAACTTCGCGAGGCCGGTGTCGGATCCTTGAACATTTCACTCGATACGCTGGACCCTGCAGCTTATCGCGAAATCACCGGGCGCGATTTTCTGCCGCGCGTGCTGGAAGGAATTGATGCGGCGCTCGAAGCTGATTTCTCATCGATCAAGCTCAATGCCGTACTCATGCGCGGGCGCAACGAAGATGAACTGGTCGAGCTCGTCGAATTCGCCGCGGAAAAAAATCTGCTCCTGCGTTTCATCGAGCTTATGCCGGTGAGCGCGGTGGAAATGCTCGACGATTCGAATTTCCTTCCCATCGCTGAAGCGCGTCGCGGCATCGAGAAGCGATTCGGCGCGCTTATCCCGCGACCTGACTTTCGCACGAACGGCCCGGCCACTTATTATGAGGTGGCACAGCGCGAGCAGCGCATCGGATTCATCGGCGCGCTGACAAATCTCCACTTCTGCGAGAGCTGCAATAAGGTGCGGCTCACCTGCGACGGCAAACTGCGGCCATGTCTCGGGAGTCATCTCGAGTTCGATATCCTGCGGCCACTGCGCGACGGCGCGAGCGACGATGAACTGCGCCAATTATTCCTTCACGTGATCGAGCGAAAACCCGAGCGGCACGAATTCCGCGACAATTACCAGCCGCAGCGTCGCATGGTCGCAATCGGCGGCTGATGAAAAGCGAGCTCAGCCACATCGCACGCGATGGGCGCGTGCGCATGGTCGATGTCTCGGCCAAAGCGCCGAGCGTGCGCGAGGCGGTCGCTACCGGTAGAATCAAACTGAGACGCGCCACGGTTAAGGCGATTTCGCGCAACAGAATTGCGAAAGGAAATGTGCTTGCGACGGCACAGATCGCCGGAATTCAGGCGGCGAAACGCACGGCGGAATTGATCCCGCTCTGTCATCCGTTGCCCTTGAGCCATGTGGCGATTGATCTGCAAACGTCGGCGGATGTTGTGACGGCGAAATGCATCGCCCGTACGACGGCGCAGACCGGCGTGGAGATGGAAGCGCTTACCGGAGTCGCGGTCGCGCTGCTTACGATTTACGACATGTGCAAAGCGATCGATGACGCCATGGAGATCTCCGGCCTGCGATTGCTGAAAAAGACGAAGCGTCCGGCGGGAGCAATGGAGCAACGATGAGAAAGACAACACGCATACTGCTGGCGCCGGCTCCAGCAACAGCTCAACCGAATCGTTTGATCAGCGTTGGCATTCTTACCGTTTCCGATCGCGCCAGCTCCGGTCACTATCACGATTTCGGCGGCCCGGCCGTGAGAGCCGCGGCGGAAAAGCGTGGCTGGGATGTATCATGTGACGCTGTCGTGCCGGACGAAGCGGCGAGAATTCAGGAAGCGATCCGGAGTTTCTCGGCGCAAGGTTGCGGCCTGATTTTGATCACCGGCGGAACTGGCATCGCCGAGCGCGATGTCACGCCCGAAGCTATTCGGGCGATCATGCGCGTGGAGATTCCCGGCTTTGGCGAAGTCATGCGCAGGAAATCGATCGAGATAACGCCGAACGCGATTCTGTCGCGGAATCTTGCCGCTGTAGTGGATCGCTCGCTTGTCATCGCGTTGCCGGGCAAACCGAGCGGCGCCGTGGAATGTCTTGGTTTCGTCGAGGGCGCAATCCCGCACGCGGTCGCGCTGGCGCAACGCCAGCCGACATCGTGTTAAGGCCGGCGAGCCGCGTCCCTTTGCAAGCTCACCACGGCGCGCGTAACATCGCTAATGCGCGCATCTCACCTCGAAGATTTTTATCAATTCCTCCGGTTCCCCAGCGTCTCGACCGATGACGCTTATGCGGAAAAGGTGACGGAATGTGCGCATTGGCTGGTGGAAAAGCTCACCGCCATCGGACTCTCGGCGAAGCTTCATCCGACACCGGGTCATCCGGTCGTCTGGGCGCATAATGAACAGAAGCCCGGCCGCCGCACCGTTCTCATCTACGGTCACTACGATGTGCAACCGCCCGATCCGGTGCGGCTCTGGGATTCACCGCCCTTCGAGCCAGTGCTGCGAGATGGCTACGTCTTCGCCCGCGGCGCCACTGACAACAAAGGACAGATCCTCTCGCACATTCTGGGTATCGAAGAACAGATGCAGGCGAACGGCGATCTGCCGGTGAACCTCCACCTGGTCATCGAAGGCGAGGAGGAAATCGGCAGCGGGAACCTCGGCAATTTTCTCTCGCAAAATCGCGATGCGCTGAAGTGCGATGTGGTGATGGTCTCTGATACGGGAATGATCGCGCGCGGAGTGCCGACCATGTCCTATGGATTGCGCGGAGTGGCGGCGCTGGAATTGAAAATCACTGGCGCAAAGATGGACCTGCACTCCGGCATTTATGGCGGCGCGGTGGCGAATCCGCTCACCGCCCTGGCGCGTCTGCTCGCGTCACTGCACGATGACGATGGGCACGTCACTATCGAGGGTTTTTACGACGACGTGTTGCCGTTGCAGGATTGGGAGCGGAAGATGTGGCGCAAAGTGCCGGTGAATCCCGACGCGGAGATTCTGAAGGAAACGGGCGTGCCGGAACTCTTCGGCGAAAAAGGATTCAGCACGCTGGAGCGCATCTGGGCGCGACCAACAGCGGAGATCAACGGCATGGGCGGCGGTTATCAAGGGCAGGGGACGAAGACGGTGATCGGTTCCGAAGCGATGGCCAAGCTGACCTTCCGGCTGGTGCCGAATCAGGATGGCGATAAGATCATCGCGCTGGCGCAGAAGCATCTGGAAAAACATTGCTTGCCGGGCGTGAAACTGGAGACGACGCCTGGCCACGCCGGCCCGTGGTATCTTACCGATCCGCACTCGCACTTCGGCTGCGCGGCGCAGCGGGCGTTGCAGAATGCATTTGGTCGCGAGCCGGTGCTCATCCGGGAAGGCGGCAGCATTCCAATCGTCTCTGAATTCCGGAACATTCTCGGCGCGGAAACGCTGCTGCTCGGACTTGCTTTGCCCGATTGCCGCGCGCATTCGCCGAATGAAAACTTCCCGCTGGAGAATCTCGACGCCGGCATTCGCATCAACAAAGCGGTGCTGAAGGAAATCGCGGCGTAAGGCGTCGAACCACGCGTGTGGCAGAGCGGAGGCAGACATACCGTGGAAGTTACCTTTAAGGTCGCGCCGCGGGATCGCTCGACTGGGCCCGGGATGACCATGTTGATACGCCTCTGCATCATCATTGCTCTCGTCGCTCCCTCACCCGCTCCGGCTCAAACGATCGGCGAGAAGCTGAGAGAAATTTTCTCCACCCCAACGCCGACACCGCACAAGAAAAAGAAAGCCGCGCCGAAAGAATCGCCTTCGCCGAGCGCTTCACCCCGCAAGAAGAAAAAGGCGTCACCCACTCCCGCGGAAGAAAAGCCGCCTTCGCCCTCACCGAAGCACAAAAAGAAATCGTCTCCTACTCCGAGCCCGACGGAGACGCCATCGCCGTCAGCATCACCGACAGAAACACCCACGCCGAGCGCCTCGCCTTCGCCTGAGCAGAAAAAGCGAGGAACAGCAAATGCCAGTTTATCTGCGGGACAGATTTCGGGATTTGAGAATTATCCGCCGAACGTGCAGAAGCTTCTCACCTCCGCCCTCGAGCTCACCACGCGCAATCTCGATTACAAATACGGCTCGGCCGATCCGGCCAACGGCGGCATGGATTGCTCCGGCTTCGTCTATTTTGTTCTGACGCAGAACGGCGTGGCCGACGTCCCGCGCGACTCCAGCGGCCAATACGTTTGGGTGCGCCGCGCCGGCACCTTCGAGCCGGTGGTTAGCCGCAAGGATGCTTCATTCGAATTCGATCATCTGAAACCAGGCGATCTGCTTTTCTGGACTGGCACGTATGCGATCGAGCGCGATCCGCCGATTACCCATGCGATGATTTATCTTGGCCGCGAGAAGAAGAGCGGCGCGCGGGTCATGGTCGGCGCGAGTGACGGCCGAACTTACCAAAGCCAGCAGCGGTTCGGCGTGAGTGTGTTCGATTTCAAAATGCCGCGCGCGGAAACGGGCGAAGCGGAGGACGGGAAAACGCATCCGCGATTTGTCGGTTACGCGCACATTCCGGGCCTGCAGAAGTAAGGCTGAACGCACCCGCTGTCATCCCGAGCGGAGCGAAGCGCAGTCGAGGGATCCCGTGGCGCTACCTTTCAGGTAACTTCGCGGGCTCCTTCGACTTCGCTCAGGATGATCGTGACCGTGACATGTATCGCGTAGGATCAGCAACGCCGGCTTCGGCGAAGCCTTTCGCGCGCAGCAAACATGAATCGCATTCACCGCAAGCGTCGCCATTCTCCCCCGGATCGTAGCAACTGTGCGTGAGCGAGAAGTCGAGCCCGAGCTCTGCGCCCTTGCCAATGATCTCCGCCTTCGTCATCTCGATAAGCGGCGCGTGAATGCGAAACCAATCACACGAAACGCCCGCCTTGGTCGCGACATTGGCCAGTCGCTCGAATTGCGTGATGAATTCCGGCCGGCAATCGGGATACCCGCTGTAATCAATCGCGTTGACGCCGATAAAAATGTCGCGCGCGCCGATCACCTCCGCCCAGGCCAGCGCGTAGCTGAGGAAAATCGTGTTGCGCGCGGGCACGTAGGTAATGGCGATCTCGCGCTCGATTTCCTCGGCGCTGCGATTTTTCGGCACTGCGATTGCATCAGTCAGTGCCGAACCGCCGAAGCTGCGCAGATCAATTCGCACGACGCGATGCTCGATTGCGCGGAGATGCTGCGCGATGCGCTTCGCCGCCGCGATTTCAATCTCGTGGCGTTGTCCATATTCGAACGAGAGCGCGTGCACGGCGTAACCCTGCTGCCGCGCCAGAGCGAGCGTCGTCGCCGAATCAATTCCGCCGCTAAGCAGAACGATAGCGCGCGTCATCGCTTCAGCGGCCGTTGCGCTGCGTTCTGCCGCCGTCTGGAAAAGTCGCCCGCACCGTTAAGGCGATGCCGCCACGCGCGACGAACGCCGCCGTCACCGTCGCTTCCCGGGGCGCGCACGCGCGCACGAAGTCATCCAGAATCCGATTGGCGATCGCTTCGTTGAAGGCGCGCTCGTTGCGGAATGAGGCGAGGTAAAACTTCAGCGATTTGGATTCAACGCAAAGCTTCGCCGGCACGTAATCGATCTCGATTCTAGCGAAGTCAGCCTGGCCGGTGACAGGGCAGAGCGAAGTGAAATCGCTCGTTTCAAAGTGAATGCGGTAATTTCGCCGAGCGGGATTAGGAAATGTTTCGAGCTTCGCTTCCGCCGGCGAGGCCGGAAGACGCGACAGGTTTCGGCCGAGTAACGTCAGGCCAGCTTTCGTCTTGCTCATCGTCCTCATCATAATCCAGCACGTATTAACGAGCCAGTCATCCCGAGCGAAGTCGAGGAATCCCGCGATGTTAGTTTCAGGTTCTACACGGGATCCCTCGGCTCCGCTGCGCTCCGCTCGGGATGACACCGAGGGGATTCACCCAATGCCGTTGTTAGTCCGGATGCTGCAACATCGGGTTCTTCAGCGCGCGTTCGCGATCGCCGTTCTTGCCGTAGCTCCAGTAGTCAGCCTTCAAATCGCGCTTGAGCTTCAACTTCGATCCATCGGGCATGCTCCATTCGCGGAGCAGAGATGGGAACTCGCGATCAAGGATGAAGCGGCTGATGCCGTCGCGTTGTTGCACGGTTACCTCAATTGTCTTTTCCAACGGTTTCCAGGAAACTTTCGCTGCCTTGAATGGCATGGCGTCAGGTTTACTGGCGCTGATGATTGATGGACCGAGCTGTATCTCGAAGTCCGCAGGCGCTTTCGTGAAATCAATCGTGCGGACGCGGAGCGGGAGCTCGTCCATGAAGATGCCGTCGGGTGGCGCGGCAATCGGAACGCTTGATGTTCCCGTGCGATAGCTGTGCGAGATGAGATTGCCGGTTTTCACATCGAGCCAGTTGGCAACATTTCCGAAGCTGTCACTCCCGACCAAGCTGAGCTGCGCCAGCGCGAGCGGATTCACGCGCCAATAAGCCGTAAGCGATCCCTGCTCCGCAAACAACCCTATCGGAAGGCTCCAGATCATCTGCATCCGCACGACGGAAATCGCGTCGCTGCGTTTTGGGTCATCAACTCGCGCCAGCGTGTTGGGATCCGCGCGTTCGCGAAACAGGATGTGCAGCACCTCGCAATGTCGCGGCTGGCCTCCGCGCATCAGTTGTCCATCATAAATGTTGAACTCAGCTTTGCCGTCGCTCCAGTAGCTGTCGTTCGCGAGAACGCCGGGCGTGAACTGCGCGTCCATTTCGGCCGGCCCGAAGAGGACGATTGCGGCGGCCACGAGCTCACACCAATTTCTCCGATCTCGCATCGTATGACTAATGAACCTGTTCCCAGCGGCGTTGCCAATCCTGCGGTCATCGATCTTTTCGGGTTCGACCCGGCCAAGGACGAGGTGCTGCTGGTGATGAACGAACCGCGGCCCTGGAAGGGCGGTGATGAGCAACTGCAGGAGCTGCAGGAGAAATTCAATGCCTACGCTTCATTCATCCTCGATGGCGAGATGGCGACTGCGCATCCGGAGCTGGCGGGAAAACGCGCGCGAATCGAGTTGCGCTGCAATGAAATGCCGAGCAAAGGTGCGCTCGCGTTACTGGGAGCAATTCACGATCAGCTCGCGCTGCAGGAGATTGAAACCAAGGTGGTCGTGCGCGAGCGCGGCTGTGGCGACGAATGCACCTGTCATCCCGAGCGACAGTCGAGGGACCCAGCGGCGCAACCGGAAACGTAACATCACAGGATTCCTCGGCTATCGCTCGGAATGACCGTGCTAATACTTCAAGAACGACGTCACCGGAGTGGGCTCCAGCTTTTTGCGCCCGTGCAAAAACTCCAGCTCGATCAGGAAGATCGATTCCACTAATTCGCCGCCGACTTTGCGGATCAATGTCGCGGCCGAGGCGCTCGTTCCACCGGTGGCGAGCAGGTCATCGATGAGCACGATCTTCTCGCCCTCTTCGATGGCGTCGATATGCAATTCCATCTCCGCCTCGCCGTATTCGAGCGAGTAACTCGCGCTCTCGGTTTTGTAAGGCAGCCGGCCTTTTTTGCGCAGCGGCACGAAGCCGACGCCGAGCTCATACGCCACGGCGGAGCCGAAGAGAAAACCGCGCGCATCGATGCCGACAATCTTGTCGATGAGCTGGCCGTGGCAGCACTGTAAGAACAGATCGATGGAAGCGCGAAAGAGCACGCCGTCTTTGAGAATGGGCGTGATGTCTTTGAAAATGATTCCCGCCTTCGGGAAATCCGGCACGTCGCGCACCGCGGCGCGGAGCTGGGAAATCGCGTTTTGCATGAGCGTGGTCGATGCTACTGCGCCGCGGTCAAAGGTCAACGCCGCCGACAGTTTGCGAAGCCTAAGCGTGACTCGTAAACTGCCTTCTTGGATCGGCAGCTTCTCATTGGCTCAACGCTTTGCTATTTCGCAGCGGTGCTGCGGTCATTACTCGCTTTGCGCGCGCGTGTTTTTCGGAGAAGCCGCTTTAATTTCGCAGCCATCCTCCTCGGCTTTCTGCTCCAGACCGCGTTCCTCGGCTTGCGCGGACACGCGCTTGGTCGCTGCCCGATCACGAATTTGTTCGAAGTGCTGGTCTTCTTCGCCTGGTCGATCGCGCTCATCTACATGGTGATCGGCCCGGCCTATCGCCTATCGCTTATGGGATCATTTACGGCGCCGCTCGTTTTCGCCTTGCAATCCTTCGCCCTGCTTGCGCCCATCGACCTGCCCGGCGCAGTGCGGGTAATGCCGAACGCGTGGCTGGAATTTCACGCCTCCATTTCGCTCATCGCCTACGGAGCGTTCGCGCTCGCCTGTGTCGCCGGCATCATGTACCTCGTGCAGGAACGCCAGCTCAAAACGCACGAGTTGCATTCCATCTTTTATCAACTGCCGCCGTTGCCGAATTTGTTTTCGGCAATGTTGCGGCTGCTCTGGCTCGGTTTCGCTTTGTATAGCGCGGGATTGATCAGCGGATTTTTTACGGGCGAGCCGCTGCCGTGGACAAAGGTCATGCTCGCCCTCGCGGTCTGGATCGTTTATGCCGCGATTTTGTTTGGGCCGCGGCTGCGTTCGGTTGCGCCGCGACGCGTCGCCGCCTTCTGCGTGGCGGCGTTTGCGGCAGCGTTGTCGCTCCTCTGGAGCATCGAGTTTGTCGCGCACCACGCATGAAGCTGTTTTGCGTCGGGTTAAATCATCGCACCGCGCCAATCGAAGCGCGCGAGCGTTTCGCCGGGCATGGGCGCAGCGTGACCTTTTTGCGCGAAGGCGGATGCGCCGAGGCGCTGCTGCTGACGACGTGCAATCGCGTGGAAGTTTATGCCGCGCGCGAACGCGAGCTAACGACGAATGAAGTGGCGGCAGCTTTGCAGGTGGATGCCGGCGATATCGAACCAACTAATCTCGCTGCCTTTTATCGCCACGAAGGAATTGCGTGCGCGCATCATCTTTTTCGCGTCGCCTCCGGCCTCGACTCGATGGTGGTGGGCGAGACAGAGATATTCGGCCAGGCCAAGCGCGCCTACGAGCAGGCGCGCGCCGCGAATGAAGCAGGCGCATTGCTTCATCGATTATTCCAGCGCGCATTTCGCGTGGCGAAACAGGTGCGGAGCAGGACGGAAATTACGCGCGGTTCAGTGTCGGTCGGCTCGGTTGCGGTTGAGCTGGCTGAGAAAATTTTTGGCGATTTGCGCGGCCGCAAAGTTCTGGTGCTCGGCGCTGGCGAGACGAGCGAGAAAACTCTGCGGGCGCTGGCGTCGCGCGGTGTGTCCGACCTGCGCGTGAGCAATCGCACACCGGCGCGCGCGGAGGAGCTCGCGGCCGAACTGGAGGGAATCGCGGTGCCATTCGGCAAATGGCTCGAGCAATGCCGCGAGATCGATATTCTCATTTCCTCAACCGCGGCGGAGGCGCATTTGCTCAGGCCGGAAAATCTGATGCCGGTTCTTCGCGAACGAATGGACCGGCCGCTGTTCCTCATCGACATCGCGGTGCCGCGCGATATCGCGCCGGAGGTGAATGAGCTCGATGGCGTTTATCTTTACGACATCGATTCGCTGCAATCCATCGCGAGAGAAACGCTGGAGCTGCGCCGGCAGCAAGTCGCCGCGGCGGAAGCAATCATTGATGAACACGTGGCCGATTTTGCGGATCGGATTGAGCGATCGGTCCGCGACGAAATGCGTGCTCAACGCCCGGAAACGAACGTCGCAGGCGCGCTGCGCACATCTGAATTGTAGGCGCGCCGGTGAGCATCGTTCTCGGGACGCGCGGGAGTGATCTTGCGCTGGCGCAGGCGCGCATGGCGCAAGCGGCGCTGCGGGAGAAATGTGGAGTGGAGGTGCGGATAGAGATCATTCGCACGGGCGGTGACGAACCACCTGTCATCCCAAGCCCAGTCGAGGGATCCCGTGCCGCTGCCTTTCAGGTAACTTCCGCGGGATCCCTCGGCTTCGCTCGGGATGACGGAAGGAAAGGTTTGTTCACAGCCGAGCTCGAGCGCGCGCTTGTCGAAAAACGCATCGATGTGGCGGTGCATAGCGCGAAAGACCTCCCGAGTGAAATGGATATGGCGCTCACGATTGCTGCGGTTCTGCCGCGCGGCGCAGTCGAAGATGTTCTGATCACAAAACAGCCGGCGCTTGCGTCCTTCGACATCGTTGCGACCGGGAGCGTGCGTCGGCAACGTCAGGCGCGCTGGTTGAGAAAACCGCGCAACATTGTCGATTTGCGCGGCAACGTGCCGACGCGTCTGCGCAAATTCGCGGCGAGCGATTGGGACGGGATCATTCTTGCCCGCGTCGGGCTGGAGCGACTCGGATTTTCACCGCCAGCGTTCAAGTTCCAGCAGCAGAAGTTCTTCGCCGAAATTTTGCCGCTTGAGCAGTTCGTTCCTGCAGGAGGGCAGGGGATCATTGCGCTGCAGATGCGATCGGAAAACGCCGCATCGATTTTGCCGGTTGATCATCGCGAGGCGCATCTCTGCCTGCGGGCGGAACGGGAGCTTCTGCGATTGCTGCAGGGCGATTGCGATCTACCGGTGGGTGCGCATGCCTGCGTCATCAATGGCGAAATTGAATTGCGCGCGCAGCTTTTCGGCCAAGGCGAAGCGCCGCGGATTTCAAGTGGCCGTGGCAATGATCCGGAGGAAGTTGCAGCGCACGTCTTCGCAGGGCTGGGAGCATGAGCACGCAAAGAAAGTGTTTTCTCGTTGGCGCCGGGCCGGGCGATCTCGGTCTGGTGACGTTGCGCGCGCGCGAGCTGATCGAATGCGCGGATGTGATTATCTACGACGCGCTCTGCAACCCGGAGATGCTGGCGTGGGCGCGGGAGGATGCGGATATCATCTTCGCGGGCAAACGTGCGGGCGAGCACACGCTCTTGCAGGAGGAGATCAACGCCTTGCTGGTGGAGAAAGCACGCGCGGGAAAAGACGTGGTGCGGCTCAAGGGCGGTGATCCTTTCGTCTTTGGTCGCGGTGGAGAAGAAGCGGAGGCGCTGGCGGCAGCGGGCGTCGAGTTAGAGGTGGTGCCGGGCGTGACGTCGGCGATTGCGGCCGCGGCTTACGCCGGAATTCCAGTGACGCATCGCGGGCAGAATTCGCATGTAACGCTTTTCACGGGACACGAAGATCCGGGGAAAAGCGGAAGCGCGATCGATTACGACGCGCTGGCGAAGCTTGGCGGGACGCAGGTGATGTTGATGGGAACCGAGCGGCTGGAAGCGATCACACGTGAAATGTTGGAGCGCGGACTGCGCGCGGAGCTGCCGGTGGCGTTGGTGCGCTGGGGCACAACCGGGCAACAGCGCACCGTTATCGGCACGCTGGCCAACATCGCGCAACGGGCGACGGACGCCGGATTGGAGGCACCCGCGGTCGCCATTTTCGGTGATGTGGTTTCGCTGCGAAAAAATTTGAGCTGGTTTGAAGAGCGTCCGCTTTTTGGCAAACGCATCGTCGTCACGCGCACGCGCAAACAGGCCGGCGCGCTCACCTCGCAACTGCGCGCGCTCGGCGCTGACGTGATGGAGCTGCCAACGATTCGCATCGAGCCGCCGACGAATCTGCGCGAGTTTGCCGAGCTCGTGCAGGACGCACACGCTTACGATTGGATCGTCTTCACCAGTCCCAATGGCGTGGAGGCGTTTTTCGACATCTTCTTCAAGCTCTACGATGACGCGCGCGAGATCGGCGGGGCGAAGATTGCGGCCATCGGTCCGGCCACGGCGCAGCGGGTAAAGGATTTTCATCTGCATGTCGACTTGCAGCCGCCGGAGTTTGTGGCGGAAGGAATCGTGAAGGAATTCGCGAAGGAAGGCGGCGTCGAGAACCTGCGGATTTTGATCGCGCGCGCGGAGAAGGCCCGGGACTTGCTACCGAAGGCGTTGGCGAGCATGGGCGCGATTGTGGACGAAGGATTGGCTTATCGAACGGTTCCGGAAACGCGTGATGTGACCGGCGCGCGCCGCCGTTTTGCCGAAGGGGGCGCGGACCTCATCACCTTCAGCAGCGCATCAACGGTGGAGAATTTTCTCGAGCTCAAGTTGCCCTGGCCCTCGCAGATGAAAGTGGCGAGCATCGGACCGATAACATCGGCGACAGCGCGCGAGCTTGGCCTCCAGGTCGATGTGGAAGCAAAGCGACACGACATTCCGGGACTCGTCGCAGCCATCCGGCAATTTTACGGCGTCTGAAAATGGCAAACGATTTTGCCAGCACCATGCGGGAGTTGAGCGCGGAAGCGGTCGTGCGGGAACGCCCGCGCGCGAGCACGGCGGAACTGGCCGCGATGCTGCGCGAATTCGATGCGCTCGATGCCCGCCTGCAGAATTTCGAGGCGGTGATGAAGGGTCAGCTGGATAACATCGCCAACAATCTTGTGCCCGCGCGAGCGGAGCAGCAGAAGATCGAGGAGCATCTCGCCGCCATTCGCACAAGCGAATCGGTTAATCAGCGGCTGTTTGATTCGTTGCACGAAGAGCTGCTGAAGTACCGCGATAACTTTCTGCACGAATCGCTCCAGAAACCGTTCGTGCGCGATCTCATCGTTTTGTTTGACGATCTGAGCACGCTGGCCCAGCAACTCAGCGCAGCGGCGGCGGAGAAAAAACGCGACCGGCTGGCGCGCTGGCGCGACAACCTTGATAACGCGATTCACGCATTGCTCGAGATTCTGCACCGGCTCGAAGTGACCGAAATTGAAACGAAGGAGTTCGTCGATTTATCGGTGCATAAAGTGGTGAGCTTCGAGCCGGCCGAGTTTGCCGAGGACAACGGCCGCATCCTCATGCGGATCAAACGCGGCTTCACCTGGCGCGGCAAAGTGCTGCGGCCAGAAGAAGTGATCGCGAAGCGGTTTCAATAACGGTCATCCCGAGCGCAGTCGAGGGATCCGGTTGCGCTGCCTTACGACTAACTTCACGGGATCCCTCAACTTCGCTTCGCTGCGCTCGGGATGACAGAGTTGTAGAGGCGCTTGTGCCAAGCGCCGTCGGGTTGCCACCCCCCGCGCCCGGCGTTTGACACAAACGCCTCTACACCGCGCAGCGCGACTCCGGTCGAGTTATTGGCGCCGCGCACGATGGCAGTCCCTGGAAGTGCCTGTAATGTGGCGCAGCGGGATTCCTCGACAAGCTCGGAATGACAGGGCACTGCGTCGGGCATGAAAGTTGCATCGTCAGACGCGAGCGCTGAGCACCTTCCACTTCTTCGAAAATGAACGAACGCAAAGCAGTCGGCATCGATCTGGGCACTACGTTTTCCGCGGTCGCGCACATCGACGCTTACGGTAAACCGCAAATCATTCCCAATGCCGAGAGCGAGCTGATCACGCCATCGGTGCTTTTGTTCGACGGCAACAATGTCATCGTCGGCACAACAGCGAAGACCAACGCGGTGGCCGAACCGGAGAAGATCGTCGATTTCGTGAAGCGCGAAATGGGCAAGCCGAAGGAGCAATTTCATCGCGAGTTCGGCGGCAAGATTTATTCGGCGGAAGAATTGAGCGCGCTCATTTTGAAGAAGCTCAAAATGGATGCGGAGAAGTATCTGAAGACGCCGATCACCGACGCGGTCATCACCGTTCCGGCGTACTTCAATGATGCGGAACGAACGGCGACGATCACGGCTGGACAGCTCGCCGGCTTCAACGTTCTCCAAATTCTGAACGAACCGACGGCGGCGGCGCTGGCTTACGGGCTCGACAAGCTCGGGGAAGATCAAACGGTGTTCGTGTTCGACCTCGGCGGCGGCACCTTCGACGTCACCATCATGCGCATCCAGGGACACCAGATCAATATGATCGCGACCAATGGTGATCATCGCCTGGGTGGAAAGGATTGGGACGACATTATCGTTAATCAGGTGGCGGAGGAATTCGATCGGCAGCACGGCGAGAACCCCCTGCTCGATCTGCAGAGTTACCAGGACCTGCACACGCGCGCGTTGGCGGCGAAGATTCAACTTTCCAGCCGAATGCAGAGCGCGGTGGTGCACCATCACAATGGCAAGAGCGTGAAGGTGGAGATCACGCGCGACGAATTCGAGAAGCGCAGCCAGCATCTGGTGGAGAAGTGCAAAACGATTTGCGAGATCGTGATGCAGGAAGCGAATTTAAAGTGGAACCAGATGGACAAGGTGCTGCTGGTCGGCGGCATGACGCGCATGCCGATGGTGCGCACGCTGGTGTCGCAGCTAACGAAAGCGCCGGTAATCGATGATGTGAATCCCGATGAAGCCGTGGCCAAGGGCGCGGCCATTCAGGCGATTCTCTCGATGCTGGAAGAGGAGAAAACGTCGGGCGAAAAAGTGTTGCCGGAAAACACGCGCGACCAGTTTTCCGGGCGCGAAGGCGGGCTTATCCAGGTGACGAACATCACGTCGCACACCCTCGGCGTGGTGTTGTGGGATGAATCGCATCTCGAGGAATACGTGTTCCCGATGATTCGCAAGATGACGGCGATCCCGGCGAAGGCGCGCAATTCATTCGGCACGGCGATGTCGAACATGCAACGCGCGGTGGTGCGGGTGGTGGAAGGCGAGAGCACGTCGCCGGGAGAGTGCACGCCGCTGGGAATTTGTGATGTGGAGTTACCAGCCTTCCTGCCAAAAGGTTCTCCGGTCGAGTTGACCTACGAATACAACGCGAACCAGGTGCTGGAGGTTTCCGTGGCAGCGAGCGGTAATCGCTCAAAAGTCTCGATCGAGCGCAACACCGGCCTCGCGCCGGAAGATATGGCTGACGCGGCGGCGAACCTCGGCGCGCTTAAGATGGCGTGATGGCGGTGAAATGCGTAGCGCTGTTCCCTGTCCCGCTGCCGGACGATCCGAAAAAGTGGGAAGGCTGGAACAACTACAAATCACCTAACCCTTACGAACGGCTCTGCCTCGATCCGCGGCAGAACCCGAGCAACGAGCTGATCGAAGACCATTGCCGCGAGCTGCTGCGCTGGTGGCAGAAAAAGCTGCCGCTCAAAAACCAGCCGAGCAATCCGGTGGCACAGCTGTTGCGCGATGGGCTGGATGAATCTTCGCGCTACCTGACCGAGGCGCGCGTGGAGTTGCTCGATCCGGCACGACGACAACGGGTGGACGATGAGCTGGCGGCGCAGGCGCACGCGCGAGCGTTGAACGAGTTTGAAAAATTCCTCGCCTTCACTGTCGCCGACGGCACGCTGGCGGAGAACGAGGAGAAGTCGCTGCTGCGCTTCGGGACGGAACAGGGTTTGAGCGAGGAGCAGATGGTGAAGCTGATCGAGAAGGAGATTACGCTACGCGGCGTGGTGCGGGTGAAACCGCCAGAGCCGCCGCCGCCGGAGATCATCGAGGCGACGGTTGATCCCGAAACGGAATTCATGCGGCTGTTGCGTTTGAGCGGACTTGACGGGGTGACGATGACTGATGATCAGCGCGACGCCTTCATTAACGTGGCGGAAAATTCCGGGATCGATGCGGGCGAAGCGGAAGACATGGTGGATGAATACCTGGAGGAAATTGAGCAAAGGGAGCTGGGGGCGGCGGCTCCGTCCAAACCGGCGCCGATTAGTTTGAACGGCAAGAACGCCGCCAAAGCGGAGGAGGCGGCAGCGCCAAACATCGTTGTTCCACAGATGTCGCCAGAGGAGGAGCGCCGCCGTTTTATCAACTTCACCAATTCCATCGGCGCACAAATGTTGCTCGTGCCTTCGGGCGAATTCCTCATGGGCAGCAACGCGCCGGATGCGCCGCCGAACGAGGCGCCGCAGTTTCCGGTGACGGTGACGCGTTTTTTCATGTCGCGCTTTCCAATCACTAACGAGCAGTACGAGGAGTTCGACGCGATGCATGCGCGCAAACGCGCGGCCGGCGCCGGCGTGCGGCACCCCGTCGTCTACGTGAGCAGTCTGGAGGCGATGAAATTTTGCCAATGGCTGAGCACGCGGGAGCGCAAGAAGTACCGGCTGCCCACTGAAGCGGAATGGGAATATGCGGCCAAAGGAAGTGACGGGCGCATGTTTCCGTGGGGGAGTTTCGCGCGCCGCGGTGACCTGGCGAATTTCGCCGACAAAAATACCGTCTTCGCCTGGAGCGATCGCGAGATCGACGACGGTTATGCGGAAAGCGCGCCGGTGGGCGCGTTCCCGCGCGGGGCGTGTCCGTTCGGGATCGAAGATCTGGCGGGTAACGTTTGGGAATGGTGCGGCGATTATTTCGAGAACTACAAGGCGCTGCCAAAGGTGAATCCGCACGGGCCGTCGCATGGAACAAAGCGCGTCTATCGTGGCGGAAGCTGGAAGTCGCGCTTCGCCAGTCTGCGCACGACGACGCGGAATGCGAACGCGCCGAATTACTCGTGCAATGACCTGGGCTTCCGTGTGGTGTGCGAGTGCGAAGGCTAAACAAAATCCCAAATTCCAAGCTCCAAATCCCAAAGAAATCCCAAGCTTCAAGACTGCCGCCGAGGACGGACGGCAGCTACAACCCGCGGCAGCTATCACGCACTCCTTGGAGCTTGGAGTTTCCTTGGAACTTGCAGCTTGGGATTTGGAGCTTCCGCTTTCGCCGTCAGGGCGACGGCGAGCGGTCGTAGACTTCGACCAGCGCGTTGCCGGTGGTGTTATTCACGCCGCGGACGAGGGCGGTGAAATTGCCTGGCGGCAGCGTCCGCTGAATAGCTGACTCCTTGGCATTAGATGGCGCGAACCCTTCCGCGCTGATCGCGGCTGCTTCGGAGCTTTGCTGCCAATCATCGTTCGAGTCGATCAGGTTGCCGTTTGCGTCGCGCAGTTCGAGCGTGGGATCGGCGAGCACGCCGCTGACATTGAACTGCGTAAGCGTGGGGCCAAGCGCGCGGATAATGACCGGTTTGCCAGCGCTGCCGCCGATGACGAAGCCGGCGATGATGATGTCGTCGACCGTGCCGACATGGCCGCGGCTGGAAATGTTTCCGGCGCGGCTGGCGGAGGCGCGCAGATCATACAATTCGAAGAGCGCGACGCCGGTCTGGGCCGGCTGGCCGGAAGAGGAGAACGACTTGACGATGGCGGTGTAGCTGCCCGGGTTCAATGTGACGAGCACCGCCGACTCGATGCTGTTGGGCGGGTCGCGGCGATAGCTGGCGATGGTGGGAGCCGGGCTGCTGGTGAACCAGTCGTCGTTCGATGCCACGAGATTATTGTTGGAATCGTAGACTTCGATGAGGGAATCGCCGAGCGGGTTTGCCACGGCAAAACTGGCCAGCGAGAAGGCGAGCGCGCGCACGATGAATTTCCCCGGCTGCGGACCTTGCACGATGAAACCTCCAATGAGGACGGCGTCGCCGCTGCTGGTCACGGCCCGGGTGGAGAGATTCATCAGCACCGGAGTATTGGCGATGGTCTGATAGACGGGGCCGGTGCCGTAGATGGCGTTGGCGCCGTTAATATCGTCCTGCGCCAAGGTGTCGAGATTGCTCACCGTCGAGTTCATAATCGCGGTCACTATTTGCTTGGGCGAAGCCTGGTCCGGATGGTCAAGCCCGACGGTGTGACCGAATTCGTGCAGAGCGACGCGGCGAAAATCCTGGGTGGCGCGGAGTGGTCCGCGATACGAATCCCAAGTATAGGCGGTGTTAAAGAGGGTGTCGGTTTCCTCGATGTTGCCGTTGCGATATCCCAGCTGTGTCACCGCGAGCGTGCCTTTGCCGAAGGAGTCGCCAAAGACGGTGCTGGCAAACTCGACCGACATTTCGTCATCACCCGAGGCAGGTGTCACCGGCGAGTTCATGACCCATGAAAACTGCATGTGCGCGAGATGCGTATTCCAGATGGCGAGAGCGTCGCGGGCGACGGCGTTGAAAGAAGTCGAGCCATCGGAAAGGGTGTGCGCTGCGCCGAGCGAGAGTTGCATCACGACGGTGCGATCTTTGACCCATGCGACCGGGATGGACTGGCCGCGCACGGAGTTCGTGTCGTATTCACGGACGTAGGCCGATGAAGTAGTGGCAATGGCGGCCAGCGCTGCTGCCGCCAGTCTTGGACAGCGAATGTTCACAAGGGGGAAAACTTTGGCGATTAAACCCGCGGAAATTACGCCTGGTTCAGGTTTTTTACAAGCTCCAGCCGGAAACGTTCATCGTAATTGCCCCGGGCAAACCGCCGGCAGCAGGCCAGGCAGGCGATGGCGCGGCGAATCCGGCGCGCCCGCGGGAAATCGCGCCCGCAATTGCGGCAGCGGTAAAGAAAACTTCGCGCGAGTTGCCGCGCCGGAAGCGGAAGTCTGTGGCAGGCCGCTTCGTTGAGGAGGTCGAGCTCGCGACAGGCACGACGCCATTCCGCGCCGTGCGGCCCGATGCGGCGATGGCCCGCGCGATGTTGCGCAAGCAAGTGCGCGAGCTCGTGGCGCAAGGTGCGGTCAATTTCCTCAAGACCGAAATTCTGGAGGACGGGATTAAGTGTAATGAGCGCGCGCCGCGGCTCGGCCCGGCCCACGGCCGTGCGCATCCGCGCGTTCCACTCCACCCGAATGCGGGCGGCAAGCGCCGACGCGTCCAACTCGCGCAGAAGAGAAACAGCGCGCCGGCGCAATTCCGCGGCACTGGGAAGAGCGACGGCTCGCGGCTCGAAACAAAACTCGAGCTGACTAAAGGACGAGCGCTTTCGCGACGTGCTTCGCATTCGTGCGCTCAATAATATTGCCGACGATATCCGCCGCCGCGCTCGCTTCATCCGCGCTCGTGCATCGGCCCAGCGAGAAACGGATGGCGGAGCGCGCGCGCGCCAGGGGCAGACCCATCGCGAGCAGGACGTGCGACGCCACCACGCTGCCGACCATGCAGGCCGAGCCGCTCGAGGCGCATACGCCTTCGAGGTCGAGCGCCATCAGCATCGTTTCGGAATCCAGCTGGGGCAGAGAGATATTGAGTGTGTTTGCTAATCGCGGAGCGGCTTCGCCGTTCAAGAATGCGCTGGGAATGCGCGCCAAAATTTCCTGCCACAGTTGGTCACGCAGCTTTCGCTCCCGCTCCTGCTCGCCCACGCAATCACGCAACGTGAATTCCGCCGCGGCGGCCATTCCTGCGACGGCTGCGACGTTTTCTGTTCCGGGGCGGCGTCCGTTTTCGTGCGCTCCGCCATAGCCGGTTGCTTCGATCGGAATGCCGCTGCGCAAGAAGAGAAGACCGGCGCCCTTCGGCCCGTAGAATTTGTGCGCGGCGAAGCCGGCGGCATCGACCAGACTGTCATCCCGACCGAAGCGAACCGGAGTGGAGGGATCCCGCTGCGCAACGTTTAAGGTAGCGCCGCGGGATCCCTCGACTTTGCTCGGGATGACGGGTGGTTCTTGTCCCGGCGGCGAAATCTTCCCAAATGATTGCACCATGTCGCTGTGCAGCAGCACGCCGCGCTCGCCGCAAATCTGCGAAATCTCCTGCAGCGGCTGGATCACTCCGGTCTCATTGTTCGCGTGCATGATCGACACCAGCGCAGTCTCGTCGCGAATCGCATCCGTCAATTGATGAAGATCGACCAGGCCGTTTTCGGAAACATCGAGCCATGTCACTTCGAAACCTTCGCATTTTTTCAGATGCCCGATCGCGTTCAGCACGGCGTGATGCTCTGTGCGGCATGAGATCAAATGTCGTCCGCGCGCGGCCCGGCTCCGCGCCAGTCCGAGTACCGCCAGGTTGTTCGACTCGGTGCCGCCGCTGGTAAAAATGAGCTCGTGCGGTTTTGCCCCGAGCAAAGCTGCGAGCCGATCCCGCGCATCATCGATCCCTGCGCGCGCCTCGCGTCCGGCCGCATGCACGCTCGAAGCGTTGCCGAAGCGCTCCCGCAGAAACGGCTCCATCGCCGCGCGCGCCTCATCGCACAGCGGAGTGGTGGCGTTATAGTCGAGATAAATCATCCTTCGAAATGCCCGTCGCTCTTGTCGGGCCGCGAGCGTTTACGCAAAATTTGCAACTGCGTTTCCTCGTAGGAAACGAGCGAATCGGGCGGGACGCTTTGCAGGAGAAAGACGTTGCCGCCGATGGTGCTGCGGGCGCCGATCACCGTCTCGCCGCCGAGCACGGTCGAGTTTGGATAAATGGTGACGTCGTCTTCCACCGTCGGATGACGTTTGCCGCCCTTCCTGATCTTGCCCTGCTCATCCTTCTGAAAGCTGCGCGCGCCCAGCGTCACGCCATGATACAACTTCACCCGCCGCCCGATTTCGCATGATTCGCCAATGACGACGCCGGTGCCGTGATCGATGAAAAAGTGCGAGCCGATTTTCGCGCCCGGATGAATATCGATGCCGGTGCGGCTGTGCGCCCACTCAGTCATGATGCGGGGAATAAGCGGCAGCTCTTTCAGGTAAAGTTCATGCGCCATGCGCTGAATCGCGATGGCTTCGAGCGCGGGATAGGCGAGGATAATTTCCTCGTAGCTTTTCGCCGCCGGGTCGCCTTCGTAAGCCGCGTCGATGTCGGTCCAGAGCATTTTGCGCAAGGCCGGAAGCTGCGCGAAGAAACCGCTGAGCAATTCCTCAGCGCGCTTCTCCGTCACTTCATCAGGGGGGAATTGGCCGAGGCTTTTGCAGAACTCAGGCTTGAGCAGGATTTGCAAATGGCGCAGCCGCGCGCGCGTCACTTCCGGCAGGTCGCCTGAACGCACCAGCGGTTCGCCGCGAAAACCGGGAAACATCAGGCTCATCAATTCCGCGCACGCCGAGTCGATGGCGGCGCGCGACGGCAGCATGGCGGCGGCGGCGAGATAATTGATCCCGCCATCCTCGGTATAGGTCTGGAGTAATTCCTCCGCGCCGGTGCGCCTGGCCGATTCCATCTGAGCAACTATGCCGCTGCTCGGCGGCGATGAAACTGGAAACTGACGCTGGTGTAGAGGCGCTTGTGCCAAGCGCCGGACGTGGGGAGCTGCCACCTGTCGGCGTTTGACACAAACGCCTCTACATCTAGGCCGCTACTGAGCGGCGGTGGGACTGGAAACTGGCGGGGCGAGCATGTTGCCGGTCCTGGAGGGACGACCTCCGTGTCGTCCCCCAATCTTCAAGGCGCGCAGCAGAAGGACTGCAACATGACGAAGCTGTCCGACACAGCCGTGGGCTTGCATTTTCACGATTCACTAAGGAAAGCGGGCGCTCTCTGCCTGCGCTGGAGCAAGGCAGCTCGTCTGTTTGCGAAATAAACAAAAGGGAAACATGAACAAAACATTACTCAGCATGGCATTGGCAGTAGCGGCTCCGTTTGCGTGGGCGCAAACCACCTCGGAGACCACCACCACCACAACAACAACGGGCGGCGGCACCATCACCGAATTCAGTCCTGGCAGCACCATCGTGCTGAAGGAGTCGAGCGGCCCGCGCAGCTATCGCTTCGGTAAAACCGTCACCTATGTGACCAAGGGTGGGAAGGTGCTGGATGAAGACACGGTCAGAACGCGCATCAAAGTGGGCGTGCCCGTGCATGTGCATTACATCGGCGAAGGCGACAACATGAACGTCGATCGCGTAATCCTGGACGAGGATTAAGACATCGCAGCAATGAAATAAGGCATTACCCGTCCGCGGGAACAAAAACGCGGACGGGTTTTTTCTGTACACAGTCATCCCGAGCGAAGCGTAGCGCAGTCGAGGGATCCCGCTGCGTTACCTGGACGTGACACACCGGGATTCCTCGACTGTCACTCGGAATGACAGCCATATCTCGCGCCAGTCATATTGCGCGCCGGAAATTTTTCGCCACGCTCCCAAATGCCAGTGGTGATGAAGCGCTTCGATATTTCCGTCCTCATGTCCGATGAGTTGCGCGAATTCCTCGCCGGCACTCACTCCGATCCCTTCCGCATTCTCGGCCCGCATCGCTTGCGCGATGATGTCGTCATTCGCGTCTTCCGCCCCGACGCCCGCGAGGTCAGCGTCGTGCTCGATGCCGATGGAGCCCGCGTCCGCGCAGAAAAAATTCACGGCGACGGCTTGTTCCAGGCCGCGCTGCCCGGCGCCAGCCGCGATGTGGGTTACAGGTTGCACATCAAGCGCCCGGACGGTTCCGAGCAGACCACGCGCGATTCGTATTCCTACGGCGTCATCATGGGCGAAATGGACCTCCACCTTTTCGGCGAAGGACAACACTGGAAGCTGTACGAGAAATTCGGCGCGCACCTGCGCACCATCGGGCAGGACCGCGGCGTTTATTTCGCCGTCTGGGCGCCGAACGCGCAACGGGTCAGCGTCGTCGGCGATTTCAACCGCTGGGATGGGCGCGTCCATGCCATGCGCAAGCTGCTCGGGAGCGGCGTGTGGGAACTGTTCATCCCGGGTATCGGGGAAAACGCGCATTACAAATTTGAGCTGCGCACACATGGCGGCGCGGTGTTTCTAAAAAGCGATCCATTCGCCTTCTTCAGCCAGCACGGGAAGGAAACGGCATCGCTCGTTTACGATCTCAGCCGATTTCGCTGGAGCGATGGCGACAGCGCCTGGATGGAATCGCGCTGCAGCAAGAACTGGCCGCAAAGTCCCATCTCCATTTACGAAGTGCACCTCGGTTCGTGGCGGCGCAAAGCGGAGGAAAACCGCCAGCCCGGCTCGGACCGCCAGCTCAGTTACCTGGAATTAGCGGACACGCTCCTGCCTTATGTGGTCGAGACGGGCTACACCCATATCGAGCTCATGCCCGTGGCGGAGCATCCCTTCGAAGGCTCGTGGGGTTATCAGGTCACGAATTACTACGCGCCTACCAGCCGCTTCGGTAAACCCGACGAGTTCCGCCATTTCGTCGACCGCTGCCATCAGGCCGGCATCGGCGTGATCATGGACTGGGTGCCGGCGCATTTCCCGAAGGATGCGCACGGTCTCGCCGAGTTCGACGGCACCGATCTCTATGAGCACATGGACCCGCGCCAGGGCGAGCATCAGGATTGGGGCACGCTCATTTTCAACTTTGGACGTAACGAGGTGCGCAACTTCCTCATCGCGAACGCGCTCTTCTGGCTCGAGCAATACCACATCGATGGACTGCGCGTGGATGCCGTCGCCTCAATGCTCTATCTCGATTATTCCCGCAAGGAAGGCCAATGGATCCCAAACAAATTCGGCGGCCGCGAAAACCTCGACGCCGTCCACTTCCTGAAACGCTTCAACGAAGTCTGCTACGAACGGTTCCCAGGCATCATGACCATCGCGGAGGAATCCACTGCCTGGCCCGGTGTCACCAAGCCGACCTATCTCGGCGGTCTCGGCTTCGGGTTCAAATGGAACATGGGCTGGATGCACGACTTCCTCCATTACATGCAGCTCGATCCCATCCACCGCCGTTTCCATCAGGGCAGCATCACCTTCTCGCTCCTCTACGCTTTCACCGAACACTTCATCCTCGTCCTCAGCCACGATGAAGTCGTTCATGGCAAGAAATCGTTGCTCTCGAAAATGCCCGGCGACGAATGGCAAAAGTTCGCCAATCTCCGCATGTTTTACGCTTGGATGTTCGGCCACCCGGGCAAGAAGCTGCTCTTCATGGCCGGCGAATTCGGCCAATGGCACGAGTGGAATCACGACAAGGAGCTCGACTGGTATCTCGCCAAGTCCCCCCTGCACGATGGCCTCCGCCGCCTCGTCCAGCAATTGAACCATCTATATAAGAGCGAGCCCGCGCTCTGGAACCTCGACGACACCTACGACGGCTTCGAGTGGATCGACTTCAGCGATGCCGCCAACAGCGTCGTCTCTTTCATGCGCAAATCGCGCGAAGGCGACGTCATCATCTTCATCGTCAACGCCACACCGGTTGTGCGTTATGCTTACGCGGTGGGCGCGCCCGCTGCCGGCTACTATCGCGAGATCATCAACACCGATGCCGAAACCTACGGCGGCACCAACATCGGTAATCTTGGTGGCATCACCGCCACCGCCGAGCCGCGCCAGGGCCGATCGCATTCGCTCAAAGTAAACCTCCCGCCGCTCGGCTGCGTTGCCCTGAAACAAGAAGATTCCACCGGTCATCCCGAACGACAGTCGAGGGATCCAGTGGCGCCACCTTTACGGTAACGCCGCGGGATTCTTCGACTCCGCTTCGCTCCGCTCAGAATGACGAGATCGCATGATCCGAGCTTTCCCTTCCAAAAGAAAGTATTGCTAATTCCGGAGCCGCCTGATACTCTCCGCCCCCGAACACCCACAGCCCTATGAAAACCCTACGTCAATCGGCATTTACGTTAATCGAAATGCTCGTCGTCATCTCGATTATCGCCATTCTCGCCGCCTTCGCCGTGCCCGCGCTCACCAGCGCGCTGACCAAAGGCCAGATGACCGGTACCATGAACAACGCGCGGCAACTCTATCTCGCCGGCCAGCAAATGGCTTTGGACGGCGCCGCTAACTCCGACCCGACTCTCACTTGGCCCGGTGACAATACTAACGCGGCAGCTCTTACGCTGAAAGATTATTGTCAGCTTCTGGTGCAAAATGATTATTTGAAGCCGGGTGACGTGCAAAAGCTTCTCAGTGCGCCCGGTGCCTCATGTCCCGTAACCTCGGCTGCTGGACCACCGGTCACGATCGCGTTTGGAGCTGGCGCGAAAAGCGCGCTTAAGGTCTACAAAGTCAAAGATGCGGATTCATCGAACACCGTGTTCGCTGTCACCTCTAATTACGTTTACGACACTCAGCTTGATCCTACGCTCACACCGTATGGTGACAAGGGATTCATCGTTCAACGCAAGGGCGGTGACGCTAGCGTCCTCCGTAAGAACAACGCCGTTGCGACTACTGGCCAGGAAGGTACCTTCCAAACGACGGTGGGCAAAAAACCCGGGGACCCTGACGGAACTGTCTCGAATGGCGACCCTGCAGGGGCTATGTCGCAGCCGTAGTATTCGACTGCGAAGAATCGAGAACCTTGGAAGTAATTTCGCCGTCGCTCACGCGCGTGCGCAAGCGCATCGCGTGGGATACGGCTATAACCGATCGCACAATATTGCCCTCGGGATCCATCGTGATGCTGTAGCCGCGCTGTAGCGTGGCTTGCGGACCGAGCACGGCGAGAATTTTCTTTGTGCGTTCGAATTGTTTGCGCTTGATCTCCCTTAACGCCGTGGCGCAATTCGGTAATCGTTGCGCCAGCTGGCTTACACGATTGCGCTGCAAGGCGATTTCGCGCGTCGGATCATGCCGGCGCAACTCCGCCGCCGCTTGAGCCAGAAGAGCGCGCGCGTCGGCCACCCTCCGATACGCCTGCCGCAGGAGCGAATCTCGCCGCCAATCGATTCTCTGGCTCGCTTCGTGGAATCGCGCCAGCAGTTCGCGTCCCAGCGTTCGCTCTGAAAAGGAGCGCAGCCGCGCCTGCTCGCGCTGAACGAAATTCCGCAGGCAACGCAGTACGCAATTCGCCAGTTCGGCTACGCGCCGCGCCAGCTCGGCCGCGTCCGGCACGATCAATTCCGCCGCCGCGCTCGGCGTCGGCGCGCGCAAATCGGCCACGAAATCGGCGATGGTGAAATCGATCTCGTGCCCGACGGCCGATACCACCGGCAACGCCGATGCCGCAATCGCCCGCGCCACGATCTCCTCATTGAACTCCCACAAATCTTCAATGCTTCCGCCGCCGCGGGTGAGGACGATGAGATCGAGCGGCGGCCAGAGCGCGCTCGGTGTCGACAGTTGATGAATCGCCGCCGCGATCTCGGCCGCCGCGCCCGCCCCCTGTACCCGCACCGGATTGATGAGAATCTCCACCCCGGGCGCGCGTCGTTGCAAGATATTCAGCATGTCGCGAATGGCCGCGCCGCTCGGCGAAGTGATGATCCCGATGCGCCGGGGAAATTTCGGGAGCGTTTTTTTGCGCGCCGGGTCGAAAAGACCTTCCGCCTCGAGCTTGCGCTTGAGCGCTTCAAATTTCGCCTGGAGAACGCCGAGCCCGCGCGGCTGCACGATCTCGACGCTGAGCTGATATTGCCCGCGGGCTTCGAAAACACTAACTCTGCCGTAAACCTGCACCTGCGCGCCGTCGGCCAACGGCTGCCGCAGCGACACCATCGCGCTGCGGAAAATCACGCACGCGATCGCCGCGCGATTGTCCTTGAGGGTGAAATACTGATGCCCGCTCGGATGGAGCCGGTAATTGGAGACTTCACCCTGCACCCAGACCGATCCGATGCGCGCCTCGAGCAGCGAACGAATGTTTCTCGTTAACTCACCGACGGAAAGAATCTTCGTCGCCGCGCCAAAGAAGTCACCCATCTGCTGCATCGCGCATGAATTAACCACAGAGATCGCAGAGAACGCAGAGGAAAATCACGAGGAGCTGCGCGCTACCCGGGCCGCTGCTGCCACATCAACTGCTTCGCGCAACATCGGCGGTCGCAGAGCGCCGCTACAGCAGCTGCTCCTGCGCGCCAGTAGGCGGCTTCAACCCTAACTTGCGATATGCATTCGGCATCGCCACCCGCCCTTGCGGCGTGCGCTTGATGTAACCTTCCATGATCAAATACGGCTCGTTCACTTCCTCCAGCGTGCCAGCTTCTTCACCGATGGCGACAGCTAACGAGTTCAAACCGACTGGCCCACCATTGAATTTGTGAATCAACGTTTCAAGAATCCGCTTGTCCCATTCATCGAATCCATCGCGATCAATCTCGAGCATTGCCAGCGCGCGATCGGCCAGCGCGGCGTCGATCTCTCCATCCGCTTTGACTTGCGCATAATCACGCACCCACCGCAGCAGATTGTTCGCCGTGCGCGGGGTGCCGCGTGAGCGCGATGCGATCTCGCTCGCGCCACCGCTGTCGATCTCCACTCCGAGCAAGCCCGCGCTGCGCACGATGATCTTCTCCATCTCTTCGGCGGAGTAGTAGTCGAGCCGCGCCGTCATCCCGAACCGCGAACGCAACGGCGCGCTCACCATCCCCGCGCGCGTGGTCGCGCCGATGAGGGTAAACTTCGGCAATTGCAAACGCAGACTCCGCGCCTGCGGTCCCTGGTCGATGATGATGTCCAGCCGGTAATCCTCCATCGCCGGATAGAGATACTCCTCGATCGTCGGTTGCAGCCGGTGAATTTCATCGATGAAAAAGACATCACCTTTCTCAAGACTCGTTAGGAGCCCGGCCAGCTCACCCGCTTTCTCAATCACCGGCCCGCTTGTGTTCTTGATGTTCACGCCCATTTCGCGGGCGATGATGTTTGCCAGCGTCGTCTTCCCTAGACCTGGCGGCCCGCTCACCAGCACATGCTCGAGGACATCGCTGCGTTTTTTCGCCGCCGCCACCATCAGCTCGAGCCGTTCACAGACCTTCGCCTGGCCGGTGAACTCCGCGAACATCGGCGGCCGCAGCGAGACTTCGAAGGCGGGATCAGGTGCGGGCGGTTTCATCGCTGACCGGATTCTGTAGGGGAAGCAGTTTGCTTCCCGTCGGTTCGGATTGGGACGCTAACAGCGTCTTCTACAATTCTTCCACGGGATCCCTCGACTTCGCTCGGGACGACAGAGTTCACGACAGGTTTTTCGTCAGCACCAATTCCGTCCCGCGCTGACGCAGGATGTAATCGATTTTGTCGAAGGCGTTGCGGATCATGATTAATCCCAAGCCGCCGGGTCGAATGATCTCGCGGCGGCGTTCGCGTAATGCCACGGCATTCGGCTGTTCGCCGAAATCGCGCAGGCGGACACGGACGCAATCGGCGCGGCCTTCGCAGGAGAGGGCGATGAGCTGGTCTTCGCGCAAACCGTAAGCGTGGCGGATAATATTGGTGCAGGCTTCATCGACGCCGAGCACCATGAGCGTGCGGTCGCGCTCGGAGAGAGGGAAATTGTCGAGAAAATGGCGCACGAAATTGCGCATGAGCGCGAGATTTCCGGCGTGGCTGGAAAATTCGAGCGTGCGTCTTTTCATTTTGCTGCGAACGGAACACGCTGTGCGCTTCGCTGCTGGGTTCAAGTGGAGATTTGGCGGTCCAGCGAAACGTGGCTCTGCAAATATGATCAGTCCGGCAGGCGAGACGCCCGCCGGCCGCACAGGCGAGGACGCCCGTGCTCCAGTCACTGGACATGCAGGCAAAGCGCGCTTCAATTTCGGCAATGCGCAACTTCTTCGCTGCCCTGCTGCTTTCCACCGCCGCGGCTTTCGCGCAAAACAATCCCACCGCCTACGACGCCTTGCGCCTCGTCGGCAGTCAGCTCGATCGCGACGCGGTCAATCGCGTCATTTCCGTCGTCGGCGTTGACGGCAATCCGCAGCCGCGCACGTGGCGCATTCTCGTGAGTGATTCGCGCACGGGCGGGATTCGCGAAATTTACGTGTCGGAAGGCCGCGTCACGCGGCAGGGGCCTTACACCGGATCAGTGGCCGGCAGTGCGCGCGGCGCCACCATTAACACAACCAAGCTGAACCTCGACTCCAGCGGCGCCTACGAAGTGGCGAGCAAAACGGCGGACTCCTCGCACGTGCCGTTCTCGCTCGTGAGCTACACCTTGCGCACAGACGATCGCGGCAATCCGACGTGGGTTGTGACATTACAAAATCAGAGCCGAAAACCGCTCGGCACCATTTACATCGGCGCGAACAAAGGCACGGTCACGCGCACGGAAGGCATGTTCCAAGGACTGCCGATGGAGGAAGCGGTGGAAGACCAGCGCGAGGGCAACGTCGAGTATGAACCGCGCGCCAGCGACAATCCGATCGTTGGCCGCGCCCGGGAAATGTTTTATCGCGCCCGCGACAACGCGCGCCAAACATTCAAGCACGTCCGGCGCAACTTCGCGGATTTTATTCGGGGGGAGGATTAGATTAGCTCGGGATGGCGCGGATAATTAACGGTGTCATTCTGAGCGGAGCGCAGCGGAGTCGAAGAATCCCGCCGCGAGACCTCTAAGCTAATGCCGCGGGATCCCTCGACTGCCGCTCGGGATGACCTGAATGCGTGGCCTTCGCTTGAGTTTTCAGCGTGGCGCGACACCTGCGCGACGCTGCACATGTGGACGCAGATCGTCGGGAAAATCCGGCTGGCCCTTTCGCCGTGGGTGAATCATTCGTGGGGCGTCACGCTTTACCTGACGGCGCGCGGACTGACGACGAGTCCGATTCCGTTTGGCACTCGCGTCTTCGAAGTTCGCTTTGACTTTATTGCTCATGAGCTGCGCCTGATCGCGAGTGACGGCGCGGTGCGCGTGCTGAAATTGCAGCCACAAAGCGTGGCCGCTTTTTATTCCGAGGTAATAAAGGCGCTGCGCGAGCTCGGTGTTGAGGTCGAGATCAATACCACGCCGAATGAAATCACTGACGCGATTCCTTTTGAGCGCGATGAGCAGCACGCCAGCTATGATGCGGAGTACGCGAACCGCTTCTGGCGCGTACTGCTCCAGGCCGATCGCTTGTTCAAGGAATTCCGCGGCCGCTTCTCCGGCAAATGCAGCCCAGTGCATTTTTTTTGGGGCAGCTTCGATCTGGCGGTCACACGTTTTTCCGGCAGAACCGCGCCGCCGCATCCGGGTGGCGTGCCGCATCTGTCCGATGCCATCACGCGGGAGGCTTATTCGCAGGAAGTGAGCAGCCTCGGTTTCTGGCCCGGCAACGAACAGGTGCCGCAGGCGCTTTTTTATTCGTATGCTTACCCGGCGCCGGAGGGTTTCGCCGAAGCGAAAGTGAAACCGGCGGCGGCAACGTTTCACCCGCAACTGCGCGAATGGATTCTTCCCTACGATGAAGTGCGTCGCGCGCAATCATCGGACGAAATGGTGCTCGAGTTTGCGCAAAGCACCTACGACGCTGCTTCCACGCTGGCGAAGTGGGACCGCGTCGCGCTCGAAGAAGTCAACCCGCGAGTGGGAAAGTAACAAATTTAAAATGACGAAATCCGAATGACGAAGCTCGAAACAATGACTCCAATGACGAATGACGAACCTGGACAAAGTGCGTTTCCATCCGGCTCAGGTATTTTAGACACGAACGGCGCCGAGGCATTTCGGACTTCGTCATTGTTTCGAATTTCGTCATTCGTGCTTCCTAATTTGTTCAGGCCTTGCATTCCAACACCGTGCAAACGTTAATTGTCTTCAATGAGCTCTTTTGACGCCGCCGTTGCCGAACGCGGCGCGTGGCGAGCGGTCCCGCAAGGTTGGCGGCAACTCTATGGCGACTTCGAGAAGCTCGGCGTCAGTGTCGAGTGGCACGATTTCCAGACGCCGCGCGCACTCGACTGGGGTCGCAGCTTTCACCCCCACAGCATCGAGTTTTGTTTAAATCTAGGTGGTCGCGGTGCGGTCCAGACCGCACGCAGCCGCAGCGATTTTATGCCGGGTACGGCTGGCTACTACGGTATCGCAGAGGAACCGCTAAATGCATCACGTGATGCGAATGATCATCATCAATTTGTCACCCTGGAGTTTTCTCGCGCCCATTTGCAACGGCAGCTCGCCGGCAACGTCAGCGATCTCGATGCGGCGATGCGCTCCTCGATTTTCGAAGAGCGCCCGCACGTGTCGACCCCGCGAATGATGACGAGCGAGCAGCGCAAAGTCGTCGCTTCGCTGACCGAGCCGCCGGTGGCAAAAGCGGCCCAGGCGCTCTGGTATCAAAGCAAGGCGCTGGAGTTGATGGCGCATTTTCTTTTTGAGCCGAAGAATCCGGAACTGTTTTGCATGCGGCAGAAACGGGTCGCGCGCGATCGGGTCGAGCGGACGAAGGAATTGCTCGCGCGCGATCTCACCAATCCGCCCACGCTCGAGCAACTCGGCGGCGAGGTTGGTTGCTCGCCATTTTATCTGAGCCGGATTTTCTCGCGCGAAGTCGGACTGACCATTCCGCAGTACCTGCGCAACATCCGAATGGAACGCGCGGCCGAGCTTCTGCGCAGCGGCCGCTTCAATGTCACGGAAGCGGCCATCGAAGTCGGCTACTCCAGCCTGAGCCATTTCAGCAAAGCTTTCTGCGAAACGATCGGCTGCTGCCCGGCGCTCTATCCCGCGGCGAAGAACGTCATTATCAACCGCTGAGTGTCATCCCGAGCGAAGTCGAGGGATCCCGTTGCGTTACCTTAAAGCTTCTGCCACGGGGTCCCTCGACTACGCTCGGACTGACGTGAATTGTTAATGAAGATCACCCGCGCGCTAATCTCCGTTTCGGACAAGAAAGGCATTACCGCTTTCGCGCGCGCGCTGGAGAAGCAAGGCGTGGACATTATTTCGACCGGCGGCACGGCCGAGCTTCTGCGCAAGAACAAGATTCCCGTGCGCGATATCTCCAGCTTCACCGGTTTTCCTGAAGTGCTGGAAGGTCGCGTGAAAACGCTGCACCCGCGCGTCCATGGCGGGCTGCTCTACAAACGCGGCCACGAAAAACACGAAGCCGAAGCGCGCGAGTCCGGCTTCGAGCCGATCGATCTGGTGGTGGTAAATCTCTACCCATTCGAGGAAACAATCGCGAAGCCCGGCGTCACGCTCGGTGAGGCGATCGAGAACATCGACATCGGTGGTCCTTCAATGGTTCGCAGCGCAGCGAAGAATTACGAGAGCGTGACCGTGGTGGTCGATCCCGCTGACTACAATCTGGTGATCGAGACGATGCGCGATCACGATGGCGCAACGACCTTAAAGTTGCGCGAGCGGCTCGCGATCAAAGCGTTCATCAAAACGTCGGGATACGATCGCGCCATCGGCGCGTTCCTGAACCAGGAACAAACGACCGATGCATCGTTCTCACTTAGTCTGCCGCTGGTGGCGCGCCTGCGTTACGGGGAAAATCCGCACCAAACCGCGGCGCTTTACGGCGATTTCGACAAGCATTTCCAGAAGCTGCACGGCAAAGAGCTCTCCTTTAACAACATTCTCGACATCAGCGCG
>JBBPYF010000001.1:0-35358 GCA_038200165.1 Chthoniobacterales bacterium | reverse complement strand
CACCACGAGCAGGACATCCGCAAAATGGGCGGGTTGCGTCGCGCCATGCCGGTGACGTTTCTCACCTACGCCGTCGGTGTGATGACACTGAGCGGCGTGCCGCTGATTTTTTCCGGCGCGTGGACAAAGGAGGAAATCCTCCACGCCGCCTCTCGCTGGCCGTCCTCACAGATTCCCTATTGGCTGCTGTTGCTCGGCGTAGTGCTCACCGCGTTCTACATGACGCGGCAGATCATTTACGTCTTCTTCGGCGAACCGCGCGGACAATCCGCACACGCGCACGAAAGCCCGCGCGTGATGACGCTGCCACTCATCGTGCTCGCAGTTTGCGCAATCCTTTTCAGTCTGGTGCTCACACCTGCATGGCCGTGGTTGCACAGCTATCTCACGGGCGAGCCGGCGCGTTTTGAACCGGGGAGGTTGATTACTGCGATGCTATTCGTTTCGCTCGTCCTCGCCGGCGGCGGAATCATGCTCGGCTGGCTCATGTATCGCCACGCCGGCGCGCACGATCCGCTGCAGCAAAAACAGCCAGCGCTGTTTCACTTCCTCGAGAACAGGATGTGGATCGATGAATTCTACGCCCACACCGTTCTTGTTCTTGCCCGTGCCGCGGCACGCATTTCCGATTGGCTCGACCGTTATTTATGGGACGGAATCGTGCGCGTGTTCGGCGCGCTTGGGCAACTGTTCGGAATTTTCACCAGCACGGTCGATGAGCGCGGCATCAATGCTGGTGTGGATGAAACAATGCGCAGCGCCCGTGGGCTTGGCCGCTTCGTCTCCGCCGCGCACTCGGGTCAGGTCCAAACGTATCTCGGCGCGGTCGCGCTCGGCATGCTGGCACTGCTGCTTCTCTACGCATGGTTGGGCTGATCAGCGCACTCATTTTCATTCCGCTCGCTGGCGCCGTTCTCATTAGCCTGGCGCCACCACGCCTTTCACGCACGCTCGCGTTCACCTGCAACGCGCTCACCGGAGTGTTCGCGCTCATGCTGTGGCACAATTTCGACAAAACCACTCCTGCGCTGCAATTCGTCGAGCGCTACACCTGGATGCCATCTATTGGCGCAGAGTATTTCCTCGGCATCGATGGCTTGAGTTTACTCCTGGTTCTTCTCACGACGCTGCTCTTTCCTTTCGCCTTTTCGGCCCAACCCGCCGGCCGCGGCTTCTGCGCCCTCATGATGCTCATGCAATCGGCGCTCTACGGCACCTTCACGACGCAAAATTTCATCCTTTGGTTTCTGTTTTATGAAATGAGCCTGATTCCGTCGTTCCTGCTCATCAAAATATTCGGCGGCGAAAAACGAGATCGCGCCGCAACGAAGTTCTTCGTTTACACCTTCGTCGCCAGCGTCGCGATGCTGCTCGCTTTTCTCGGGATTTACTTCGTTGGAGGCACCTTCGATTTTGTGCGATTTCCAGAGCTTGGCAGATCGGGATTTCTTCAGGGTAATCTGCGCTGGCTCGCCTTCGCCGGTATCTTCTTCGGCCTCGCCGTAAAAGTCCCACTTTATCCATTTCACACTTGGCTGCCTGACGCCTATGAAACCGCGCCGACCGGCGTGTCTATGGTACTCACCGGCGCATTGTCGAAGATGGGCCTCTACGGATTCATTCGTCTCCTCCTCCCGCTCTTTCCTAACGAGCTCAGGATCATCGGCCCGTGGCTGCTCGCGCTTGCTCTCTGCTCGATTGTCTTCGCCTCGTTAGCTGCATGGGCGCAATCAGACCTCAAACGCATGGTCGCCTACCTCTCGGTCAGCCACCTCGGCTACTGCATGCTCGCACTCTTCGCCATCTCTGCCACGAGCGGTTCAACCGCTGATCTGCACGCCACCTTTAGCGGCGTGTTTATGCAAATCTTCAACCACGGCATCACCGCCGCCGCGCTCTTCTACTTCGTCGGTCTCCTCGAGCAACGCCGTGGCGCACGCGGCATTCACGACTTTGGCGGTTTGATGCAATGCGCTCCGCTACTTTGCGCCTGGATGAGCGTCGCCATGTTTTCCTCGCTCGGGCTGCCCGGCCTCAACGGATTCATTGGCGAATTCCTCATCTTCAAAGGCTCCTTCGCCGTGGCGACTGCCTTTACCTCCATCGCAATCCTCGGGCTCCTCTTCACGGCCATCACTTTCCTACGTGCCATGCAACTTCTCTTCAGCGGACCGGCCACGGACGTATGCAACGCCTTTCCTGACCTGCTTGGCCGAGAAAAGCTCGTCGTTGTTCCCATCACTTTGCTCATGTTCGCCATCGGCATTGCCCCGCAATTTCTCTTTAATGTTTTCAATACAACCGTCACGCAAATGGCGCGGCTGTTTGCTTGACGAACAATTGATGAACAAAGAAATCGTGCCGGTGGAGCAAATCGCCCGAACCATTCTGTGGCTCCGAGGAGAAAAAGTGCTGCTCGACTCTGACTTGGCGCGGCTGTACGGCGTCACCACAAGTAATCTGAACAAGGCCGTGAGTCGAAATCGCGATCGATTTCCACACGATTTTATGTTCCGGCTGACCGCAGCAGAAGTGCGCAACTTGAGATTCCAATTTGGAATGTCAAGTTGGGGCGGTCGCCGCGCGCTTCCCTACGTCTTTACTGAGGAGGGCGTGGCGATGCTCTCGAGTGTGCTGCGAAGCAAGCCGGCGGTCAGTGTCAACATCGCCATCATGCGCGCGTTCGTGAAGCTGCGCGAGATGCTGGAGACGAATCGTGAACTGGCGCGCAAATTTGCCCAACTGGAAGAGCATGTCGGCAAACACGATGAGGAGATTGCCGCCATCATCGAAGCGATCAGGCAATTGATGGCGCCGCCGCAGAAGCCGCGGCGCGAGATCGGCTTTCACGTGCGCGAAACGGTCCCGCGCTACCGCACGCGCCAGCGCCGATGATCGCCTGGACAATTTACCTTACACTCGGCGGCGCAGTGCTCCTGTTGTTTTTGCCGCGTGTTTTTTCTCGCTGGATCGCGCTTGCCACCGCCGCCGCCGGCGCGGCGATTAGCTGCGGCGCATTCTTTTGCCACGACATCGCGTCTGCGCCCTTAACAACAATCGTGCGCGTCTCGTGGGTGCCGATGCTCGGCATGAACTACCACCTCGCCGCTGATGGAATCAGCCTCACCATGTGTCTCGTCACCGGCATTACTGCGGTCAGTGCTGTGCTCTTTTCCTGGGATGTCTGCGAGCGAGCTAACGAGTTCTATTTCTGGCTCCTGCTCGTAGTCGGCGGTTCCTACGGCGTTTTTCTAAGCGCCGATTTATTTCTTTTCTTCGCCTTCTACGAGCTGGTCATCGTCCCGAAATATTTCCTCATCGCCATCTTTGGCTCGACTAACAAGGAATACGGCGCGATGAAATTGACGCTCTACTCCTTCTTCGGCGGCGCGCTCGTCTTCATCGGAATCCTTGCCGCTTATGCCAGCGCGGGTTCGCTGGATCTGAATGAGCTGGCGCATTTCCAATTCCCATCACAGCTGCAAGCCTGGGCTTTTCCTGTTCTGTTCCTCGGCTTCGCCATCCTTGCCGGTATTTGGCCGCTGCATACCTGGGCGCCCACCGGTCACGTCGCCGCCCCGACCGCCGGCTCCATGCTGCTGGCCGGGATCGTGATGAAGCTCGGCGCTTACGGCGGACTTCGCGTCGCCATAAACATTTTTCCGGACGGTTTCCACATGTGGCGTAACTACCTCGCGCTGCTTGCCGTCGTCGGACTCGTGTATGCCGCAGCTGTCGCCTTGCGTCAGCGCGACCTCAAGTTCGTCATCGGCTACTCCAGCGTGAGCCACATGGGGTTCGTTCTACTCGGTCTCGCCACGGCCAATGCGCTCGGCGTCTCGGGCGCGGTCCTGCAAATGTTCTCCCATGGCGTCATCGGCGCACTGCTCTTCGCCATTGCCGGCACGATGATCTACCGCCGCACTCATACGCGCGATCTCGATGCGCTCTCTTCGATGAATCTCAGCCGCACGTTGCCCTTCGCTGCCGTCGCCTTTGTCATCGCCTCAGCTGCATCGATGGGTATTCCTGGATTCAGCGGGTTCGCGGCTGAAATCATTATTCTTATTGGAGCTTGGAAAACCTACCCGCTGGCGGTGTGGATCACTGGTCTCGGCATGGTGCTCGTGGGCGCTTTCACCTTGCGCGCGTTGAAGAAGAGCTTCTTTAGCGATGCGGTGCCTGCCGCAGGGGGCGGCGGCAGCTGCAACGCTGCGCCAATTAGCTTACCCGAGAAGCTTGGCGCAGGGTTGTTAATCTTCACGACCCTAACGGTCGGCATCTATCCGTCGCTGCTGCTTAACCGCATCATGCCTGCTGTGCAAGCCATGAGGTTCCTGCAATGAGCTATCTCGATCTGCTCAGGCTCGCCTCAGCGGAAGAGATTGTCGTCCTCACGGCCCTGGTCGTTCTCGGCTTCGGCTTAGCCGGGAGTAGTAGGGCTCCTACTCTGCTGGCTCTCCTCGGACTACTCACAGCCATCGCCGCCGTCCTCCTTCTCCCGACGAATGCTACCTTATTCGGCGGGATGCTGGTGATCTCACCGCTCACTTCGCTCTTTAAAATCATTTGCCTGATACTCGCGCTGTTCACCATCTTGTTCAGCAAAGCCGACCACTCGCTGCTACATCGCGCCGAATACCTGGCGACGATTTTATTCGCCGCTTTCGCGCTGCTAATTCTTGTTAGCTCCAAGGAGCTACTCACAATCTTTATCGGCCTCGAGCTACTCGGATTGTCGCTCTATGTCATGACTGCTTTCGACAAGACCGATCTTTGTTCAGCCGAAGCCGGAATGAAATATTTCCTTTTCGGCAGCACTGCGAGCGCATTCACTCTTTTCGGCATCAGCCTTGTTTATGGCATGTCGGGCGCGACCAGCCTCGCGCTCATCTCACAAGACCTCCGCGGTGCGCCAATTGTCCAACCGCTCCTGGCCGCCGGCATCGTCATGATGCTGGTCGGCTTCGCCTTCAAAATCGCGGCCGCACCGTTTCATCTCTGGGCGCCGGACGCATATCAGGGCGCGCCGGTCACCAGCGCTGCCTTCATCGCCTCTGGCTCGAAAGTCGCCTCGTTTGTCGTGCTTGGGAAAATCGTCCTGATCGGTTTTGCCCCGCTTCGCGGCAGCGCAGACTGGCATGCCATGATTGGCGGTTGGTCGCCCCTCCTGGCTGTGCTCGCCGCCCTTTCTATCCTGCTCGGGAACTTCGTCGCGCTCGCTCAAACCAATGTGCGCAGACTTCTCGCTTACTCGGCCGTGGCGCACGCCGGCTACACCTTGTTAGGCTTGATCGCCGGTGGTCGCGATGGATTTTCCGCCACGCTTTTTTACACAACCCTTTACGCGGTGACGCTGCTGGGCGCCTTCGGCGTCTGCGCATTCGTGCGTAACGAAAGCGGCGGCGACAACCTGGCGAATTTCTCCGGTTTGCGTGCGCGCTCGCCGCTCATCGCCGGCTGCATGGCCATCTTCATGTTATCACTCGCCGGACTTCCGCCGCTCGCCGGATTCTTTGGCAAATTTTACCTCTTCAGCGCCGCGTTTCACGCCGGGGTAAATCACGGTCTACTCTGGCTCGTCGCGCTTGCGCTCTTCGGCAGCCTCATCTCGCTCTACTACTATCTCATCGTGCTAAAGGCGGTCTTCGTCGATCCACCGTCCGTCTCAACCTCTCAACCTCTCAACCGCTCAACCTCCCGCAGTTTCCTTCAATCCTTTACCGTCACAATCCTCGCCGCCGTCGTCCTCCTTTTCGGCGTCGCGCCGGCGCCTTTGCTGGCGCGAATCATCGCTTCGTTGCCCTAGCACAGGATGCGTTCGGCTTGACGCATCGCCGCCGCTGGAAAGAATCGCAGATATGAACACCCGCGTATTAAGCAAACCGACCAGCCAGGGGAAACGCATCATGTTTTCTCTGGCTTTAATCTCAATCACGCTGCCGTTGCTCGCACAGGAGACCGGCACGTCGCCGAGCGCAGCTCCGAGTCCGAGTGGCGCCGCGAGCAGCAGTGCAACCAGCGCCGCCGTCGCCACCAGTCCGATCGCGGCCCCCGCCGGTCAGCCGAATGAGGCCGAGATGATGAACCAGATGATGGAATTGGCGAAACTCAACGAAAACCACAAACTGCTGGCCGATCTCGACGGCACCTGGAGTTACACCGTTACCATGTGGATGGCGCCAGGCGCTCCTCCCATGAAATCAAGCGGCACCGCCGTCAGAAAATCAATGATGGGCGGCCGTTATTTCATGATGGATGTCACCGGCAAAATGAAAATGCCCGGGGCCGATGGCAAATTAAAGGACTTCGAGTTCAAGGGCCACGGCATGGAAGGTTACGATAATGCGAAGAAGAAGTTCGTCGGCACCTGGATGGATAACATGAGCACCGGCATCATGATGTCGGAAGGCGACTATGACCCGGCGAGCAAAACGTTCACCTACACTTCGGAAGTAGAAATGATGCCAGGGATGAAGACAAAGGTCCGGGAGGTAATGAAGATTGCCGATAAGAATCACATGACCTTCGAGTGGTATGAGGACCGCGCTGGTCAGGAAGTGAAGACGATGCAGATCGACTACACCCGCAAGAAGTAGTCTGTTCGCTGCGCAAATTTCCGAATAGCCCAACGTTCCATCCATTGGCTGTTCGGCAGAAGGGAACCACCGTCTTCCGCTAATCCCGTCCCGTGACTTTGCCCCGCCGCGTTCTACTTTAATCGATGCAATCGATGTTCCGGGCTCGGATTTTCGCTGCGGTCCTTGCGCTTTTCGCCGCGCTGCCGAAAGCAGACGCGCTCGCTGCCGACCCGAGCGACTCATTGCGAAGTTCGATTGCCGCGCTTGCGCCGAGTGTCCGCACCGAGGAAGCGCACCAGGTCGCAGATTGCGCCTATCGCACCGCCGCTCAGCTCCGGCGTGATTATGCCGTCGTCGGTCCACCGCTGTTTCACAACTTCCTCGTCAACACCGGAATCAGAAAGCGCGGTCTCTGTTTCCAGTGGGCGGAGGATTTGCTTGCCTGCCTTGACGCTTTGAAGCTAACGAGCCTCGAACTGCACTGGGGAGAAGCGCGCGCCCGCACCTGGCGTGAGCACAATTGTGTCGTCGTCACCGCCAAGGGGCAACCCTTTCGCACCGGCATTGTGCTCGATTGCTGGCGACACTCGGGCCATCTCTCCTGGGGCGAGCTTGCCAGCGATCATTACCCGTGGGTGGAAGACAGTGCCTACGCGACGCTTGCGCGGTCGCGAAACCGGCCGGCTGTTCCGATGCGTGCGGCGAACAAGGTATTGGTGACCTCCCGCGCTCAACCTAACGAGCCACAGCTCTAGCCACACCGGCTGCAAGCTACTGCGCTTCGATCGGCTTCACATCATCGATCTTCCAATCTCCATGATCCTGCACCAGATAGATATTCAGCCGCTGGCGGCCCACCATGCGCCCGGTAAAGATGACGTGCGCCGTCGCGCTCGTGCCGTTGATATTCACATCCTCCACCGTTAACCGCGTATCGGATGTCTCTCGGTCGAGGATTTCGCTGCCGTCGATCTCTGGCCGCAAGTTCTCGATCCCGCTGAGAAAGCGCTCCGTCACCAGGGGATGGAGATCCGTGCGGGTACGCTGCCATGGATCCTGCGCACCCTTCACCGTCTCGACATACCAGTTGTAGGCGCGCTTAATCGTCGCCTCCGGATTCGAAGCGCGTCCACACCCCGCCAGTGTCAGCGCCAACAGAGCGATCCCCACGAGCAGCGCCCAGTTCACCGGACAACTGTCGCTATTTTCCCTTCGCATTCGAAAGCCATTATCTCGCCTGCGGGTTGAATGAAGCCGGCGCTGCATTAGATTCGTCACCGTGATTAATCGCTCGCTGCGTGGCCTGTGGCTGCTCTGCGCAATGGCAATTCTCGCTTTAACCTTGCCGATGCGCGCGGAGATGCCACCGCCTGTTCATCAAAGCGACTGTTGCGCTCATATGCCGGCACACGGCCGCGATTGCGGGAGCGAGCCGTCCAAGCCCGCCAGCTCGCAGGAGCGCCAATGTTGCGCCGCCTGTTTTCTTGCGCTGTCGCTCATCCACGTTTCGCCTCCCGCGTACGTGTTTAGCCGGAGCGCAGGTGAAACTCTCGCCAATCTCAGTGTGACTCAGAGCTCCCGCTCATCGCGTCCTCCTGTTCCTCCGCCGCGCGCCTGATCTTCAGGCAAGCGCCGGCTCGCTCTTCGGAGCGAGAAATCACTTCACTTAACAGGAGGAACTATGAAGTACCTTTTAATGATCATTACTGCTCTGGCCTTCATCGGCACGGCGACTGCGACTCAACGCAGCGCTGATTGCTGCGATGGCGGAGCCTGCTGTTTCGGCAGCAGCTGCTGCGCACGATAACGGCGCGGCGCGATTAGGCAAAGCCCGCTGGTAAATCCGGCGGGCTTCCATCCGCAAAAAACGTGTGCACCAGCCCGTGAACATCGGTGGCTGCTTCACACATCCTTAATCTTCGAACCTATGAAAGTTTACATCCCATTCTTAGCTACAATAGCGTTGCTCGCTGCCTCCGCAGCAGCTCAGCAACAGCGAGCAACTGTTTCGCCGGCGATTTCGCCACAACAGCAATACACCTGCATCATGCATCCCGAAGTCGTCGCAGATGCACCAGGCAAATGTCCCAAATGCGGCATGGAATTGGTGCCCCTGAAAAAGAAGTCACCGCCACCTCAACCGCATCACCACGAGCCGAGTTCGCCCGAACACGGCATGACCATGCAATCATCCATCAACCTCACCGACCCGATGTCGCGCGAAGGTTCCGGCACGAGCTGGCTTCCGGATTCCTCGCCCATGTATGGACGCATGTTCATGCTCGGCGGTGACACCCTCATGCTCCACGGCGCCGCCTTTCCGCGTTACACCAGCGTCAGCACCACGCCGCGGCGACGATCGCATCGACGCGCCGAACTGGATGATGGCGATGTACTCGCATCCGCTTAACGAGAACGCGCAGCTCGGCGCGCGCTTGATGATGAGCCTCGACCCGCTCACCGAGGGCGGCCGCGGTTATCCGCTGCTTTATCAATCGGGCGAATCGTGGCAGGACGAGCCGCTGCATGATCGACAGCATCCGCACGATCTCTTCAGCGAACTGTCTGTTTCCTACTCACAAAAATTCACCGACGACTTTTCTGCTTCACTCTACTTCGGCTACCCGGGCGAGCCTGCGCTCGGTCCGCCCACTTTCATGCATCGGCCTTCGGCCATGGACGATCCCGACGCGCCCATCGCGCACCACTGGCAGGATTCCACACATGTCACTTTCGGTGTTGCCACCGCCGCTCTGCAATGGCGCAACCTCAAAGTCGAAGGCAGCGTTTTCACCGGACACGAGCCCGACGAAAATCGCTACGATTTCGACCAGCCGCGCTTCGATTCCGCCAGCGGGCGCGTCTCCTGGAACCCGACGGCAAATCTCGCGCTGCAAATTTCGCACGGCTATTTGAAAGAACCGGAAGCGCTCGAGCCCGATGTCGATTTGCATCGCACCACTGCGTCGGTGATTTACAATCTCCCGCTCGGCCGGGACGCGAACTGGGCCAGCACATTCGCCTGGGGCCAGAATAACAAGACCCACGAAGGCAAAACGCAGTCCTTCGTTGTCGAATCAAATTATCAGCGCGGCCGCGACACGTTTTACACGCGGCTCGAATACGTTGAGAAATCAGCGCACGAACTCGCGCTACCCGAGGATTTCCACGATGAAATCTTTGCCATTTACTCCGCGTCCGTCGGTTACGTGCGCGATCTCACCCACGGTGATGGCATCGATATCGGTCTCGGCGGTCAGTTCACCATCAGCCATCGATCCGAGAAACTCGATGCGATCTACGGCGATGATCCCGGCTACGGCTTACAGATGTTCCTCCGCATCCGCCCTTCGCGCCATTGATTGTAGCTGCCGCCCGTCCTCGGCGGCAGACACTCCGCTACAGAATCGCACATCGCATTACCCTCACCAGGCGCTTCGCGTCCTCCTCTCCCTCGGGGAGAGGATTGAGGTGAGGGCGCTCGGGCCAGCGGCGTTTCCTTATTTCTCCAGCCGCGACACATGCCCGGCCGCGATCTGCCAGCGGCCATCACGCTTCACCAGCGTGTCGGTGAATTGCACAGTGCGATCGAACGCCTTGCCTTCGGACGTTCCTTTCACACGTGTTTGCCCGATGACCACCGCGACATCATCGCCGTAAAACCGCACCTTCATTCCCGCGTTCTCGAAAATATCGTAATGCACCTTGCCGCTACGCAACTCGACGATCTCATCCGCCCGCGTGCTGACGTTGCCGTTCGAAAGCGTGAGGGTGAAATCATCCGTCAGTGTTTTCTCCAGCGTCGGAATATCGGCTTGCTGGAATGCCTTGCAGACATCGCGCTCGAACTGCAGCACTTGATTTTCGGTGGTGCTCTGCGCGAAAGCGGAAGCGGCAGCAAAAGAAATCAGGAGAGTAAGCAATCGACGTTTCATAACACCAGTTTTGCCTTGGCCTTTTTCGAAGTCGAGCGCACAACTCGTCATCCCGAGCGACAGCCGAGGGATCCCGTGGAAGTTACCTTACAGGTGGCGCTACGGGATCCCTCGACTGTCGCTCGAGATGACCTGAAACGTTCTCACCCGAGCATCTCCTTCACCATCTCGCGTTCTTTCTTCAACTCATTCACGCTCGCCTCAATCTTGCCGCGGCTGAATTCATTGACCGGCACACCACTCACCACTTCCGCTTTGTCGCCTTTCACCCGCACCGGAAATGACGAGATCAGATTCTTCTCCACGCCGTATTCGCCCTTCGAACAAAACGCCACGCTGTGCCAGTCATTCGCTGGCGTCTCCGTCGTCAACGAGCGCACAGTATCGATCACCGCATTCGCCGCCGATGCCGCCGAGGACAACCCGCGCGCCTTGATGATGGCGGCGCCGCGCTGTTGCACCGTCTGGATGAACGGCCCCTTTAACCACTCCTCGTCGCCGATCACCTCATTCGCCGCGCGCCCATCGATCTGCGCATTGTAAAAATCCGGATACTGCGTCGCGGAATGATTTCCCCAGATGGTCATGTTCGTCAGGCGCGTGATGTCGACGCCCGCCTTGTGCGCGAGCTGAGCGCGGGCGCGGTTTTCATCGAGCCGCATCATGGCGAACCAGCGATCGCGCGGAATGTCGGGCGCGTTGTTCATCGCAATGAGACAATTGGTATTGCACGGATTTCCGATCACCAGAGTGCGTACATCGACGGCCGCGTTTTTCTGAATCGCCTGACCCTGCCCGATAAAAATCTTGCCGTTAATCCCGAGCAAATCCTTCCGTTCCATGCCGGCTTTACGCGGGACGCTGCCGACGAGTAACGCCCAGTTCACATCACGGAATCCTTCGTCCAGATCAGCCGTCGGCGTGATCGATTTGAGCAGCGGAAACGCGCAATCGTGCAGCTCCATCACCACGCCATCGAGTGCGCCAAGCGCATTCGGAATTTCGATCAACGTCAGTGCAACCGGCTGCTCCGGCCCGAACATCGCGCCGGAAGCGATTCGAAAAACGAGCGCGTAACCGATCTGACCAGCCGCGCCCGTGACGGCGATTTTGATGGGAGAAGTCATGTTCACTTTGTAATCGCGAATAAACGTCCTGTCATCCCGAGCAAAGCGACGCGAAGTCGAAGGATCTCGTGGAAGTCAGCTGAAGTGTGGCGCCACGGGATCCTCCGATTGCGCTGGCGCTCCGCTCAGGATGACCGATTGCTTTTCATGATCAGCTCCCGCACATCCTTCATTCGCTTCTGGATCGAGCGAGTCGAGCGCATCTGCGCGATCGTTTTCGACAAACGCCGCGTCCAGTTTCCCTTTCCCTCCGTCCCCGGAATATTGAACCGGTCCCTGCGCGCGAGCAGATCGGTGATCATCACCACCGCGATCCACGAGTTGCTCTCGAAGAGCGCGCGCATCATCGCCGGATAGAAATCGCGCTCGTACTCGAGTCCTTCCCGCGGTTCGATCGCAGCGAACTGCGCGATCTTGCGCAAATCTTCCGCCGCCTGCTCGCGCGTCGGTGCCTTCGGGTCATGCGCTTCGGCCCACAATTCACGAATTGGTTTGTGATCGTGCGTGGCGTATGTCGCCACTGAAAGCCGCTCGTATTCCTCGCCGCGCGTGACCACACCGTCGTGCACCTCCCATTGCGGAATCTTGAACCCGGCAATGCTGAGCGATCGCAAACTTGGCCGCACATATTTCGGCACCATCCCCAGGTCTTCGCCGGCCACGCGGGTCGCGCCGCTCTCCTCCAGCACCACGCGCAAATACTCCTCGCCTTCGCGCTTGTTCGCCGCGCAATTCTCCGGCGTCTCGTCATCACGCGGCGCAAAATGCGGCGCCCGCCCGCCCGTTTTCTCCAGCATCTGCTCCTGCGTAAGCGGCAGCATTTCGGCGTTCCGCTCCGGCCGCCACGGGAACGCGTAGATGCGATAAAACCCGAGCACGTGATCGATGCGAAAAACGTGAAAGATGCGTTTCACCCCGCGGGTGCGCTGCCGCCACCAGGCGAAATTGTCGGCGCGCATGGCCGGCCAGTCGTAAACCGGAATGCCCCAGTTCTGGCCCCACTTCATCGTGAACTCGTCGTCTTTGAAATACGGCTCCGGCGGCGCGCCCCCGGACCAGTCGAGATGAAAAATCTGGCGGTGGGTGTAGACATCGGCGCTGTAGTAACTGACGCCAAACGGAATGTCGCCCATCAGTGCGACGCCGCGTTCCTCAGCGTACTTGCTGACGGCGCGCCATTGCTCATCCGCGATCCATTGCACATAGCGGAAGAAATCTTCGCGCGCGGCGAATTGCTCGCGCTGCTCACTCGCTCCGAGCCAGGCTCTTGCCGAGGTCGCGTCGCGATGTTTCGCTCGCCACTGATCCCACGCTTCGCGTTCGCCGTTCAGTTCCATGAGTGCGCGGAAAAATGAGTACGGCTCCAGCCAGCCTTCTTCGCGCCGGCAAAATTCATCAAACTGTTCACGGCGACGCTCGCTTCCGTTCGTTCCGAAATTTTGGAACGCGCACTCAAGCAAGCGCTGTTTCAATTTGCGGACGCGCGCGTAATTAACACCACCGCGTCCCAAGGATGCGAGCCTCTCCTTTGCCATCACGCGGTCGTAATCTTCGCGTGTCAGCTCCTCCGGTGTGCCCGGCTTCAACTCCAGCGTCGTCGGCTCGATCGCCATCGAGCTTATCGCATTGTACGGCGAATTGTCCTCACCCGTTTCATTGATCGGTAACATCTGGACCAGACCGAATCCATTCTCCCGCGCCCAATCAATGAACTCGCGCAACGTCGCCACGTCACCGATGCCAAGATCATCCTGGCCGCGTAGCGCAAACAGCGGCGCGAGCACGCCCGGGATTTTCTGCTCGGGCGACAAATTCATTTAGCCACAGATGGACACAGATGAAACACAGATCAGAAAGTGAAGCCGCGAAACTCCACCTTCGTTCGTCCGAAATTCAGGAGAAGGCCGAGTTTTAGCCCGGTCGCCCTCAGCTCGTTCAGCAATTGCGCCTCGTCACGCTTGTCATACTGAGCCGCGATTTTAACCTCGATGAGAATGGCGTCTTCCACGAGAAGATCTGCATCGTACTCGCCGACGATTACGTCCTTGTAGCGGACAGTGATTCTTTTCTCTGAGTTGCGCACTTACTCCCCTTCGCAGCAATTCCACCTGAAGCGCTCGAGGATAAACACGTTCGAGAAATCCATATCCGAGCTCATTGTGCACCTCGAACGCAGCACCAATGATCGCTCGTGTCAGCTCCTTATGCGGGAACGTGCCTCCCTCTTCGCCCTCAATGTCCAGCATTTATCTGTGTCAATCTGTGGCTAAAAAATCAGTTCCTTCTGATTTGCCAGTCTTCCACCAGCTCGCTCGGAATTTCTTTTAGAAAGCGCGACGGCCGCTGGAAGACGTCGCCGTAGCCGACGTTCAGGCGCATGTGCGCGTAGGTCAGGTAAAGCTCGTCGCGCGCGCGCGTGATCGCGACGTAAAACAGACGGCGCTCTTCTTCAATGGCATCGCGCGTCTCGAGCGAACGGCTGCTCGGAAACATTCCATCGGTCAGCCAGATGACGAAGACGGTGTGGAACTCCAGTCCTTTGGCCTGGTGCACCGATGAGAGATTCACCGCTTCATTGTCAGCTGCTGCGTTCGGCGCCGCTTCGGCGTCGACGTTGGAGATGAGCGCGAGCTGCGAGAGGAATTCCTGCACATCGCGGAACTGCCGCGCGAACGCCGCCAGCTGATTCAAATCTTCGCGGCGGATTTCGTAATTGGTGAAGTTCGCCTTGGCGTAATCGTCATAAATCGCTTCCACCACCGAAACGATCATCTCGCTCGGCGGATTCGGTTTTCCACTCGGCGCCATTTCATCGAGCGTGGCGGCGAGCTGCTCCCACATCTTTCGGGAACGTGTGCTGACGTTGAGACTCAGCAATCGCTCGCTCCACGAGACGACGTCGCCATTTACATCGAGCGATTTTTCCCACGCGCTCCAGAGATTCTCCGCGCTTTTGCCCCCGATGCCGGGCAGCAATCGCGCCATGCGCTTGAATGCCACTTCATCGCGCGGGTTTGCTACAAACCGGATGAAAGACGCCACATCCTTGATGTGCGCCTGCTCGAAGAACCGGATCCCGCTCGTGATCTGATACGGAATCCCGCGGCGCGACAGCTCCAGCTGTAGCTCGATGGCGTGATAATGCGCCCGATAAAGCACCGCGATTTCATTCAGTTCCACGCCTTCGTCGCGCAGCTCCAGAATTCGTTGCGCCACGAACTGCGCCTGCTCGCTGCCGTCATTCAACGCCACCAGCGCCGGCTTGACCGCATTCGACTCGCGCACCGCGCTCAGGTTTTTTTTAAACTGCTGCACGTTCGCGGTGATGGCTGCGTTCGCCACCTCCAGAATCTCCGGCACGCTCCGGTAATTCAGCTCGATCTTGAAGACCTGCGCGTCGGGATAGCGCTTGGGGAACTCGAGAATATTTTGGAAGTTCGCGCCGCGCCAGGAGTAGATCGATTGCGCGTCATCGCCCACCACCATCACGTTCTTATGCTCGGCTGCGAGCGTATCGATGAAGTCTGCCTGAATCTTGTTCGTGTCCTGGTATTCATCCACGAGTACGAACTGAAACTGCCGCCGGTAGAATTGCGCGATGTGCTCGTGCTCGAGCAGCATGCGGAGTGTCTTCTCCAGCAGATCATCGAAATCCATAGAATTGGTCGCCTTCTTTTTCCGCTCGTAGCGCGCGTGCACGTCTTTGATTGGCTCGAGCAACGGCAGGAAATAAGGAAACTTTTCCGCGAGCAATTCCTCGAGCGAGTGCTCCGTATTAACGACGAAAGAGAAAATGTCGGCCAGCACATCAGCTTTCGGGAAACGCATTTCTTTCGGATCAATCCCGGAGTTCGCCACCACGGTCGTGATCAAATCCTTCTGATCCTCACGATCCATGATGGTAAACCCGCTGGAGTACCCGAGCGCGCTGCCGTGCCGTCGCAGCATCCGATTACCGATCGAATGAAACGTCCCGCCCCAGATGCCGCCCGCGTCCACCGGCAGGAGATTCGCCACGCGATCGAGCATCTGCCGCGCCGCTTTATTCGTGAACGTGAGCAGCAAAATGTTGCGCGCGTCGATCCCGTTCTCGAGCAGATACGCCACGCGATAGGTCAGGGTGCGCGTTTTACCGGAACCGGCGCCGGCGATAACCAGCAGCGGCCCGGGCGCCGCGGTCACGGCCGCGAGCTGTTGCTCGTTCAGCTCCCTGGCATAGTCGATGGCGCCGCCGAAAGCATGGGGGGCGTGTTGGAGCGTGTATTCGCGAGACATAATGCCAGTCCGGCTCGGACCGCGTACGCTGCTCGCGCGCGCGGCGCTGTTCAAACGGAATCTGCCCCGCAGCGCGGGAGCAAATCATTACCGGTCGCGCGAAGACTAAGGTTCTTTCCGGCGCACGGAACTCGCGCAGTATCCCATTGAACGCCGCCAGCGCGATTCCTAAACTGCCTTGTGGAAGAATCGGCCAAACGCGGGTGGGGCAGCTTGATACGGCTAACGAATATCCACGATTAACCGATGATGAATAACCCGCAGCGAAGCGGCGCCATACGAAGCTTGGTATGCCGGCGAAACGCAAATCCAGCAGCAAGACGAGCAAAGGAACCACGAGAAAGACTAGTAAACGAACGACGATTGAAGCGCGCTCTCGCGTACGATATTTTCTTTTCTATTGAGCAACAACGCGCCTTTGGTTTTAGCCGCGCCTTTCACTGGATTAACGCTCTTCGGTCTCTCCTTCATTTCGCCCATTTGCGAAGAATAAAGGCCACGAAAATAGCATTCGAAAATTTCGGTGTCCGCTTTGCGCTCGGGAAGGAATCCTATCCGAAAGAGGTCGAATTATTCTCAGGCGCGATTGCAGAGGCGATTGATAAAGACCCGTTGTTTTTTGGAGCGGGTCACATCTTAAAGGGGGCTCATGTCGCCCGTCTTAATGAGGTTCGCATAAACAAAGTCAAGGTTTGGTTTAACTACCTCGGCGCGTGGATGGGAGAAGGCTTACAAGACCAACATCTGGACGAGGTCACGCGAATTGAATATCGGCGACCGGAAGACCGAACTTATCAAATCTCGCCGAACGTCACGTTACGGCTGTGCCACAGCCACTCGGTCTCGGTAACGAGATACAGTCTTTCGTCACAAACTCCTGCTGTTCGTTAGCCGGCAGCGGCAAACCAGGCGGCGTAATGTTCTGGCCGGCTTTTTCTTTCCCCGCGCAGGCGAGATTTAGTTCGAGGAGGAAGGCGAGCGGGTCGGCATCTTCGGGCATGTCGTAGGCGGCGCGAACCGCGGTGTCGAGTTTCGCGTTGGCTTCGCGGAGGGAATTTATCGCCGGGCTGTTCGAGAGTCCGATACAGGGCGCGCAGCGAATAATTCAGCTTCCGCATTCTTCGTGTCGCAAAGCGCGCACCTCGACGGCGGCTGCAGCGACGGCTTTGATTTGTTCCAGCGTCGGATTCTGCGGCCACGGGAAGGTGTCGAAGACTGCTTCGGCGCTCTAGCGGAATCGGGCAGTCAACTTCCCGCAGTTCGTGGTGAACCAGAGCCAGTGCAAGCCGGACTGAGAATGCCGAAGCTATAATCATCCTCGAAGCCGAAGACTTGAATCAGGTTGCTCGGTCGAATTTGTGACGAAACGAACATGAAGATCGGCCGCTTTTACATAGGCGCACGCGAGATAACTTCAGCGGTTTGATAATCGATAGCATCTCGGGACGCCCGAATGAGAGCTGCCACCAACGCGCGCGGGATGCGCGATGATGTGGATGAAGTTTTCCTGCCGCATCTTTGCCTTCTTCGGCCTTGCGTGTGCGGTCGGGTAAAGCATGTTTCGTAACCCAGTCGAATGCTTCGCGGTATTGCTCGGCTTCAAACCGGTCGCGCTGCTCGAAGTCGATAACGTAGCGATTGAGCTTCGTCCAGTTTACGATCGACACATGCACCGCTTCCGCCCGCTTCAAGTCGATTGGTTCAACAACCTCGAAGAGACCGCCGTTGAAATACTGGACAGTCTCGAAACGCCCGCCGCGTGCTGGTTCCTCCGATGCCATTTGCCGGAAGAGCGCGCCAAACAGGTCGTAGGAGCTGGCTCCTTTCTCGGAGGTTTCGTAAAGCAGGTCGGTCACAATGTCGCGCGGCAAGAGGCCGATGTCTTCGGCGACCATCGCGACGAGCAATTGAAGGATGAACGCTGCGCGCGTTCGCGCCTTTCGCCGCGGAAGACGATTTCGCGAAAGACTCGCGCCATTAAGTCAGCGGCACGTCTTGTCACTTCGACGCGGTTGTTTTCGAAGATCGGAGTCTTGGGCGTCGACAGGAGGAAATTGAAAGCGCTGATGCTCGTGGGCAGCTCGCCTAACGGGATGCAATCGACGGGATCGAAGAGCTGCGTGTTGAAATCGTAAATCCGGAACTCGTCGAAGTTACAGAGGATAACGTAGGGAGGCCGCTTCGGGACGATGTGGCTCCAGTAATCGAAGGCCTGGTCATAGTATTTCTCGAGCTTCATGCCGCGCGATTTCATTTCGATGAGCACGCGATCCGGCCAGAGCAGGTCGGCGAATTTCTTGCCGCCTTTCGGCCGCGCGGCGGCTCTCGCGCGGCATCCCCTTCTTCCGGTAAAGTGACAGCCTCATGCCCCGCCGCTCCAGCAACAATATTCCGCGCCCATCGGCTTCGAATCCGGTTTTGGCTCGCTGCGAAGCGTTTCTCTTTTCCTTCTACAGAACCCTTCCGGCGCGATCTCGATCGCGGTTTCCGTGGGGTGCTGGAGTAACTGACGAGCGCTCATGGCCGCCGACCTGAAAGACGTGAGCGTGATGTTTTTGTCAGGAACCCGCAGAAGTTTTTGATCGCGAAATTTGCCAAGAGTTGCGAAACCGTTTCGCTCGAGAAAGGCCTTTGAAATGCCCGCCGCACGACGCCAGACGGCAACCTTTGCATTCAGCCGCGCAAACTGGACTCGCTGCTGCGCAAACATCTCGGCGAAATTTAAAAAACGAACATGGCGATCGCGGCGGCGAACATCAGCAGCGTCGTCAGGGCAACAGTGGCGACGGCCAGCGGCGAACTCGGCTTCTTGTGCATGACCTTATAATCAGTGGCCACTAACAAGACGCCGACGAGAAGAAAAGGCGCGAGCACGCCGTTGATGATGGCAGTCCAGAGAAGCGCTTTGACGGGGTTGATGCCGGAGAAATCCATTGCGATGCCGACGATAGTGGAAACGATGACGACGGCATAAAATGCGCGCGCGGTCTTTAATTTGCGGCCAAGACCTTGATGCCAGCCAAATGTCTCGGCCAGCGCATAGGCCGCGGAGCCGGTCAATGTAGGGATCGCGAGAAATCCGACACCGATCACGCCAAAGGTGAAAAGGCCAGCCGCGAATTTTCCGGCAAACGGTCGCAGTGCTTCGGCCGCGTCCCGGGAAGTTTTAATGTCGGTGATGCCGTGGCGATGCAACGTCAGCGCCGTTGTCAAAATGATAAAGAACATGACTATGTTGGAAAAGAATGTGCCAACGCCGACATCGAGGCCGCGCACTTGCAGCTCGTGGCGGGTGGCGCCCTGGCGGCGCGCCAGCATGCGGCGCCCGGCAGCTTTTTCTTCTTCCACCTCCTGCGAAGCCTGCCAGAAAAATAAGTACGGACTGATGGTGGTGCCGAGGATTGCCACCAGCATCGACCACGCCTGGTGGCCTTTGGGCAGAGTGGGAATAAACGTGTCGTGCACGACGGTTTTCCAATCGGGTCCGACAATCAGTGCGGTAAAGATGTAAGCGAAGAGCACGAGCGCGAGCCATTTCAAGATCGTCGCGATCTGCTCGTAGCGGCACTGAATGGTCGCGAATGCGATGGCGATTCCAAAAATGAAAATGAAAACGTGAGAGCTAATGCCGCTAAACATTTGCGCGGCGTCAGCCATCCCGCTGAGATCAGCGCCGACGTTGATCGTATTGGCGACGAAAAGCGCGCAGGCGGCGATGATAATGAGTGGTCGCGCGAGCTTGTGGTGAAATGCCCCGGCCAATCCGCGGCCGCTCATCATGCCGATGTGGGCGCACATCATTTGCACGGCGGCCATGAGCGGCCAGGTGATGAGCGCCGTCCAAATCAGCGATGTGCCCAGAGCTGCGCCCGCACTCGAGTAGGTGGCGATGCCGGATGGATCGTCGTCCGCTGCACCCGTTATTAAACCGGGGCCGAGGCTGGCAAAAAAACTTCGCAAACGACTTGCGATAGACGCTGACCCCGAGGCCATCCGCCAGAGCTAACGAATCCTCGCTATGTTCGCAATTGCGCAGATGAATCTTGAACAGGCGGCGCGCGATTTTAAGCTAGAGAACGTGGAAGAGGCCGAGGTTCCGCTCGAACAGTTGCATGAGGAGATTCATCATCGCGCGGAACGCTGGATTTCGTGGGTGGCGTTGAGCACGGCTGTGCTCGCGGTGCTGGCAGCGATCGCGGGATTGCTTTCGGGCAATCGCGCGAACGAAGCGATGATGAGCCAGATCGAATCGTCCGATAAATGGGCGTTTTACCAGGCAAAAGGGATCAAGGCGGCGGTGCTCGATGCGAAGATGTCGCTTGGTGGAAGCGTGAATGATTCCGATCGCGAGAGAGCAGCGAAATACGCGCTCGAGCAATCGGAGATTCAGAAAGAAGCGCAGCAAAAACAAAACGAAGCGAAGGCGGACTTTCATCAGCACGAAGTTTTCGCGCGCGGCGTCACGATGTTCCAAATAGCGATCGCCATCGGAGCGATCTCAGCGCTGACGCGGCGCAAACGGTATTGGGTGGTGAGTATGCTCCTTGGGGCAGCCGGCTGCATTTTTCTCGCGCTCGGTTTCGTTCAACATTGAGCCATGCGCGTGCTCGCGATTGATGCCTCGCTGCGACACACCGGGGTGGCCATTGTGGAGCAGAGCAATGGAGCGGCCCGCGCGCTGTTTTACGAGACGATTCATAACGCGGCGGCGCTGCGATCCTCGGCCTGCCTTGTCGCGATTCGTGAGCGGCTGGCGCAATTGATCCGCGAACACGAGCCGGATTGCTGCGCGCTCGAAGCGGTGATTTACGTGCAGAGCTACAAGACGGCGATCACTCTGGGCGCGGCCCGCGGCGCGGCCATTCTCGCGGCGGCGGAAAAGGGTCTGCCGGTCTTCGAGTATGCGCCTACCCGGGTCAAGCAGTCGACCGTCGGCACGGGCGCAGCCGCGAAAAACCAGGTGGCGTTTATGATCCGGGCGCTGCTTGGATTAACGGAAACACCGGATGCAGATTGTGCTGATGCGCTCGCGATTGCGCTGACCCATCTGCGGGCGGCTGAAACGCACCAGCTCGGCATCTCGGCGGCAACTCAGATCTGAATTTCAGCCACGGCTTTACACGGATGAAACGCGGATTAAGAACTACAAAGACGCGACCTGATCTCGACGTGCGCTGGCTGGGGCGAATGGCCTATGCCGACGCGCTGGCCTTGCAGGAAAAAATCGTGGCGGAGAAACGCGGTCATGCGGTGTCACCCGACACTTTGTTGCTGCTCGAGCACGATCCCGTCTACACCATCGGGCGCACGCCCGATCAGACGAGTTTGCGCGGCGCATCGCATTTGTCGCATCCGCTCTTTCAGATCAATCGCGGGGGCCAGGCGACCTATCACGGGCCGGGGCAACTCATCGGTTATCCGATCATCGATCTGCGAAATTGCGGACAGGATTTGCACAAGTTTCTCCGCTGGATCGAAGAGCTGCTGATCGAGTTTCTAACGAGATATGGGATCGAAGGTCGGCGACGTGATGGTCTCACCGGGGTGTGGGTCGAGGAGCGTAAGATCGCGTCGGTTGGTGTCGGGGTGCGCCATTGGATCACGATGCATGGTTTTGCCCTGAACGTGCGCGGCGATCTCTCGCCTTTCGCGCAAATTACGCCCTGCGGCATCGCCAACGTGACGATGACTTCGATCGAGAAGGAGAGCGGGGAAAGCGTGACAGTCAGCGATGCCGCCGTCATGATGGAGGAGCTTGCGGTTCGCGCTATCGATGACTTGCGCATCGCGCCGGAGCGGCAAGCGGTGTGAACGCCATGACCATACCACTCGAGGACAATTTCAGTGACGTCATCAGCAAGGCGCAACGCGGTCTGGGCATTTCTGATTCCGAAGTGGCGGAGAAGGCGCGGATCGATGCGACTGCATTGCGAAAATTGCGCGGCGGACACTTCGACGAGCTGGCGCTGTTTCGTGTTGCGCCGGTGCTTGGGCTGGCGGCGCGCGCTCTTTGCGATCTGGCGCAGGAGCATTATCAACCGGAGGCGCGGGAAATCGACGGCCTCGCCATGTTCAACACACGTTTTCATGACATGCGCGTGAACGCGTTCCTGGTCTGGGATCCGCAGTCGCATGAGGCTGTCGCGTTCGATACCGGCGCCGATTGCGGCGAAATGCTCGCACGGATCAAAAAGGAAGAGTTAACAGTGAAGCTGATCCTCCTAACGCACGCACATCCGGATCACGTCGCCGACCTGGCGAGGCTGGTGAAAGCGACGCGCGCGCCGGTTTACATCTCGAGCCGGGAGTCGGCGCCGGGTACGGAGGGAATTAGCGAAGGCAGGAAGTTCGAAGTGGGGAAATTGAAGATCGACTCGCTCTCGACCTGGGGCCATTCGCGCGGCGGCATGACCTATTTCGTGACCGGTTTATCGCGACCGGTCGCGATTGTCGGGGATTCCATTTTCGCCGGCTCTATGGGCGGTGGAAACGTGTCCTACAAAAACGCGGTGCGAAACAATTTGGAGAAAATTCTGACGCTGCCGGATGAGACGATCATTTGTCCCGGCCATGGGCCGCTCACGACGGTGGGAGAGGAACGGGAGCACAACCCGTTCTTTGCCGGGCAACTGTCATTCTGAACGAAGTGAAGAATCTCTCGAATCAACCGCCGAGCGAGAGATCCTTCGCTCCGCTCAGGATGACAGTTTAGGAGAAGGATGAGCAATGAGGGAGGTAATGCCGTGAACATCGGTTTTGTTGGGGTGGGTCGAATGGGCGCGAATATGGCTCGGCGGCTAGTCGAGTGCGGCTTTCAGGTGACGGCTGTTTACGATGTGAATCGCGCGGCCGCGACTGCGCTCGCGACTGAACTGCGATGCGCGTCGTGTCAGCAGTTGTCCGATGTGACGGCGGAAGCGGACGTGATCATCACCGTCGTAAGTGATGACGCGGCGATGCGGCAGATTTTTGCTGAATCAGGCGACAGTCTGCTGGTGAATGGGCGCGGAAAATTATTCATCAATTGTGCGACCATTACGCCTGGGGTGCACGTGGAAGTGGAGCGGCTTGCCTCGAAAGCGGGCGCGCGCGCACTCGAAGCGTGCATGGCCTCGAGCATCACGCAGGCGCGGGATGGGACGCTCTATTTGATGTGCGGTGGCAGCGAAGAGGCCTATCGCGCGGCGCAGCCGATCCTGGAAAAGCTGGGCAAAACGGTGCGCTACATCGGTCGAAGCGGCGAAGCGGCCAAGGTCAAAGCACTCGCCAACATGGTGATGAATATCAATACCGCTGGACTGGCGGAAGGTCTCGGCCTGGGTGACGCGCTCGGGCTCGACCTCACCGCCTTGCGCGAAGTTTTCTCTGAGACCGGCGCCGCCTCGCGCGTGCTGCAAACCGACGGCGAAGACATGCAGAACCGGGAGCATTCCGTCTTCTTTTCCGCGGCGCACGCGGCGAAAGACAGCGGCATCGCGCTCGATTTGGCTAACGAGGTCGGGCTTGATCTCCCGCTTGCGCGCGCAACCAAGCAGCAATATGACGCGATGGTCGAGGAAGGCCTGGGCGAGCTCGACAAGTCAGGCATTGCCGAACTGACGTTTAAGAACCGGCACAAACATGGCGGGGATCATGTTTGATCGGCCGTCATTGCAGGTCTCACCATAGCGCCACGGGATCCCTCGACTGCGCTTCCCTGCGCTCGGGCCGACGGGAACTTGAAACTTCTGGCGCGTCACTGAGTTTGAAAAGAAGTGAAAACGGTCTGGCGCGTCTTTGTTTATCTCAAACGTTACCCGCTGCTTGCGATCGCGACGCTGGCCTGCGCGATCATTGGTACGCTCCTGGTGATCGTTTTTCCGGCGGTGACGAAGCGCATCGTCGATGAAGTGGTGCGCGACCATCACGCGGAACGATTGATGCCGCTGATCTGGTTTGCGGCGCTCGCTTTCGTCGTGCAACAGGGAATGGACGCGCTGCGGATTTTGCTCAACAACACCTTTGAGCAAAAAGTGATTTTCGATCTGCGCAGCGATCTGTATTCACACATCCAGACATTGCCGTTGCGCTGGTTCGACAATCGGGCCACCGGCGATTTGATGACGCGGATTCTGGAGGACGTGAGCGCGGTCGAGCGCGTGCTCATCGACGGAGTCGAGCAAGGCACAGTCGCCGTGCTCCAGGTGGTAATCGTGCTCGGGGTGATGTTTTATGTGAGCACGACGCTCACCTTGCTGGCGATCACCCCGATGCTGTTGCTCGCCGCTGGCGCGCTTTGGTACACCTTCACGGCCCATCGGCGTTATCGGCTCCAGCGTCGCGCGGCTTCGGCAATGAATTCGTTGTTGCATGATAATCTTTCAGGCATTCGGCAGATCAAAAGCTTCGTGCGCGAGCGCGACGAACACAGCCGCTTCAATAAAGCTAGCGATGAGCTCCGCCGCGCCACTCTCGTCGTTATGCGCGTATGGGCGCTTTACCATCCCTCCATGTATCTCATCGGCTCACTCGGCGTGCTGGCGGTGGTGGCGGTGGGCGCGCGCGCGGCCGCGAGTGGCGCGATGCAGCTCGGCGACCTGATCGCGCTTTTGATGCTGACACAATTCCTTTATGAGCCGATCGGCAAACTCCATCAGCTCAATCAGCTGGTGCAGGCCGGACGCGCCGCGGGCGAACGCGTTTTCGAGATTCTTGATTCACCGGCCGAGCCGGAAGGTGGGCGCACATTTGCCGGCCAAATTCGGGGCGAGATCGAGTTCCGGCATGTCTCTTTCAGCTACGGCGGTGAGCTCCCGGCGTTGACCGACGTCTCATTTCACGCGCGTCCAGGCGAGACGATCGCGCTCGTCGGCAAAACCGGTGCGGGCAAATCGACTCTCATCAATCTGCTCACGCGCTTCTACGAATTCGATCGCGGCGAGATTTTGATCGATGGAAATTCGATCCGCGATTTCAGCATTCGCACGCTGCGGGAACAGATCGGGATGGTGACGCAGGAGAGCTTTCTCTTTAACGGCACCATTCGCGAAAATCTGCAAATGGGTAAACCAAACGCGACCGATGAAGAATTGCTGGAGGCGGCGGAAGCGGCGAATGCGCGGCCTTTCATCGATCGGCTGCCGCAGGGGTTGAGCAGCGTGGTGGGCGAGCGCGGGGTGAAGCTCAGCGTGGGCGAGAAACAGCGGCTCTCCATCGCCCGCGCATTGCTGAAGGATCCGCCGATTCTGATTCTGGATGAAGCGACGGCGAGCGTCGACACGGCGACGGAGCGGCTCATCCAGGAAGCGCTGGAGAATCTGATGTTCGACCGCACTTCCATCGTCATCGCGCATCGCCTTTCCACCATCGTGCATGCGGATCTAATCCTGGTGATGGATCATGGACAGATCATCGAGCGCGGCACGCACGAGCAGTTGCTTGCGCTCGGTGGAAAGTACGCGCGGCTGTGCGAGCAAAGTTTGCTCGAAACACCGGAGGGTGAGCCGGCCGTTGTTTAAATCATCGCGCCCGGCGGCGCGTTCATCCCGGCTCGGGTGAGGCAGCGAGCAGTTTCTGGTAACGCGCCTCCAGGTCGCGGGAACGTGCTTCCGCTTCTTTCAAGGCGCTGCGTTCCTCGCGCAGGCTGCGCTCGAGATCGCGAATGCGCTCCTCGAAATTTATCGACATCCGCGTGGCCGCAGGTGATTCACCCCCGGCGCCATTCCCCTCCTCGGCCGGCGCGGGAGAGAGCGACTCGATTTCACGAATCCGCTGCCGTGAACCATCACGGGCGTTGATGACGAAACTATCCGGTGTCACTTCCCCGAGGCGGACAAACTCCTGAATGGCGCCGAGCGTGGTCGGCCCGTAATAACGCTCCGTCGTCACTTCCACCAGCCAGTCCATTCCGAGCTCGGCCAGCATAGGTGCTTTCATCCACGTTTCCTGATCGGGCGAAACGAGGTCCTGCGGGGCGATGCGAGCGCTCGCGGCCCAGCGCACCAACTGCTCGAATGGCAGCGGCCCGAAGAGACCGCGGTCCTCGTGTTTGCACAGATACCACGTCGTCTCCATAGCTATTCGCCCACCGATGGGGACGGTGTTGCACTGGGCGAAGCGGTCGAGCCAGCGGGCGGAATGAGCACGGTCTGGCCGGCCTGCAATTTTCGTCCGTCCTCGATGTGGTTGAATTTTTGAAGGTCTTCCACGCCCACTTTGTATTGCTTGGCAATGGAGGTGAGCGTTTCCCCGCGCGCGACCACGTGAGTGGTGCTGCCCGGATGAGACGCATCGATCGCTGCTGAGGCCGTCGCCACCGGCATTGCCGTGGACGCGGGCGTAGCCTCGCCGATCATCACGCCGGGACGCGACATCTGCTGTTCCATTTTCAAAAGCTGCTGCGAAAGCGCGTCGATCTTGGTGTTGATCTCGTCCACTTTTTTGCTGAGCGCGTCGATTTGTGATGGCGCCGGGGAACTCTCCGGCGTCTGTGCGTGAAGGACAGCTGAGGTGAGGAGCAACGCCACGAGTAGAAATCTCATTGCGGGAAGTTTGCCATTGCCGAAACAGGCTGGCAAGGCGTGTGACGGCACGCTCTCGCCGAGTGGAGCCGGAATAGAGGCGTTTGCGTCAAACGCCGAGCGCGGTTTGCATCGAGCCTCCGGCGCTTGGCACAAGCGCCTCTACCCCGGTTGCGAAATGGTGGATATTTGATAGCTTGGACACCGATGCCGGAGCGCATTCAAAAGCCGGTGGAACCGGTGCCGTGGGGGCCGAAGCAGGGAGACGGCGATGGGCCGCGCTCGCCCGATATTTCGCGCCCGGACACGAAGGATCTGCTGAAGAAAATGCGCAAAGTGGATCCGAACCAATCGAAGCGTTACCGGCAGCGCACCGGCCAGTAATGGACGTGAGCGCGCAGCCGCTCGATCTGGCCCCGAGCGGCGCGGATGATTTCCCGGCGCTGTTGCGACGACGCGGTTTGCTTGCACCTCCGGCAACGATGAGCCGAGGCGCCGCTGGCGAAATTGTCGCCACGCAATCGACGACCATTCTCGCCTTCAAGTTCGCCGATGGTGTGCTCGTCGCCGGCGACCGGCGCGCGACCGCGGGCAACACCGTCGTTTACGATCGCGCGGACAAGGTTCTGGAAATCGATCGCCACTCGATCATGGCCATCGCGGGTGTGCCGGCGACGGCCTGGGAAATGGCGCGCGTGCTCGAGCACTCGTTTCAATTTTTCCGACGCACGCAATTGCAGGAGATGAGTGTGGACGGCAAAGTGCGGGCGCTCTCGAAACTGCTGCGCGATAATTTCGGCTTCGTCATGCAAGGCGTCGGCATCGTGGTGCCGATCTTTGCCACCTTCGACGCCAAGGCAGCGCCCTCGGCCCGTCTTTACTTTTACGATGCGATGGGCGCGCAATTCGAAGCGACCGATTTCGCCGCCACCGGCTCAGGCTCGCCGGCGGTGCGCGGCATTTTGTATTACGAAAATACCTGGGGCAAAAAGCCGCTGCAGAAAATCAGCGAAGACGAAGCCGTGGTGGTGGCGCTGCGTGCCCTCGACACCGCGTCGGAAGCGGATACGGCCACCGGCGGCATTGACCGGCACGCCAGGATTTTTCCCATTATGAAAATCGTCTCCGCTCAGGGCATCAGCACGCTGCCGGCAGAGAAGATCGCGGCGCTGTTTCACAAACGCGTGGCATGATCGAAGAACCGTATCGCTGGGTGGAAGCGATCGCGACGCGACGCGACTACATCGAGACGCAGCTTTCTTCTGGCAGTCCCATCATCGCGTTGCCCCATGCCGGTGGCATTTTGTTGTTCACCGTCGGGCAGCAAAAGCTTTTTGAGATTTACGATCGCATCGCGCTCGGCGCCATCGGCCATCCCGGTGACATCGAGCGCCTGCGCATGGCGGCGATCGAATTGGCCAGCACGGAAGGATTCGCGCGCTCGGCCGCGGACGTCTCGCTGCGGCGGCTGGCCTATTACTCGCTCAGTCCGGTGATGAAAAATGCGTTCGAGCAAATCTACGGCGCCCCGTTTCTGGCGCGTCTGCTCTTTGCCGAGATCGGAGCGACGCCCGAGGAGGACCTTTTTTTGCGCGTGGAATATGATGGCGCGATCAGCCAGGGAAAGATTAGCGGCACACATTTCGCGGTTCTGGCGGCGACGAAGAAATCGGCGGAACAGATGGAACAATTCCTTGTGGCCGAACACCGCGGCGACGAAACGCTCGGCGATGCGCTCGAGCTCGCGTTGGACGCGTGGACGATGGGCCAGAAAGTGGTGGAGGAAGGGAGTGCGTTGCCGAGCCGTGAAGAGATTCGCGCTCAGCGCAGTGAACTGACGCGGGACGGCGCCATCGAAGCAGTGGTGCTCGACCGGAGTGTACGTCCGGCGCAACAATACCGCGCTCTGGGCGAAAGTGAGCTCGCGCCGTTGACCGCAAAAGCATGATGATGCCGCGGCTGGGCGCGCGTATCACGAACACCATTGCGTGGCTGGGCCTGGCCTTGCTCATCGCATCATTTGTCGTGCTGGTGCTGCAACCCGCGCCTCCCGTTATTGCGCGAGTCGAGCGCCAGCACCGTGCGACGGAGCCGTTCGCGCTCGTCGTGCTCGATCCCGGCCATGGCGGGGCGGATTCCGGAGCGATGGCTGGAAGCGTCTGCGAAAAAGATCTGACGCTCGATATTGCACGCCGCGTCGAGCGTCTGCTCACCTCGCGCGGTGTGGCCACGCTGATGACGCGCGTGGGAGATTCCTATGTCGCGCTGGCTGATCGCGCGGCGCTGGCGAATCGCGCCGGCGACGCCGTCTTCGTCAGCATTCATCTGAATGAAGGCGTGCGCCCTGTCGCCAGCGGCGTGGAAACGTATTTCGCTTCGCAACAAACGAGCGGTCGACCGCGCCTCGCGAGCTGGCTTCCTTTTTTGCAGATGATTTCAGCCGATCAGCCGAATGTGCAAAGCCAGAGTCTGGCCGGGTTCATCCAGCAGGAATTAGTCGTGCGCACTCACGCCAACAATCGCGGCACGAAAGCGGAGCAATTTTACGTGCTGGCCAATGTGCGCCATCCGGCCGTGCTGGTGGAAGGTGGTTTTCTCACGAACAAGGATGACGTTGGGAAACTCGGCGATGAGAATTACCGTGAGCAACTGGCGGCGGCGATCAGCTCCGGGATTGTAAAGTACCGCGAGACGCTGAAGGGGCGTTGATGAACAAATCCCAAGCCCCAAAGAAATCCCAACATCCAATGTTCAAGCCGGAGGCTCGTGCCCTTTTTGGAGCTTGGAATTTGGAACTTCTTTGGGATTTGGAACTTGGGATTTGGGATTTTGGATTGCTGAATAAGGCGAATACCACGGCGTCAAAATGCAGGTCATGAGATTCATTGCTGCGTTCTTCGTGCTGGCGCTGGCGCCGATCGCGCCCGGGGACAGCGCCATTCAGCAGGCGCAGGAAACGCTGAAGGAACAGGGATTCTATTATGGGCAGATTACCGGCGAGAAAAACGCCGATACGACCGCGGCCATTCGTCGGTTCCAGATTCGCAACGGATTGCAGGTCACGGGCGAGCTGAATGATGAAACCCTGCATGCGCTGAATTCGAATTCCTCGGCCCGAGTGGAAACGGGGACGCCGGCCCCGCAGCGGAACGCGCCGCGTGAGCGGGACGAGGCGGAGCAAGAACCCACTGAAGCTCCGCAGCTCGCGGCGCCGACAACTCCACGCGCGCCGCTTTCTCAGCCGCCCGGAGCATACCGACCACCACCTGCGGCAGTGGCGAGCGACGTCTTCGGCAACACGCCTTATGCAACCGCGCCGCCGCAATTGCAGCGCCAGGTGCTCCTCGGCGTGCAAACAAGTTTGCGCCGCCGCGGTTTGTATCGGGGAGAAATCGACGGCGTCTTTGGGCCGGAAGTGGAATTCGGGTTACGCGAATATCAGTCACGCCTCGGCCTTGAACCAACCGGCCGGCTCGATATGGATACACTCGCCTCGCTCGGACTTCTGCCCCGTCAACATGCTCCCCACCTGCCGCGGCGCCGCGCGGTGGCTGAGCCGCCCGTGCGCGGCGAGTGGATTCATTAGGAATTTTCGAAGCGCACCGACTGCAATTCGGCGGTCACGCTGCCGATGAAAATCTGGCCTTCCACGCGCAGCAGGATGCGGTCATTGTCATCGGAAATCCAGATGCTGGCGCGGCGGAATTTCCGGTGCGGCTCAAGCTCATTTTTCTTCCCGATGCGCTGGAGTTGCAGGTCGAGCTTGATCGCGCTGTAGCTGCCGGCGCGCACCCGCACGTGCTCGCGTCCGCTCACGGTAACGGTCGCGAGGTAGGCAGAATTTGCCGGATAAACGGCGACGCGATAACTGCTGCGGTCACGCAGCGGCTGGCTCCGGATGTAGAGCAGAACGGAGTGGAGATCGTGCAAATTCTCCAGCCCAAACTCCTTCGTGCTCGGCTTGGGCGGATTGCCTTCGGTGCGCGTGCGACTGACGCCGGCATCTGAAAATTTCAGGAACGTCTCGATGCGTTTGCCTCGCGCCGTCTCGATTTGATGCGTCTCGAGCGGATGCAGAGTTTGCGCATTTGCCACTGAGCGATAGCTGAGATCGAACTTCCACAGCACGCGGGCCAGACCAAGCGTGCGGCCGCGTCCCTCAAGCACAAAACTGTTTTCATCACCGCGATGAAAGTAAATGTCGGCGCTGGCGGCGGTGATTCCGCTCCAGCTAAAGGCGTAGGTGGCATGCACCGGCCGCAGCTCCGGAAAATTCCCGCGTGGGTCGCGCGTGAGTGTACCAGTCCACTCCGGCGCAGCCAGAAGTGAGCTCGACAACAATATGCCGCTTGCGCTCGCCACCGCGCATGCGAGACCGCGCCGTGATCGGCGAGCGAGCGTGATCACAAAAGCAAAAACGCACGCGGGCCAGTGCCTGCGTGCGTTTGCCAAAGGAGCGAAACCGTTATGGCTTCTTCGGTGTGGCCGTCGCAGCAGGGGAGCCGAGATGCAGCGCGCCCGCGGGCGAAGTGGTCCTCCCCGGCGACGGGCTGGCCAGCGTCGCATCCGTGTTCACGTTGCTGACGCGGCCCGGTTTGTTGAGAGCGGCCACGACATCATTGGTGAAATCATAGTTGTCGCGCGCATACATCACCAGCGGCACGCCATTGAGACTCATGCCCGATTTGTCGAAGACCAGGTCCATGTTCTGGCTTTTGACTCTGTCCATCACGATGTCGGTGATCTCTTTGACGATCCCTTCGCGCATGCGCATCGCCTGTTCCTGCAGCTGGCGCTCGCGCGTTTGCCGGAACTCGGTGATCTCGCGTTCCATGTTTTTGACGTTGGCGATTTTGTCATCGCGATCTTTCGCCTTCTGCGTTTTCGCATCGGCGCTGAGCGCGGGAGCCTCGAGCTGTTTGTTGAGGTTGTTGACGTCTTCCAGCGCCTTCTTGTAAGCGTCGGCTCGATCATCAAACTCCTTTTTCGCCGCATCGCGCGCGGCATTGATCTTGGCCTCGGCTTCCTTCGTTTTGCTGTATTCCTTGAAGGCGCGGTTCATATCGACGGTGCCAATTTTGAGCGGGCCTTGCGCAGACGCGACTAGCGGGAGAGCGAGGGCCGTGGCCAGCGCGAGAGAAAAAGTTTTCATAAAGGATGATTCAGGTTGGTTGGAGTGGCTTTAGACTGCCAGTGGTTGGTTCTGTTCAAAATTGATAGCCGACGTTGAAGTTAAACTGGCCGCCTTTGTGTGTCCCGGCTTTCTCTATTGGATAACCGTAGTCGATTCGCAGCGGGCCTACCGGTAAATCGAGCCGGATGCCGATGCCGACGTCAGAAGCGAGGTTGCTGGTGCCGAAATCATAGGCGTCACCTTCGACAAAGCCCGTATCGTAAAACACGGCACCGCGCACTTTTTCAATTATCGGAAAGGTGTATTCGACGGTGGCGCGTACCAGTGTCTTACCACCCAGCGGTTCTCCATGGCTGTCTTTTGGTCCGATATCGCGAAACTCAAAACCGCGCAGATTATTCGAACCGCCGAGGAAGAGCCGATCGAAAATGCGGACGCGGCTGCCATTGCCCCAGTTGTCTACGACCGCAGCTTCCGCGTTAATCAACAGAATCGTATCGCCGGGCAGCAGAAAATATTTCGAGCCCTCGAGATCGAAGCCGTAGATTTGCTCCGTCCCGCCGAGAAAGCCACCGGCCAAATAAGTAGTCAGCGCCACACGTTCTCCGCGTCGCGTGAGGAAGTTACTATCCCGCCTGTCCCAGATCAGGCTGCTGCTAACCTGACTCTTGGTCGAGCTACCCTCTTCGGCCAGAATGTCAGGCGAGACGCCGAGGACGACGTTGTAAATATCGAAGTTCTGGAGTGAATAACCAAGCGTCGCGTAAAGGAAAGGCCGCAGCGGTTTGCGCAGCTCGACTGAGACTCCATAAGTGCGCTGATCGTAGAGATTGCTGAGGAAGGTCGCTTCGTGATAAAAGACGGTGCCGCCGAGAGACAGCGGCCGATCGAGAAACCACGGCTCGGTCAACGTCACCTCCGCGTCCTTGCGTTGGGTGCCGCCTTGCAGCCGGATGCGGAACTTCTGTCCCGCGCCGGTGAAATTCGGCCAGTTGGTAATATCGAAATTCCCCTGGGTCAGCTCGACGAACCCGATGAGGCTGTCGACCGTGCTGAAGCCGGCGCCGAAGTTGAGCGAGCCAGTGCGCTTTTCTTCGACTTGAATTTCCAGGTCCTTGCGGCCTTCCACGCCCGTGTCGACCGGATAGGCCTCGACCTTGGAGAAATATCCCAGATTCTCCAGACGCTTCTTGCTCGTGTCCACCCGCACGGTGTTGAAGACATCGCCCGGGGCGATGAGCACTTCACGGCGAATCACCTTATCCTTGGTCCGGGTATTTCCCACGATGTTGATCCGCTCCACGAAAGCGCGTTCTCCTTCCTTGATCCGGTAAGTGACGTCGATGATGCCGCCGCGCGCCGGCGCACTTTCGGGAATCACGTCAGTGTCGACATAGCCGCCGGCGCCGTAGGCATCGGCAATTTTCTTGGCGTCTTCACGAATGGCCTTCGGCGAATAGACATCGCCCCCCTTCACTTTCAGCAGCGCCTTAATTTTCTCTTCCGTCGTGTTCTCGTAACCGACGGCGGAAATTTTGCCTACGTGGTACTGCGCGCCTTCATCCACCACCACCACGATGTGCAATTTGCCGGTGGTCGTTCGCTCCTTGCGCACGTCGCGCACCGCCATGTCGACGAAGCCGTGGTTCTGGTAAAACTCGCGCACGCTTTGCAAGTCCTGTTGCAGCTGCGCTTCATCCAGGCGCCCCGATTTATCGATGAACCCGATGATCGATCGCTTCTTCGTCTTCATCTGCTTGCGCAAGACTCTGTCGGAAAGATGTGCATTGCCCTCGAAATCGATCAGGCTGATCGCTCCCCGCGCGCCCTCATTGATGGTGTAAACCACGCGCGACGTCGCGCGCTTGGCATCGATCGGCTCGACCCGGAATTTCACATCCACGTCGGTAAAACCGTGCGCTTGATACGTATCGAAAATCTTTTGCCGGCCTTTCTCCAGATCCTCTTCCCGCACCGGCGCGTTGAGTTTTATGCCCAGAGCTTTGCGCAATCGTTTTGCGCTCATGCGCGTGGCGCCCTCGATTTCGATCTCGGTCAAAAGCGACCGCGTCTGCAGAGCGACAATGACACGGATGCCATCCGCCATCGGCTCACCGAAAATGCGCACGTTCTGCACCGCGCCGGTGCTGAAAAGATTGCGGATGTCTTCCTCGGCCACAATCTCGGAATAGGGCTTGCCCACCTTGGTTCTGATCTGGGCCAGCACGCGTTCACGGCTGATCGTCACCGGCCCGATGTATTGCACATCGATGGTGCGGACGATGGGCGGGCCCGGTCGCTGCTGCTCATTTGCTTCCGGCGGTGTTTGCGCGCGCAGCGCCGGAGCACACGATGCGCATGCCACCGCCAGCCCGAGGAAAATTCTCAGGGAGCAGCGGCGTAGCGAGAAAAAAGGCATATCGGAGAAATGAAACCGCTGCGGGGAAAGCGGTATTAGTCAGTACGGAGGCGATTATCGTCAAGCGACAAATCCTTGCAAGCATTGCACTCGCAATGCCGGAGAGGGCGCGGTGCCATCAATTCAACAGCTCGTACCAATTGTTGCGCCGGTGCGGTTCATAACCGGCATCACAGATGAGCGATTCGATTTGGGCCGCACTCAGGCGAAATGTCGTCCCGGCACTGCTCACCACGTTCTCCTCCATCATCACGCTGCCGAAATCATTGGCGCCGAACTTCAACGCCACCTGCCCGATCTGCGGCCCCTGCGTCACCCATGAGCTTTGGATGTTTGGAATGTTATCCAAAAATATCCGCGCCAGCGCCTGCATCCGCAGGTATTCCGCCACGCCCGTTTTCTGTTTCACTTTCAACACCGTGTTCTCCGGCTGGAACGTCCAGCAGATGAACGCGGTGAACCCGCCGCTGCGGTCCTGTTGCTCGCGGATTCGCCGCAAATGCTCGATGCGTTCCTCCACCGTCTCGACGTGACCGAACATCATTGTCGCGCTCGATTTCAATCCCAACTCGTGCGCGGTCTGCATCACCTCCAGCCATTCATCACTGTTGCATTTCAGAGGCGAGATTTTCTTGCGCACGCGGTCGACCAGAATCTCGCCGCCGCCGCCAGGGATGGACCCGAGGCCGGCTTGCTTGAATCGCGCGATCACTTCGCGCAACGGCATGCCGAAGACTTCGGCGAAATGCTGGAACTCCGGCGGGCTGAATCCGTGGATATTGATGTGCGGATATTTCTCGCGGATGTGATGAAGCAAATCGACATACCAATCAAAGCTCAACGCCGGATGATGACCACCCTGCATTAAAATCTGTACGCCGCCGAGTGCGGACAGTTCATCGAGTTTGTGATCCAGCTCCTCGAACGAGATGACGTTATGATCGTCATCTTTCTCCGTCCGATAAAACGCGCAGAACTTGCAGTAAACATTACAAACATTCGTGTAGTTGATGTTGCGGTCGACGATGTAAGTGACGATGTCGCCCCCAGCTCCGTCGTAGGACAAGCGCTTTGCCTCCTGGCGCCGCTGGTCAGCCAGCGCACCGAGCTCATCCAGAGGCCACCCATATAATAAGAGAGCTTCCTCGCAGCTGATGCGCTCGCCTATGAGCACTTTGTCTGTCAGCGCATCGTTGTTGAGAGAGACCACATCGGATGTTCGCCCAATGTGACGGACGCTTCCAGTTTCCAAAATCAAAGCACGGTGAAGGCGCGGTCGAGCACTTCGAGGAGAAAATCAGCGTCGTCTCGCGTGATGCACATCGGTGGCGAGAAGCGAAGGGTCTGACCGTGGAGGCCGCCTTTGCCTAACAAAAGACCCATCTCTT